>CAZZWN010000096.1:0-11983 GCA_964657765.1 uncultured Acetobacteraceae bacterium
ATCAGTGATGGTCAGATGCTGCCTACGCTGCTGGCACAGGTGGAGCCAGCCATCATTGGAGGGATCGTCATCGATGTGGGCGAGAAGCACATCGACCTGTCCATCCTGACACGCGTGAAGAAGATCGAGCAGGCCCTCCAGGACAGCGCCTACGAACCGGCCTTCAGCGATTTCAACCCGGTCATCGACAATCACGGCACGGCCGTGAACGTCACGGTGCCGCGCGCCACGGTGCGTATCAAATTCCGCTACAGCGCCAGTCTCGACCCCACGCCGGTGGTCGACGCCGTCCGCGCCGCCGCCGCCCGCGCCGGCGTGGAGCTGACGGAGGCCCGGGAGGGTTTGCCGCCTGAGCTGGCAGCCGGCCACCCATTGATCCGCCAGGCCGTGGAGCTGACGGGCCATGCGCCGCGCACCGTGCCGTTCGGCACCGACGCTTCGGCGCTCCAGTCGCTGGCGCCCTGCCTCATCCTGGGACCCGGCGACATGCATCAGGCGCACCGCCCGACGGAACAGGTGAGCCTGTCCGCCCTGGGCGCCGCCGTGCCGGCCTTCATGCAGCTTGCGGAGCGGGTAGCGCGGTAGGCGGCGGACAGGACCAGTCACGTGGTTGCAGTCTGCGGCGGCATGGTGTCCGGTATGCCACGACTGGGTCGCGCCGCATGACGGCTTGGAGGGACAATGCAGGCAAAGCAGATCGAAAGCGCGCCGGACGCTGAGGCGACCTGGCCGGACCAGATCTTCGATCTGCTGAAGGCGCATTCCATCACGCAGGTTGCGCTGGTTCCGGATGCCGGGCACTCGCGGCTGATCCGGCGCTGCCTCGCCGACAATGCCATGCAGGTCGTGACCCTCACCACCGAGGAAGAGGGCGTCGCCATGCTGTGCGGCGCGTGGCTGGGCGGGCAGAAGGGCGTGCTGCTGATGCAGAGCTCCGGGGTCGGCAACTGCATCAACATGCTGTCGCTGAGCGTCATGCACCGCACCCCGCTGCCGATGATCGTGACCATGCGGGGCGACTTCGGCGAGTTCAACCCGGCGCAAATCCCGATGGGCAACGCGACGCAGACGGTGCTGGAGGCCATGGGGACCCTGGTGCGACGCGCCGACCGGCCCGAGGACGTGGCGCCCACGGTCGACGCCACCCTGCGGATGGCGTTCAACACGTTCCGCCCGACGGCGACGCTGATCGGCCAGCGTGTGCTCGGCGCCAAGACGTTCGGAAAGGATTAGGCGATGACTGTCCAAGCAGGGCTTGCCTCATCGGGAAAGCTGGACCGGCGGGAGCTGTGCCGCGCCGTGCTGGCCGGGCGCAGCGACATGCTGGTGGTGGCAGGGCTGGGCGCGCCGGCCTGGGACATCACCGCCGTCGGCGATTGCGCGGAGAACCTTCCGCTGTGGGGCGGCATGGGCGGCGCCGCCATGATCGGGCTCGGCCTGGCGCTGGCGCAGCCGCGGCGGACGGTGCTGGTCATCACCGGCGACGGCGAGATGCTGATGGGACTCGGCAGCCTCGCGACCATCGCGGTGCGGCGGCCGCCCAACCTGGCGATCCTGGTGCAGGACAACGAGCGATATGGCGAGACCGGGATGCAGGAGACCCATACCGGACACGGCGTCGATCTGGCCGCAATGGCTCGGGGCGCCGGGTTCGAGCGTACGATGCTGGTGACGGCGCCGGAGCAGGTGGACGGCCTGCGCGACGCGATCCACGCCGGGGGTGCGCCGCTGTTCGCGGTGGCGAAGATCGATGCCGGCGCGCTGCCGCTCGTGCTGCCGCCGCGCGACGGCGCTTATTTGCAGGCGCGCATGCGCGAGGCCGTGCTGGGCCCACTGGCGCACCACCAGCTTTAGGCAACGGCCGAACCTATAATCCACAGCAAAAATAAACCACAGCATCAACGGGATATCCGGCTAAGCGTGCCTCACACTAGAATCACAGAAATGTGAACTCGACGATGTTGAAGAGCTTTTTGCATCGAATTATGTGGCTCCCCGTCGAGGCCTGAGGGATCGACGCAAGGCCGTGACAACGGCGTGTTGACCATGTTGCTTTAAGGAGAATGTGGTGATGAGGACTTATGACTTTGCGCCCCTGTTTCGCTCCACCGTCGGGTTTGACCGGCTGTTCGACCTGATCGACAGCAGTGTCCGCCCGGACTGGCCACCCTACAACATTGAGAAAAATGGCGATAACCAATATCGCATCAGCATGGCGGTCGCCGGGTTTGGGCCAAATGAGGTCGAGCTGATCCAGCAGGGCAATACCCTGTTCATTACGGGGCAGAAGAAGACCGAGACGAAGCATCAGGAGATGCTGCATCAGGGTCTAGCGTCCCGGAGCTTCAAGCAGACGTTCAACTTGGCCGATCACGTGAAGGTCGTTTCGGCTGACCTGGAGAACGGGATGATTTTGGTCGAGCTGGCTCGTGAGATACCCGATCAGCTTAAGCCCCGCCGGATCGAGCTCAGCTCCCATGCCGCGGCCCTCAAGGGTCAGGACAATCAGCAGAGGCTGGTCCAAGAAAGCGCGGCCGAGCGGCAGGCGGCCTGACGCCGAGTAGTTTCACCGACAGTCTCAGCCTCCCGGCGCTTGCCGGGAGGCGCCTCGTCGAGGAGATTGGAAATGGATGGAAGGCAGATCGCAGGGAACGGTTTTCCGAATAAAGATGCTCGTTTGGACGCCACAACGATTGAGAGCCAGCCAAGCCTCACGACGGGCCTCATGCATCCCGACGAGGTAGTGAACGACCGCCGGCTTACACTGGCCGAAAAGCGTGAGGTCCTTGCTTCGTGGGCTTCCGACGTCCGGGTGGTTCCGGACGCGCCTTCATTGCGGCAGTTGGATAATGGCGCGGTCGTTCGTGTCGGCGACATCCTAAGGGCTTTGCAGTTGCTTAGTGATGACAACGATTTTGAGCACACAGCGTGCGGTCCCATTAGGCCGTTTGCGGAACTGCGCATCCGTTTGCCCAGTCGGCTGAAAACGGCTTTGCGGCGGAGCCGGTCTGACGACGACGACGATCCTCCGCCCTGTCCGGCGACAATCGCCGGCCCGCGTGGCGGGCCCTTATTCGGCGGGGAGGCCGCTGACCTGGGATTGGCGCCGGCGGTCTAGCGTCCGCTTCGATCCAACACAGGCCTTGGCTGGTCTACGGTGAGGCGGCCCGCCGGCCTCACCTCCCTCGTTTGCAACACTAACCAAGCCTCGAACGGCGTCAGCGGAACGTAACCGCCCGCCGGCCAGATCAAGTTGCAACCGGCTCGACACCTACTCCCCTCAGCCCTGTTTGACGGCCGTCCGTTGCTGCCGCTGCCCTGTGCTGCCATAGGCATCGCTGAGGGTTACAAGGGAACAGCAATGGCCACTGCGACGACCACTCCGACATCGGCAAACACCGACCAGATCGATTACTGGAACGGCGACACCGGGCGTAAATGGGTCGCTGGGCAGGAGCGCCTGGACCGCGGCTTCCGGCCATTCACCGCAGCCCTGATTGAGCAGGCCGCACCGCGCCCGGGCGAGCGGGTGTTGGATATCGGCTGCGGTTGTGGCGAGCTCAGCCTGGTTTTGGCAGGACCGCTCGGCGCGGAGGGCCGCATCCTGGCGGTCGATGTGTCGCGGCCGATGCTCGACCATGCCCGGTCACGCGCAAGGCTGGCGTCGGCAGGACAGGCAGCGATCGAGTGGCAGGAGGCGGACGCCGCAGCAGCCTCGTTCGAACCGGGCGGGTTCGATCTGCTGACGTCGCGCTTCGGCGTCATGTTCTTTGGCGACCCCATCCGGGCGTTCCGCAACCTGCGCCGGGCGCTGCGGCCGGGCGGACGGCTCGCGATGGTCTGCTGGCGGCCGATGTCGGAGAACGCCTGGGTCGCGGTCCCGCGCGCGGCGATGCTGCGGGTGGTGGCGGCCCCGGCTCCCGTGCCGCCGGACGCGCCGGGCCCGTTCGCCTTCGCGGATGCGGCGCGGGTGGGCGCGATCCTCGCCCAGGCTGGCTTTGCCGAGGTCGCGAGCATGAAGGTCGACGCGGCCCTGGAAACTGCCGGAGACGGCACGAAAGACATGGCACTTGCGGCCGCCGTCGAGTTCGCCGTCGAGGCCGGCCCTGCGTCCGCCCTGCTGCGTGACGTCGATGCGGCCACGCGCGAGCGGGCCGTCGGCATGGTCCGCGAGGCCCTGCGCGACCGGGCGCAGGGCGGCAAGCCGTCGCTCGACGCCGCCTGCTGGATCTACACCGCGAAGAATCCGGCCGCGTTGCCCGCCGGCGCGGTTTGATTATACGCTTCCCGAGGATCGCAATGCCGGCATGGGGAGAGATACGCAAATGAGCCAATCCATCGATCAAATCCTGGCCGAAGCCGTCGACCGCGGCGACGTGCCCGGCGTCGCCGTGGCGGCCGGCACCGCGAAGGGCGTCGCCTACGCAGGCGCCGCCGGCCTCCGCAACGCGGCCGGCGAGGCGATGCAGCCGGACAGCGTGTTCTGGATCGCATCGATGACCAAGGCCATCACCAGCGCCTGCGCGCTGCAGTTGGTCGACGAGGGCAAGCTCTCGCTCGATGCGCCGATCGCCGCCGTGCTGCCGCAATTGGCGCAGCCGCAGGTGCTGACCGGTTTCGACGGAGACGGCGCGCCGCAGCTCCGCCCCGCCGCCCGCGCGATCACGCTGCGGCACCTGCTGACCCATACCAGCGGCCATGCCTACGACATGTGGCGCGAGGACATGCTGCGCTATATGGCGCATGCGGGCACGCCGGGCATCCTGACCTGCAAGAACGCCGCGCTGGAGACACCGCTCGTCTCTGACCCCGGCGACGCCTGGGAGTATGGCACCGGCATCGACTGGGCGGGCAAGGCGGTCGAGGCGGTGAGCGGGCAGCGCCTCGCGGATTATATGCGCGACCGCATCCTGGCGCCGCTCGGCATGCACGACACCGCGTTCCGCATCGGCGACGCGCAGCGCAAGCGCCTGGTGGAGATGAATGCGCGGGTCGCCGGCGGCAGCCTGTCGCCGATTCCCTTGGAGGTAGAGCAGGAGCCGGAGTTCCATATGGGCGGCGGCGGGCTTTATGGCACCGCGCCCGACTACCTGAAGTTCTGCCGCATGATCCTGAACGGCGGGGCGCTGGACGGCGCCCGCGTGCTCAGCGAGGCGACGGTCGCGCATATGACGAAGGACGCGATCCATCCAATCCGGGTGAAGGCGCTGCCCACGGCAATACCATCCGTGACGAACGACGCCGAGTTCTTCCCGGGCCGCGACAAGGGTTGGTCGCTGGCGTTCATGCTGAACACCCATGATGTCGAGGGCGGGCGGAGCACGGACAGCATGGCCTGGGCGGGGTTGGCCAATACGTATTACTGGATCGACCCGAAGCACGGCATCGCCGGCGTGCTGATGACGCAGATCCTGCCGTTCGCCGATGCGCGCGTGCTGACGCTGCTCGATCGGTTCGAGCAGGCCGTCTATGCCGAGGCGCAGCTCGCCCACGCCGCTTAGCCCGGCTTCACGCAGGCTCGATCGGGCTATCCACGGCGGCTGCAACCGCCCTGGATAGGCATGGCCTGCTGTCGTGCAGCCGCCGCAAGACGCGGCGAACAGGCACATCCCGTCCGGTTGGCTTCGACCAGACAGCTGGACCGAACAACAACCTAAGCATCAGCCGGTGATGGAGGGATAAGGCTGACAGGTCTGATGCCGGACATGGAAGCTACAGATCGATATCGGAATATTATTCCATATGGTTGTATCAGTAATTGCTGAATTCAAACTCGGGTTGATCGTTCGTTTCGTCCTTGCGGCAATATGCATTTAGCTTGTAGAAGCGCTCGCCTCACTAATCTGTTTGCGACGCAACCGAGTCGAGGGCTGCGCCATTCTGTTATTATCTTTCGAGACCAACTTCAGCACGGTGCGGTGTCCGAGCTCTAGCGATGCGCGCTCGATGATTGCGAAATGAGGACGTTATGCGCCGAAGTACTAACAGTTCGCCGGGCCAGATAGCCGCGTTGCTGCACAGGTTTGGGCGCCTGTCTCTCATATTGAGCACCGTTATGGCAACCAGCGCCGCCAGCGCGCATAGCGTTGCAGTATCGCGGCCTCTGGCGCGCCATGGACACGGCGGCAGTGCGCGAGCGGCGTCCAAGCATTTGGTCCACTCCGCGTCGCGGCAGCATGGACGGACCCTTGCGCGCGTCCATCGGAACCAAAGCGGCTCCCACTACGCCGGGGGTATGCATAACGGCCTCGTGCCGCTCAGCAATTCGACGTGGGACAATCCGCGAATCCCTCCGGCGGTCATGGAGGCCATACAGACGGCGGCGCACGAGTCTGGAGTCGATCCAGGTTTGCTCATCGCGATCGCCTGGCGTGAGAGCCGGTTCAACCCGAGTGCGCGCAGCGCCCGGTCGTCGGCCAAAGGGCTGCTGCAGTTCACCACCGGAACCTGGCTCCAGGTCGTGCGCACCTACGGCTCGCAGCACGACGTCGGAGGCTATGCCGCCGCTATTCGCAGGGACCATCGGTCTGGCGAGCTCGTTGTTTCCGGCAGCGGAACGCGGGCGGCGATCCTGCGCATGCGCAACGACCCTGTGCTCTCGGCGAGGCTCGCGGCGCAAAACATGAGCGAGCAGCAGGCGGCATTGCAGGGTCAGCTCGGGCGCCGGGTCACGCCCGCAGACCTTTACTTGCTGCACGTGCTCGGCCCGACCGGCGCGTCGCGCTTCCTCGCCGCGGTCGCGAAGCATCCGTCGGAGTCCAGCGTCGAGGTCGAGAGCTATAGCGTAATGCGCAATGCCGGCCTGCTGGCGCGCGACGGCCGGCCGATGAGCGTCGGCAATACCTATACCGCGGCTGGCGTGATGCTTGACCATCAGCCTGCCAGGTCGGATACGCCGGCTCCGGTCGAAACGGCGCAGGGCGGCGGGGCCGCTGCAACGGCGATCCAGGTGAGCGCCGCGCCGTAACGTCCCAACACGCGATCATAACGGGGATGGCACTCGCTGTCCTGCGGCTGTAAGCTGCCGGGGCGTTAATTCAGGCCATCGGCATCCCAGCCCGCGCTGGGTCCGGACGGAGGTGCCCAGCACGGCCGTCAGCAGGGAGGGACACCAGCTTGAGCCTGCTCTTTCGTCTTTTGCAATGGGTGCCGGACATACAGCGCCTCGAGACCGAACGCGATACGCTCCGTTCTGAGCAAAATTCGATCAAGCTGAAGCTGCGCGCGGCCTCGGCAGAGATGGGGGTGCTGGAGGAGCAGCTTCGCGTGTCGCAAACGGAGCGCGACAACCAGGCTGCACGGCTCAAGACGATGAACACCGCGGCCGAGGCATTGACGAAGGAGCGCGACGCCCTGCTGCAGGAGCGCCGGACACTGATTGCGCAGAACGAGGCGGCGCGGACGGAGTGGGAACGGATGACGGCCGCGCCGGACGTCCGGCGGCAAAAAACCGGGCCGGGCTGATGGTGCAAATATTTTCGCGCGACCTGACGGGATCGCCGTAACGGCGCATATACGCTGACAACTACGTCAAAGGGGAAGATGATGTATCGTACTGTAATGATGCTCGGCGTCGCGTGCCTGTTCTGCGGCGCAGCCCAGGCCGAAACGATCGCCTTCAAGGGCACGATGAACGGCGCGACCGAGGTCCCGGCCAAGACGACGGACGGCAAGGGCACCGTCTCGGCCTCGCTCGACACCTCGACCAAGGTGCTGACCTATGGCGTCGAGTACACCGGCCTGTCTGGCCCGGCGACGATGGCGCATTTCCATGGCCCTGCCGAGCCCGGCAAGAATGCCGGCGTCGTCCTGCCGTTCCCGACGCCCACCAGCCCCATCCAGGGCACGGCGACGCTGACCGACGCGCAGGTGGCCGATCTTATGGGGGGCGAATGGTATGCGAACGTGCACACCGCCGCGAACCCGGCCGGCGAGATCAGGGGTCAGTTGGTGCGCGCAAAGTAGCGGGCCCAAACGCCGCCTCGCAGCAGACAGGCCATCCATGTATCGGGCGAGGCTGGCGTGCGTCTCGCGCCAGCCGAACTCCGAAAAGCGATCGCCAGCGCGATCCGAACCTTGCGGGCGGAGAGGCTTGGCGTAGCGCTGATCAGCGTCACGTTGGGCGCGGGTGGCGCGAGCCTCCATGGACATTGCCGGAAGCGGCAGCGCGGACATGGGAGCCATGCGGTGAACCGCCGCCAGGATGGGGCTATATCAAGCTGATCAGAATTCGTATCAGCACGGCAGGGACGCATGAGCCAGACATCGATTGAACCGGACCTGCTGGTCAACGCGCCGCCCGTATCCAGGGCCGGTCCGGTTGCCGGGATCCTGCTGGCCATCAGCCTGTCGCATCTGCTGAACGACCTCATGCAGTCGCTGGTGCCGTCGGTCTACCCTATCCTGAAAACCAAATTCGCGCTCGATTTCGGCCAGGTCGGGTTGATCTCGCTCACGTTTTATCTCACGGCGTCGCTGCTGCAGCCGCTGGTGGGGCTGGTGACCGACCGGCGTCCGATGCCGTTCTCGCTGGCGGCCGGCATGGGGTCCACCCTTGCGGGCCTGCTGTTGCTGTCGGTCGCCGGCAGCTTCCCGATGATCCTGCTGGCGGCCGGGATGATAGGGCTCGGGTCGGCCGTGTTCCATCCGGAGTCCTCGCGCGTCGCCCGCATGGCGTCGGGCGGCCGGCATGGGCTGGCGCAGTCGGTGTTCCAGGTCGGCGGCAATGCGGGCTCGGCGATCGGGCCGCTGCTGGCCGCCTTCATCGTGGTGCGGCACGGCCAGTCCAGCATCGCCTGGTTCTCGATCGTCGCATTGCTGGCGATGGCGGTGCTGGCGGTGGTGGGGCGCTGGTATGGCCGCCGGGTCACCGAGCGCCGCCGTGCGCCCGTATCTGCCCCGGCCGTCTCGACGCTGCCGCGCGCGCGGGTGATCGCCTCGGTGGCGATCCTATTGATGCTCATCTTTTCCAAGTACTTCTACATGGCGAGCCTGAGCACATACTACACGTTCTACCTGATCGATCGGTTTGGGGTGGCGGTGGACACGGCGCAGCTCCTGCTGTTCGTATTCCTGGGCTCGGTCGCGGTCGGCACCGTCGTCGGCGGCCCGATCGGCGACCGGTTCGGGCGCAAGCGGGTGATCTGGGCTTCCATTCTCGGCGTGCTGCCGTTCACCCTGGTGCTGCCGCACGCGAACCTGCTGTGGACGGCGATCCTGACGGTGCCGATCGGGCTGATCCTGGCCAGCGCCTTCTCGGCCATATTGGTCTACGCGCAGGACCTGCTGCCCGGGCGCGTTGGGCTGGTCGGCGGCTTGTTCTTCGGCTTCGCCTTCGGCATGGGCGGTCTCGGGGCGGCGGTTCTGGGCGAGCTGGCGGATGCGACGAGCATCGAGCACGTCTATGCGCTATGTGCCTGGTTGCCGGCGCTCGGCCTGCTCACGGCGCTGTTGCCCGACACCAGGCGCCGGATCGCCTGAGCCGGAGTTCCGGTGGTGTTGCGGGCCGCTTTCCACGGCCGGTGGCATTTACAGGGCAAATGTTATATTATAACTAGAAGCGATGCGCACCATCATCGCCGCATTGTCGCTTCTCTGCCTTGCCGCCCGGTTCCCGGCTTCGGCGCAAAGCCCGCTGCGAATCGTCGCAGCCGAGACCGTGTATGGCGACGTCGCCGGGCAGCTCGCTGGACCGCATGCGGCGGTCGTCAGCATCCTGAGCGACCCGGCGCAGGACCCGCATCTATTCGAAGCCAGTCCCTCGGTCGCGCGGCAGATCGCAGACGCAGCCGTCGTCGTGTTGAACGGCACGGACTATGATCCCTGGATGCGGCGCCTGCTGGCGGGCGCACCGAAAGCAGCGTGCCAGATCATCGACATCGGCCAAGTGACCGGGCATGCGCCGGGCACCAATCCGCATCTATGGTTCGACCCGGCAGTCATGCCCGTCTTCGCCCGCGCGATGACGGCGTCTCTCGCGCAGGCCGACGCCGCGAACGCCGCGGAGTACACCGTGAAGCTGCAAACGTTCCTTGCGTCGCTCAAGCCCATCAATGCCCGAATTGCAGCGCTGCGGGCCCGATATGCCGGCCTGCCGGTGACAGCGACGGAGCCGGTGTTCGGGCTGATGGCGTCCGCTCTCGGCCTGTTGATGCGTAACGAGCGGTTTCAGGTCGCGGTGATGAACGACGCCGAGCCTCGGATATCCGACGTAGCGGCATTCGAGGCCGACCTCCGTCAGCACCGCGTGCGGGCGCTGTTCTACAACAGCCAGGCGAGCGGCAATGCGGCCCGGCGCATGCTGACGCTGGCGCGCGCGAATAAAGTTCCGATCGTCGGCGTGGCCGAGACGAAGCCGGCCGGCCTCACCTACCAGGCCTGGATGCTGGCGCAGCTCGATGCGCTGGATCAGGCGCTAGCCGTTCCTTGAACGCCGTCGAGCTCGACCGCCTCACGATCGGCCTCGGCGGCCGGACCGTCCTTCGCGAGGTGTCGCTCGCCATCGGCTACGGCGAGTTCGTGGGCGTGCTGGGTCCGAACGGCGCCGGCAAGACGACGCTGTTCCGCGCCCTGCTGGGGCTGGTGACGCCCGGCTCCGGCGGCCTGCATGCGCTGGGCCGCCCGGCGGCACGCGGCGCTGCCGACATCGGCTACATGCCGCAGGCCCGCACCACGCCGGGCGGCATGCGGCTCAGCGGCGCCGCGTTCCTGGCCGGCGCGATCCACGGCGGGCGCTGGGGCCTGCCGCGTCTGGACGCCGCCGGGCGCGCGGACATCAGCCGCGTGCTGGAGCTGGTCGGGGCCGCAAACCTGGCCAACCGCCCGTTGCGGATCCTGTCGGGCGGCGAGCGGCAACTGCTTTTGCTGGCGCAGGCGCTGCTGGGCCGGCCGCGCCTGCTGCTGCTGGACGAGCCGTTGCTGAACCTCGATCCCCGGCGGCAGCACGCCATCGTGGCGCTGGTCCGCCGACTGGCGCGGGAGCTGGGCGTCACCGTGCTGTTCAGCGCGCATGAGCTGAACCCGTTGCTGGGCTCGATCGACCGCGTGCTCTACCTCGGTGGCGGCCGGGCGGCGATCGGCACGGTGGACGAGGTGATCACCGGCCCCGTGCTGTCCCGGCTGTATGGCGCGGATATCGAGGTGATCCGGGCGGGCGGCCGCATCTTCGTCATGTCTGGCGGGCAGGAGATCGAGCGCGCCCATGCGTGCGTGGACGGCGTGCATGCTTGAGTATGACTTCATGGTCAACGCGGCCCTGGCCGGGACGATCGTCGCCCTGGTCGCCGGCGTGGTGGGATACCTGCTGGTGCTGCGCGGGCAGACCTTCGCCGGGCATGCGTTGTCGCATGTGGGCTTCACCGGCGCCACGGGAGCGCTGATGATCGGCGCATCGCCGCTATGGGGCATGGTGGGCGTCACGGTGCTGGGCGGGGTCGGCATGGGACTGCTGGGCGAGCGCGCGGAGGGGCGGGACGTGGCGATCGGCATGGTGCTGTCGGTGTCGCTCGGCGCCGGGCTGCTGTTCCTGCATTTTTTCACCGCCTATGCCGCGCAGGCGACGGCGCTGCTGTTCGGCAGCATCCTGGGTGTCGACGCCGGCACGATCTGGACCCTGCTGGGCCTGGGCGTCGTGAGCCTGACGGCGCTGGCGATCATTGCCCGGCCGCTGCTGTTCGCCAGCCTGCAGCCGGAGCTGGCGGAGGCGCGCGGCGTGCCGATGCGGCTCGTGTCGGTGCTATTTCTTGCTGTGGTGGCGCTCGCGACGGCGCTATGCGTGCAGGTGGTCGGCGTGCTGCTGGTGTTCACCCTGCTCGTCGCCCCGGCCGCGGCGGCGCATCGCCTGACCCGCGGGGTCGGGCAGGGGGTGGCGCTGTCGGCGGTGCTGGCATTGGCGCAGACCTGGACCGGGCTGGCGCTGGCCTATGTCACGGATTGGCCAGTCAGCGTCTGGATCACGGCGTTGGGCGGCGCGGTCTATACGCTG
>CAZZWN010000097.1:0-11842 GCA_964657765.1 uncultured Acetobacteraceae bacterium
CAGCGGCGTGATCCGGCGGACCACGACACGATCGTGCAACGGACGAAATTTCATGTGAGTTTCTCCAAACAGGGCAGCGTTGACGTTGCCGGGAACCATGCTGGCACCCGGAGGCTTGCCCGCGACGCACGTGTTAGCACTCTATTGGCTGGAGTGCTAACATTAGTTCTGGCCGAGCATTTCGGCAGCGACCAGCTTGTTACAGCCAATTCAGGCAACCTGAATGGCGCACCGTCGGAACGGACCTAGGCAACAGTGGCAACTGGAAGCGCAAGTTGCAACGTGGGAAATCGCCGGCGGCGGGGTGAGCGCATTCGCGCCTGCCTCTGTTTTCGTTATTGCGAGAAGCGCTTGCGACGCAGCAATCTAGGGCCGCACGTACGAATATTGATCCATGCTGCACTGGGCAGCCGGGCCAAATGGGATGGCCCTATCGCCAACGGCGCCGTCGCGTTACCTGCCGCAGCCTGCGCACCCTGGCGTTCCACTCTCAAGTCAGGCAGGCTTCTTTCGCCGCTTCGGCCAACCCGGTCCCATCGTCCCTTTCGTACCATCGGAGGCGTCCCATGCCGGACATTGCGCCCCAATCGCACGATACCGTACGGACGGAGTTGCTGCGCGCCGCCATGGACACCATGGCCCGGTCCGCGCCGGCATTGCAGGCAGACGCGGCAACCTTCATGAGCCGGCTATACGCCGGAGTGCCCAGCGCCGAACTCGCGGAAACCACCCCGGAAGCAATGGCCGCGGCGACCGCAAGCCTGTGGTCGATGGCGCAGCGGCGCAATGCGGACGAGGCCCTGGTGCGCGTCACGCGGCCGGGTTCGTCGGCCGGCATCCGGGCCGTGGCCGAGATCGTCACCGACGACATGCCGTTCCTGGTCGACAGCGCCATGGCCGCGCTGACCAAGGGCGGACGCGTCGTACGGCAGTTGCTGCATCCGGTGACGCCGATCCGGCGCGACGCGGACGGCCGGCTGCTGGGCTGGGGCGACGGACCTAGTGCCGCAAATCTTGGCTCCACGAAGCTGGAAAGCATGATGCGCATCGAGTTCACCGGCTCCGCGCGGCGCCAGGGCAGCGACGACGGCCCGGCGCTGGAGGCGGCGCTGCGCAGCGTGATGGACGACGTGCGCGCCGCAACCGCCGATCACGAACCCATGCTGGCGCTGCTCCATCAGGCCGAGCAGGACGTCGCTGCCGCCCCGGCGGCCGATGCGGGCCCGGCCCAGGCGTTCCTGCGTTGGATGGCGGACGACAACTTCGTCCTGCTCGGCCACCGGCGGATCGCGGTCGACACCGACGGCGCGCTGTCCGTTGCGATGGAGGAGAACCGCGGCCTGCTCCGGCATGCGGACGTCGCGGTGTTCGACGCGTTGGCCGACCTCACCGCCGTGCCGCAGGCCGTTCGTGCGGCGTTGCTGGAGCCGGCTGCGCTCGCCGTCGCCAAGGCGAACCTGCGGTCCACGGTGCACCGCGCCCAGCATGGCGACGTCGTCGCGACGCGCATCTTCGGGCGGGACGGCGCAGTCGTCGGCGTGCGGATGTTCTTCGGGCTGTTTGCCGCGAGCGCCTATAACCGCAACCCGCGGTCGATCCCGCTGCTGGCGCAGAAAGTCGACGCAATCCTCGCGATGTCGGGCGTCGATCCCGAGAGCCATGACGGCCGCGCGCTACGCAACACGCTCGACACCTGGCCGCGCGACGAGCTGTTCCAGGCGCCGGAGGCCGCCATCCTGGAGGGCGCGCGGCGGGCGCTCGACCTGCGGCTGCGCCCGCGTCCGGCCCTCGTGCTGCGGCAGGATCCGTTCGAGCGGTTCGTCTCGGCCATCGTCTGGCTGCCGCGCGACTCATTCGACACCCAGTTGCGGGAGCGGATCGGCGGTATGCTGGCGCGCGCCTTCGCCGGGCACATCGCGGCATTCTATATCGCGTTGGGCGACGAGCCGCTGGCCCGGGTCAATTACATCCTGGGCACGACGCCCGGCGCCGTGCCCACCGTCGACGTCCCGCTGCTGGAGGCCGCGGTCCGGCAGACCGCGCGCGACTTCCGCGACCGGCTCAGCGAGGTATTGGTCGACGCCGAGGGCGAGGCCGCCGCCGCCGAGCTGACCGCACGCTGGGGCGACGCCTTCCCCGCCGCATACCGCGAGCGCGCGACGGCGGCCCAGGGTGCCGCCGACCTGGCCCTGGCCGAGCGGTCGCGACCGGCCGCGCCGCGACCCGGCTCGAGCACCAGCCCGGCGCCGCTGCCGACCAGTTGACGATGTGGCTCGCCCAGCCCGGCGCGCCGCTGCCGCTGGCGGACGTGCTGCCATTGCTCGAAAGCCTGGACCTTCGGGCGATGCAGGAGGTGCCGTTCGACCTCGACCCTGCCGGCGCGCCACCGGTCGTGCTGCAGGTGTTCGGGCTGCGGGCCGGGGTGAACGCGGCGCCGGCGGTGTTCCCCGCCTTGCTCGACGCGCTCGACGCCCTGCTGGATGACCGGGCCGAGGCCGATGGATTTAACCGCCTGGTGCTGCGCGCCGGTCTGACATGGCGGGAATGCTGGCTGCTGCGGACGATGTATCGCTGGCTGAAGCAGGTCGGCTTCGCATTCAGCCAAGCCAGCGTGGAGGCGACGCTGGCCGATCATCCGGCGGCGGCGCGCATCCTGATCGACCTGTTCCATACCCGCTTCGAACCCGGCCGGGCGCACCGCGACGAAGCAGCGCTGGAGGCCGCCTGGGCAGCGCTGCTGGACGGCGTCGCCAACCCCGACGAGGACCGCATCCTGGCGCGGCTGATGACGCTGCTCCGCGCCGTGCTGCGCACCAATTTCTATGAGGACAAGCCGTATCTCGCGCTCAAGATCGACAGCGACGAGGCCGGGGATATGCCGCTGCCCCGGCCGTGGCGCGAGATTTTCGTCCACTCCGCCCGCATGGAGGGCTGTCATCTGCGGGCCGGCCCGGTGGCGCGCGGCGGCATCCGCTGGTCCGACCGGCGCGAGGATTTCCGCACCGAGATATTGGGCCTGATGAAGGCGCAGCGGCTGAAGAACGTCGTCATCGTGCCCACCGGGGCCAAGGGCGGCTTCGTGTTGAAGTGCCCGCCGGCGCCCGGCGACCGCGAGGCGGTCATGGCGGAGGGCGTGGCCTGCTACCGCATCCTGATCAACGCCATGCTCGACATGGCCGACACGCTGCATGGCGACCGGGTGGTGACGCCCGACGCCGTGGTCCGGCGCGACGGCGACGATCCATATATGGTCGCCGCCGCCGACAAGGGCACCGCTACGTTCAGCGACATCGCCAACGGCATCGCCATCGAGCGCGGATTCTGGCTGGCCGACGCGTTCGCCTCGGGCGGCAGCCAGGGCTACGACCACAAGGCCATGGGCATAACCGCCAAGGGCGCATGGGTGATGATCGCCCGGCACTTTTCCGAACTGGGCCTGGACATCCAGAACGACCTTTTTACTTGTGTCGGCGTGGGCGACATGAGCGGCGACGTGTTCGGCAACGGCCTGCTGGTCAGCCGCAAGACCCGGCTGCTGGCAGCGTTCGACCACCGGCATATCTTCATCGATCCCGATCCCGATGCCGAAACGTCGTATAACGAGCGTGCCCGGCTGTTCGCGCTGCCGCGGTCGTCCTGGGCGGAGTACGACCGCGCCAAGATCAGCGCCGGCGGCGGCGTGTTCTCCCGGGCAGAGAAGCGGCTTACCCTGCCGGCCGTATCCGCCGCATGGCTGGGCCTGCCGCCCGGACCGGTCGAGCCGGCGGCGGTGATGCAGGCGATCCTGCGCGCCCCGGCCGACCTGCTGTATTTCGGCGGCATCGGCACCTATGTGAAGGCCGGTGCCGAGAGCCAGGCCGAGGCGGGCGACCGCGCCAACGACGCGATCCGGGTCAATGGCGCGGAAATTCGGGCGCGCATCATCGGCGAGGGTGCCAACCTCGCCATCACCCAGGCCGGCCGGATTGATTATGCTCGCGCGGGTGGCCGGGTGAACACGGATGCGCTGGACAACTCCGCCGGCGTGTCGACCAGCGACCACGAGGTGAACATCAAGATCCTGCTGGCCGACGCCGAGCGGGAGGGCGCGCTCACCCGGCGGCAGCGCGACGACCTGCTGACCGCCATGACGGCCGAGGTCGGCGCGCTCGTGCTGCGCGACAACCACCAGCAGTCGCTTGCGGTGTCGCTCGAGATGCAGGACGGCGTCCGCGACCTCGGGTCCCACGCGGCTCTGATGGCGCGGCTGGAGGCGGAGGGCACGCTCGACCGCGCCGTTTCGGGCCTGCCGGACGCGGCGGCCCTGCAAGCGCGGGCTGCGGCCAACGAGGCGCTGCTGCGGCCCGAAGTCGCGGCGCTGCTGCCCGTCGTGAAGCTGTGGCTGACGGAGGCGAGCGAGGGCGCGTCGTCCGACCAAGACCTGACCGCCGATCCGGCGTTCGCTCCGGCCCTGCTGGACTACTTTCCGACCGAGCTGCGCGAGGGGTTCGCCCGCTTCGTGCACGGCCACCGGCTGCGGCGGGAGCTGATTGCGACGACGATCGCGAACGCCGTCGCCAACCGGCTCGGCCCGGCGGCATTGGGGCGCCTCACCCTGGACAGCAGTCCGGTCCGCGTCGCACGGGCGGCCTGGCTGGCGGGGGCGCTGTTCGGGTTCGAGGCCCTGTACGACGCGATCGATGCAGCGCCGGCTTCGGCTGCGGTCCGGCTCGACGCCCTGCTGGCGGTGCGGCGGCTGCATGAGCTGGCGGCGCGCGACCTGCTCGACGCGGCCGAATTGAACGAGCCGCTCGAAACGGCCATCGCGACGTTGCGCCCAGGCATCGCCGCGTTGGCCGAGTCGGCCTCGTTGCAGGCGGCGGGCAGCCCGGCGGCACAGCGCCTGCGCGACGCCGGGCTGCCCGATGAGTTGGCGGCGCAGGTCGCGGCGGCGCCGTTCCTGGCCGCCGCGCCCGCCATCGTGCGCCTCGCCGAGCGCCTTGACGTGCCGCCGGCGGATGCCGCTGCCGCATGGCAACGCGTCGGCCAGTCGCTAGGGATCGAGGATTTGCGCGCCGCGGTCGGGGCCGTGCCGACCTTGGGCAGCTTCGCCGGCCGGGCGAAGGCCGCTCTGCTCGCCGATCTCACCGCGGCGCAGATCGGCCTGGCCCGGGCCGCGATACGCGGCGCCGACCCGGCACAACGGCCGGGCGCGTCCACAGTGCTGCAGCTCGCGCGTGAAGCAGCGGCTGCGCCGGATTTCGCCGGCCTCACGGTGGCGACGCGGGCTGTTGCAGCCATGGTTTGCTGAATTTTCCTAACTCAGCTTGGCAATCCGGCCCCGCTGCGGCTAATGTCGATGCTTCCAAGTGCGAAAGTATCTATTATGGCGAACGGTACGGTTAAGTGGTTCAACGCCGACAAGGGTTTCGGCTTCATTCAGCCGCAGGACGGCAGCAAGGATGTGTTCGTACATATCACGGCGCTGCAGGCAGCCGGCATCAACAACCTGAACGACGGCCAGAAGGTCACATACGACGTGGTCGCCGAACGCGGGAAGCAGGCAGCGGCGAACCTGAAGCTTGCCTGACCAACGGCGCGGCATGGGCCGGCAACTCTCGACGACGCCACCGCCCCTCGTCAGGGGGGACTCGCGTTTCCGCCTGCGGATCTGCTTTATCGGTGGCGGACCCAGGCCGTTCGGCTGGGAGGTCTGCGACGACGAGGACGGCCGCAGCGTACGGCGGTCCACGGACCGCTTCCGTACGTCGTCCGACGCGTGGGAGGCTGGTTCGGCGGTGCTGAACGACCTGGACGTCAGCGACCGGTAACCCGCGTAGCGCCACCAAGGACACAACGTTGGCACGAATACCCTATGCCGACACGGCCAGCCCCCAAACGCGGGAGCTGGCCGAGCGCATCGCCCGGGAGCGCGGCAGCGTGCTGCACCTGTATGCGATGCTGCTGCATAGCGGTCCGGTCGCCGAGGGCTGGCTACGCTACCTCACCGCCATCCGCCATGAGTGCGCACTGCCGGGCGGATTGCGGGAGCTGGTCATCATGCGGGTGGCGCAGCTCAACGGCGCGCCCTACGAAGCGCAGCAGCACGCGCCGATCGCGTTGCGTGAGGGGATGACGCAGGCGCAGATCGATGCCCTCGAGCAATGGGCGGAATGCGGCCTGTTCGACGAATCGCAGCGCGCCGTGCTCGCCTATTGCGACGCCATGACCCGGACGGTGCATGTCCCCGACGACGTGTTCGCGGCGGTGCGCCGGGTCATGGACAACCGGAACCTAGTCGAGCTCACTGCGACGATCGGCGCCTACAACATGGTGTCCCGCTTCCTCGAGGCAATGCAGATCGACGCGCAAGACGAGCTCGGGAACACGGCGTAGTGGGAATGCTCAGGCTCGACGGCAAGGCCGCGATCGTTTTCGGCGCTGGGTCGATCGGGCCCGGCTGGGGCAACGGCAAGGCCACGGCGGTGCTGCTCGCCCGTCAAGGCGCCGCGGTGTTCGCCGTCGACGTGAACGCCGAGGCGGCCGACGAGACGCTGTCGATCATCCGGGCGGAGGGCGGCAAAGCCGTCGCGCACGTCGCGGACGTCACGTCGTCGCACGAGGTCTCGGCGGCGGTCGAGGCGTGCGTCGGCGCTTTCGGCCGGCTCGACATCCTGGTGAACAACGTTGGCGGGTCGGCGCCGGGCGGAGCCGAGGGTATGGCGGAGGCCGAGTGGGAACGCCAGATCGACTTCAACCTGCGCAGCGCCTTCCTGGGCTGTAAATTCGCGCTGCCGCACCTGAAGCGGCAGGGCATGGGCGCGATCGTCAACCTGTCGTCCATCGCCGCGCTGCGAATGAGCGCGGGCCGTCCGCATGTGGCCTATAGCGCCGCGAAATACGCCATCATCGCACTGTCGAAGTCGGTCGCGATGGAGAACGCCGGCGCCGGCGTGCGCTGCAATACCGTCGTGCCCGGCCTGATGCACACGCCGCTCGTCGAGGCCCGGCTGGTGCGCCAACTCGGCTCCAACAACGCCGAGGAGTTGATCGCCAAGCGCAACGCCCAGGTGCCGATGGGCAAGATGGGCGACGCCTGGGACGTCGCGCATGCCGTGCTGTTCCTGGTTTCGGACGAGGCGCGGCACATTACGGGCACGGAGATCATCGTCGACGGCGGCATTTCGGCAGCGATGCCGTAATTTTCGGCGGTGTGGAAGTTGCCAAACCCACATTGGCGGCAGCGCTACTTCAAGGGCCCGTCTTGGTGGTGCTGATGAAAGGCGAGCGATGACCGTGCCCGACGCGATTGGGCTGTGTGGCGTCGTGCTCTACGTCGGAGCCTACGCCGGCTTGCAACTTGGCAAGTTAGGATTGGCAGATGTGCGCTACACCGTCTTGAACGCTGTCGGCGGCCTGGCTGTGATCTTCTCGCTTGTATGGAGCTTCAACCTTGCTGCGTTCGTCACGCAGGTCTGTTGGCTGGTATTTACTATAGTGGGCTACCTGCGGACGCGGAAAACCTGATCACCTCAACAATCCAGCGCAATACTGCGCAGCCAGACCATTCCGTGCGATGGCCCTGCGCTATCCCTTCCCCTGCTCCACCGACAAGACCGCGTGGATCAGCGCAAGATGGCTCAGGGCCTGCGGCATGTTGCCCAGCATCGCGCCGGTCGCCGGGTCCATCTGCTCGTGCAGCAGACCGAGATTGCCGCCGGTGACCGCCAGCAGCGCATCCATCTGCCGCACCGCTGCGTCCCGCTCACCCAGCAGGGCGAACGCCTCCACCAGCCAGAACGCGCAGGCGAGGAACGTGCCCTCCTCCGCCGGCATGCCGGAGTAGCGATACACCAGCGGACCCACGCAAAGCTCCCGCCGCACCGCCTCGCGGGTGAGCGCCAGCCGGTCCCGGCGCTCGAAGCCGAAGCGGGTCGCGAGCAGCAATGAGGCATCCAGCCGCTCGGTCCCGGGGTGCAGCGTGTAGCTCTGCTTCGCCTCCGACCAGCAATGCGCGTCGACCCAGTCGCGGATGCGGTCGCGCTCGCGGCGCCAGCGGTCGACGTGGCTGGCGTCGATCTGCCCGGACCCGGCCAAAGTCACCGCACGGTCCAGCGCCGTCCAGCAGCCGAGCTTCGACATGGTGTAGTGCTCGGCAGCCTCCAGCTCCCAAATGCCGGAGTCGCGGCTGCGCCACAGGTCGGCGCAACGGTCGGTGAGCTCGGCCAACAGACGCCGGGTCACGAGGTCGAGCACGTGGCCGCACTCGACGAACAGCGCGGCGGTTTCCAGCAGGTCGCCGAACACCCCGAGCTGCAGCTGATCGCGCGCCCGATTCCCCTCGCGCACGGGCCGGCTGTTGCGGTAGCCCGGCAAATCGAGTTCCCGCTCCTCCGGCGCGAGATCGCCGTCCAGGCGATACATCGTACGCAGCAGGCCGCCATGCCGGCGTATGGTGGCGGTCAGCCAGGAAAATGCCGCCTTCGCCTCCTCGACCGCGCCGACGCGCAGGAACGCCTTGATGGTGTATGCCACGTCGCGGACCCAGGCGAAGCGATAGTCATAGGTCTTGCCGCCGCCGATCCACTCCGGCAGCGAGGTCGTCGCGGCGGCTGCCGTGGCCCCCGTCGGCGTGAACAGCAGCAGCTTGAGCGCAAGCGCGCTGCGCCGCACCTCCTCTACATAGGCGCCGTCATACGTGAGATTGTCCGACCACTCGCGCCAGGCTTGGTCCGACCGGTCGATCCTCGCGTCGATCACCTCAAGCGGCGGCAGGATCAGCGGCTCGGCGGAAGAGGCCAGCAACGCCAGCACTGTGCTTGAACCGGGCTGGGTCGACATGCGGGCGATCAGCCGGTCATCGGCCTCGATCAAGCGCTCGACGTCGCCGCTGGCACGAAAGGCCGCCAAAATGCCGTCGATGTGCAGCACGTCGCCGTGCGGGCTCGGCTCGCGCCACGGATTGGCCTGATCCAGCCGTCGCCCGGGCCGGATTTCGATGTTGAACTCGACGACGCCCGCCAGGCCCTCGATGCGGTGCGCCAGCTCGCTCCATGGCAGCCGGCCGGAAGGTCCGCTATTGAGCGAATACGTCACCCGCGCCCGGCCGCTCGCAGTGCTGAAGACCTGCTCCAGCACGTTGCTGCCGGGACGATAAGCGCGCTCGACCGTGAACGGTTCGGCCGGCGCGATGGAGAAGCGTCCGCCGCCGTTGCCCGCCAGCAGACGGTCGAACAGCGGCGGGCTGTCCAGGTTGGGCACGCACCACCAATCGATCGAGCCATCCGACCCGACCAATGCAACGCTGCGCCCGTCGCCGAGCGCAGCATACTGGTCGAGCGGCAGCCACTCGCCGTCGCGGGCGCCCCCTTCCCGGACGGATGTCACGGCAGGTGGTTACCCCCCGTCACGCCATAAATCTCCCCGGTCACGAAGCTCGACTCCTGCGACGCGAGCAGGACGTAGATCGGCGCGCACTCCGCCGGCTGCCCCGGACGGCCCATGGGCGCCTCGGTGCCGAAGTCGGGGATTTTCTCACCGGGCTGGCCGCCGCTGGGCTGCAGCGGGGTCCAAAACGGGCCGGGCGCCACGCCGTTGACCCGGATGCCCTTCTTGATCACCTGCTTCGCCAACGCGTGGGTGAATGCGGTGATCGCCGCCTTCGTCGAGGCATAGTCCAGCAGCGTCGGCGATGGCTGATACGACTGGATCGACGTCGTGTTGATGATCGTGGCGCCCGGCGGCATGTGCGGCAGCGCCGCCTTGCACAGCCAGAACATGGCGTAGACGTTGGTGCGGAAGGTGGCGTCGAACTGCTCGGTCGTGATGTCGGCGATGTCTTTCTGCGCCGTCTGCTTGCCCGCGTTGTTCACCAGGATGTCGATGCCGCCCAGCGCGATCCGGCCGTTCTCGATCAACCGTTGGCAGAATGCCTCGTCCCGGATATCGCCTGGCATCGCTACCGCCTTGCGGCCGGCTGCCTCGACCAGGGCCACGACCTCCGCCGCGTCCTTCTCCTCGGACGAAAGATAGTTCAGCACCACGTCCGCTCCCTCGCGGGCGAAGGCGATCGCCACGGCACGGCCGATGCCGCTATCCGCCCCGGTAATGATCGCGCGCCGGCCCGCCAGGCGGCCGAAGCCATGGTAGCTGTGCTCGCCGCAGTCGGGCTTCGGGTCCATCTCGCTTTCGAGGCCCGGCGCCGATTGCGGCTGCTTGTCGAACTTCGGCTGCGGATACTGCTTGGTCGGATCCTGCATCGCCCACTGGTTTTGCGTTGTGCCGCTCATATACCATGCTCCTTCAAGCCTGTTGAGCGCGGGCTAACGTTGGGCCAACCGGGCGGTTTTGCTCCGCTCCGGGTGATCAAGCGTGTTTTGATCGCCGGTGGCCCGCCATATCCTCACAAAACCGAGTGCATGGAGACATCTTTGACCCGTTTCGCCGCAACGCTTTTCGCCCTGACGGTCGCGACCGGTGCCGCGGCGCAGCCCAATCCTGGCCTGGACGCAGCGGCGCGCAACTATCCGCGTCTCATCCTCGGCGGCAACGTCCGGGCCACGAACGGCTCCCCGCCCTATGCCCGCTCCTGCCCGGCCGCCGGCGCCCGCGTCGAACAGCGCGGCGGCCCGGCGTTCGAATACCTCGGCGCCAGCGCAGCCAGTCCCGACCTTTGCCGCATGCGCGTAGGCCCCGACGTGATCGAGGGTTGGTATGCCATCTGGCTCACCGATTGGCCCGGCGTGGAGCAGGCCATCCCAGCGCTGCGGCGCGTGATCCAGGGGCGCACCGGAACCGTCGCCGGCTTCGACGTGAGCATGGCCCCGGGCTATCAATGGCACGACCTGATCCGCAACGAGGGCGTCGAGGATATCAACCTGCTCGGCACGGTCTATCACGCGCTTAAAATATCGCACTACCGGGAGGGGTTCGGCGGCAACACTTACCGCTCGGTCTCGACGGTATGGAAGGACATCCCGACCGGCATGATCCTGTTCGCCACCTACAACCACATCGCCGGAAAGCCGGAGCTGGACGACCCGCTGATACCGACCGCGATCGTCCCGGTACCTTAAAACCCCAGCTCGTCGAGCGCCCGGTGTGCCGCCCGCTGCAGCGCCTGCTCCAGCACGGTCAGGAAGTCGCCGCCGCTCGTCTCGGTCGTCCAGGGGTCCATGGTGGTCGAGATCAGGAAATCGACCCCGAGCTCCCCGGCCGGCTCGACCCCCATCCGCTCCGAGAACAGGTCGACGAAGCGGTGGCCATAGACCGCCGGGTCGTAACGCGAGCTGGTGAGGATCAAGTCCAGCCCCTCGAAGTCCGCCCGCGGCTCGATCATGCTGCACAGCGCGAACACGCGCTCGTTGAACAGGTTGGCCCGTGCCAGGTCCGTGTTCAGGCCGGCCTCGGTGCGGAAATTGAGCGCGAAGGCGAGGATGACCTGGTCCGAGCCGAGCTGGCTGAATAGCTCCCGCGCCGCCGCATCGTCCTGCAGCAACTCGCTCAGCGCAGTGTTGTCCAGGTCCACGAACTGCCGGATCAGCGCACGCTCGGCCGCGATCTCCGGCGCCCGGCCATGCGCCCGCTCGGCTGGGGTGCGATTGAACAGCGTGATGGTGAAACGCGGGTCCTCCAGCGTCCGCAGCCGCGCGAACAGCCGCTTCGACGTCCAGATGCACTGGCCCAAAATCCGGCCATAGCCGCTGCGGTCCGGCCGGATCACGCGGTGCGCGAGCCACACCGCCGCCGCCGACGCGCCGGGCTTGCTGCCCTCCACGCCGTAGACGCCGATCGTCGGCTCCGCCTGGCTGTGGAACACCACCGGCGCCCGCAGCGAGATCGCGTCCCGGATCGCCGCGTTGCG
>CAZZWN010000098.1:0-11836 GCA_964657765.1 uncultured Acetobacteraceae bacterium
GAGGACCCAGCTCACCGACCACTGCCAGAGCTGTTCGAGCACCCGTCCCGGCGATTGCTGTACGACCCGAATGCGCGGCCGGAGACCTTGTATCCGGCTCCACTGGGCGGCACGAACGAGAACCCGTTTCTCCCAGGCGGCATCGGTCCTCGCGGTGGCGGCGCACCAAGCGGCAGAACGTCGGTGCCGCGCGCTGGCGCATCGCCGTCGACGCCGGCCATTCTGAACCCTGCGTCGCCGGGGCAGGACCTTCGGTTACGCCGTGAGCTGGAGCGAAATGGGCAAATCAAGCCCGGGGACGGCAACGAGGCGCATCATTCCGTGCCGCAAGGCAATCGCGGCATGACGGGGTAACGTGATCCCACCAGAGCGCAAGCCCTTTTGCGACAGTTTGACATCGATCTGAATAGTGTTGAGAACGGCACAGCCTTGTCACGCGGGTTCCATCATCGGATACATACGAATGAGTACTACGCTTACGTAGAAAGAAACTTGCGGAATTTTCGCACACAAGAGGAAGCAAAAGCGTGGCTGTCTCGTTTCAGCGAGCAATTGCGGGAAGCGGACCGCGAGTTTCGGCGATCAGGCCAACTTCCAAGTTGGATAAAGGTTGAAACACCTTGAGAATTTATCAAGTTGAGGGTGATCCCGACTACATCGGAATTGCCCATGACTCAGTGGACGAAGTCTCTCCTTTACTAAATACGGATTATAAACACCGTACACTTGATCCGGCACACGTAATCAATATCCATTATGCGTTCCATGAATCGGAGGAAGAGGGCGTTGTCACAGATTGCCCCTATACAGGTCTTGGCAGCACGCTCTTGCTAAGCCAACGCGCCTGCGAGGCGTTGGAGCCTATACTGGACCAAGCTGGGGTCTTGCTACGTGTAAACCCACCGCATGAGATGGGTTATCGAATGTTCGTCTGTTATCGGCACATCGACGCGCTCGACACGATCCGGACGAAACATGAAGAAGGGTTTGAGGGCCTCATAACGCAGTTCGAGTTCCATGCCGCCACCCTCCAAGGCGTCGACATCTTCCGCCTGAGCAACCGGGTCGGCCGACTGTTCGTCTCGCACCGTATCGTGAGCGAGGTTTTCAAGCATCGGCTGAGCGGCTTCCGGTTTAAGCTTCTCGGGTCGAGCGAGACCGGCGGCGTGGCGCTCGCCGATTCTGCCATGGTGTTTGAGCGGTTCCCGCTAGGTTATGGAACTACCTTGCGCGAGAAGCGCCAGGCAATGCGCAGCCTGATCGCCGATGGACGCTAAGCCCGCCCCCGCTAACTCTCCGTCCGCGACCGGAACCCGGTCGCCACCACATACAGCTCGCTCGACTCCTTGCGGCTGGCCGGCGGCTTCGCGTGCCGGACGCTGGCGAACGACCGCTTCATCCGCTCCAGCATCGCCCGCTCCGAGCCACCCTGGAACACCTTGGCGACGAAGCTGCCGCCCTCGGCCAGCATCTCGGTCGCAAAATGCAGCGCCAGATCCGCCAGCGCCATGATGCGCAGATGGTCGGTCGCGTTGTGCCCGGTCGTATTGGGCGCCATGTCGGACAGCACGAGGTCGGCCTTGCCGCCCAGCAAATCCGCGAGCTGACCGGGCATCGCATCGTCCATGAAATCGCCCACCAGGATGGTCGCGCCGGATACGGCATCCATCGGCAGCAGGTCGACGCCCACCACCCTCGCAGCACCCCGCCGCACCGCCACCTGCGCCCAGCCGCCCGGCGCGGCCCCGAGGTCGACGACCTTGGCGCCCTTGCCGATCAGATGGAACCGGTCGTCGAGCTCGATCAGCTTGAACGCCGCGCGCGACCGCCAGCCCTGCTCCTTCGCCGCCCGGACATACGGGTCGTTCAGCTGACGCTGCAGCCACTTCTGCGACGCCGTCGTGCGGCCCCGCGCCGTCTTCAGCGAAATCGAGAGGCCGCGGGACGGCAACGCGGCAGGCGGCTTGGGCGAATCGCTGGTCATGCCGGCAGTGCAGTACGGGACAACGGGCCCGCCTGCCAGCCCCGGCGCACGGGAACCTGGCCCGCGCCGCCGCGATGCTGCCGCATCATGCGCAGCAGCATGCCCTCGCGCAGCCCGCGGTCCGCGACGACGACCTCGGTGGCCGGCCATGTGCGGCGGATCGCCTCGAACACGGCGCAGCCCGGCAGCACGAAGTCCGCGCGGTCCGCCCCGACGCAGGGATGCAGCGCCAAGCCGCCCGGGCCGAGGCCGCGCAGCACGTCCAGGGCGTGATCCGCCGCGCCCGCGGTCAGCACGGTGCCGTCCACCAAGGGGCGGCGATAGCGCAGCAGCCCCATCGCCACCCCGGCGAGCGTCGTGACGGTGCCGCTGGTGCCGAGCAGGCGCACGCCGCCATTGCGGCTCTCATGCGCGATGCAGTGCACGCGCTCGAAGGGCTCGAGCCGGGCGGCCACGTCGTCGACCATGGCCTCGAACCCGGCCGCGGTGAACGCCGCGGCACCATAGCGTTCGGACAGGCTGACGACGCCGAGCGGCAGGCTGTCGTAGCCGATCAGCTCCGGCCGTGCGCCGCAGCCGTCGAGCCGCGCCCAGGCGACCTCGGTCGAGCCGCCGCCGATGTCGAACAGCAGCGCGCGGCGGCCCGTGCCCATCAGCAAGGGCGCGCAGCTTTCGAGCGCGAGTTCCGCCTCCTCGCGCGCCGAGATCACGTCGAACCGGATGCCGGTTTCGGTGCGCACGCGCGCCAGGAACTCGTTGACATTGGCGGCCTGGCGGCAGGCTTCGGTCGCGATCGCCCGCATGGCGCGGATGGGACGCCGGGCCATGCGGTCCGAGCAGGCCCTGAGCGCGTCGACGGCCCGGTCCATGGCGAGCGGGCTTAGGCGGCCGGTGCTCTGCAGGCCCTCGCCGAGCCGCACGATCCGGCTGAAGCTGTCCAGCACGCGGAAGCCGCTGCCGTTCGGCGCGCCGATCAGCAGGCGGCAGTTGTTGGTGCCGAGGTCGATCGCCGCGAACGCCGGTGCATGACGGTCTCGAATGGCGTCGGCTTGGGGTGCGTGGACCATAGCTGGACCCTTTCAGTGGTCCTATATGGCTCCAGTGTCGGCGCGGTTCGATAGCGGAGGCAAGCTGAACTTTCACAATCGCCGGTCGACGGTTGCCGAGGTTTGGGCCGCGTGTTATCTGCCACGCCGCAACGCGTCGCGGTGTTGGGGGATAGTTTAGCGGTAGAACTTCCGACTCTGACTCGGAAAGCCTTGGTTCGAATCCAGGTCCCCCAGCCAAATCCCTACCAGGGAACCGCCTTGCCGTGCTGGTCGTAGAACCCACCGTTGCACCCTGCATCCAGGCTTTCCAGCGCTTCGACGATCTCGCCAGCCGCAACTTCGGGCGACCGGACATCGAGGCCCGCCTTGGCGAACGGCGCCGAGAGCGGCGTGTCCACGGTGCCGGGATGCAGCGCCACACACAGCCCGGCCGGGTTGTGTCGGCGCATTTCGACCGCGGCGGTGCGCACCAACTGGTTCAGCGCCGCCTTCGATGCGCGATAGCTGTGCCAGCCGCCCAGCCGGTTGTCGCCGATGCTGCCCACGCGGGCGGACAGGGTGGCGAACACGACGCGGCCCTGCCGCGGGAATAATGGGCAAAGATGCTTCATGAGCAGCGCGGGACCGATCGCATTGACCGCGAAGGCCTGCGCCATATGGGCAGGGTCGATGTCGCGCCAGCCGCGCTCCGGGCAGAACCGGTCGTCGTGCAGGAACCCCGTCGCGTCCAGCACCAGGCGGACCTCGCCGTGCTCAGCGACCCAGGCGGCCGCGGCGGCGATGCTCGGTTCCGACAGCAAGTCGAGCGGCGGCGTGCTGCTGCGCCCAACGCGGGTGACGCGGCCATAGGCGCCCCGCCGTTCCAACGCCGTCGCCAGCGCCTGGCCGAGGCCGCCGCCAGCGCCGACCACCACCGCCTGGATCATGCGCCCGGCGTTACGCCGGCCAGGGCGATACGCCAATGATATGCGCGTGGCCGCCCAGCATCAGCGCATACGCCACAACCCCCGCCGCCGGCCGCCACCAGCCCATCTCCCGCGCCACCAGGCTGTTTCGCCCGGCGGCAATCGCGGCGAAGGGCACGATCGAGGTGCGGGACGCGAACTTGTCCCATGCCGCAGCCCCGAGCACCCGGCGGCGCTTGGCGTCGATCGAGGCGGTGCCCGCCACGGAAACGATCGCCAGCGCCGAAAAGAACAGCAGCGACGCCACGTCGCCGTTGCCGATCAGATGGATCACCGACCACAGCGCCACGCCCATCAGGAACGGGTGCCGGGTGATGCGCACGATGCCCTGCGGCGGGCGGTCCACCAGCGCCTCCTGCGCCACCGAGGTCGGATTTGGCGTCGTCAGACCGATGAGCACCAGCAGGAACGCCGGCAGCATCAGCACGATCATGACCGGCTTCCACCACTCCAATTGCCCCCAGGTCGGCACGTAGTCGGCGGCGCCGTAGGCCGAGATCAGCCACACGATTGCCGCGACCGACGCCACGGAGAATACCACCATGTAGCCGCGCAGCCCGATGGACGCCACGATGCGGTCCCGCAACATGGTCCCGGATACACCGAGATGGATGGCGATGAAGGCCATGGCGGCGAGGGTGAGCGAGATCATCCTGCGTACATAGAAGGTCCGGATGGCATGGCAAGCGTCACCTTCGCGCCCCGAGCAATAGCGCGACCAGCGCGGTCCAGCCGGTCTGGTGCGCGGCGCCGAGGCCCTGGCCAGTGTCGCCGTCGAAGTATTCGTTGAACAGGATCGCGTCGTCGCGCGGCTCGTTCGCCATCGCCGGCCGGCGGCCTTGCGCGTCGGGCAGGAACAGCCGGGCCAGCCGCTCCGCCAGTTCGTCCGCGACCTGGTTCAGGTCGAGCCGGATGCCGGACCCGACCGGGCACTCCACCCGGAACTCCGGGCCGTAGTAGCGGTAGAATTTCCGCAGACTGTCGATCAGCAGCATGTTCACCGGCATCCACACCGGTCCCCGCCAGTTGGAGTTGCCGCCGAACGCACGGGTCCGGCTGGCGCCCGGCACATACTCGATCGAGAAACGCTGGCCGCCGCGCTCCAGCACGTAGGGATGCGCCAGATGCGCCCTCGACAGCGAGCGGACGCCGTAGGGCGACAGGAACTCCGTCTCGTCCAGCATCCGGCGCAGCAACGCCTTCATGCGATGGCCGCGCAGCAACGAAAGCAACTGGCGCTCGCCCAGGCCGGGCTCGGTCCAGCGCGACACCAAGGCCGCAAGCTCCGGCCGCTGGTTCAGGAACCACTGCAGCCGCTGGGCGAAACCCGGCGTGGCCGCGACCATGTCGGGCTCCAGCACCTCGACCGCGAACATCGGAATGAGGCCGACGAGCGAGCGGATGCGCAGCTTCTCCGTGGCGCCGTCCGCCATGCGCAGCACGTCGAAGTAGAAGCCCTCCGCCTCGTCCCACAGCCCGCCCTCGCCCAGGTTCGACATGGTTTCGGCAATGACCAGGAAATGCTCGAAGAACTTGGTCGCCACGTCCTCGTACACCGGGTTCTCGCGCGCGAGCGTGAGTGCGATGCGCATGAGGTTCAGCGCATACATCGCCATCCAGGCGGTGCCGTCGGCCTGGTCCAGCGTGCCGCCGGTCGGCAGCGGCTTCGACCGGTCGAACAGGCCGATGTTGTCGAGGCCCAGGAAGCCGCCCTGGAACACGTTGCGCCCGTCCGGGTCCTTGCGGTTCACCCACCAGGTGAAGTTCATCATCAGCTTGTGGAACACGCCCTCGAGGAACGCCCGGTCTGGCGTCCCGGTCAGCACGGCGTCGCGCTCATAGACCCATAATGCCGCCCAGGCGTGCACCGGCGGGTTCACATCGCCGAACGCCCACTCGTAGGCCGGCAGCTGGCCGTTCGGGTGCATGTACCACTCGCGGGTCAGCAAATAGAGCTGCGCCTTGGCGAAGTCCGGGTCGATGTCGGCGAAGGCGACGGCGTGGAACGCGAGGTCCCAGGCCGCATACCATGGATACTCCCAGCTATCGGGCATCGACAGCACGTCGGCGTTGTCCAAATGCTGCCACTCGTGGTTGCGGCCGTTCTCGCGGCCCTGCGGCGGTGGCGGTTGGGCCGAATCGCCAGCAAGCCAGCGGCGCACGTCGAAATGATAGCACTGCTTGGTCCACAGCAGCCCGGCGAAGGCCTGCCGCTGCACCTGCTTGCGGTCCTGGCCCACGATGTCCTGCGAGAGCACGGCATGGAACTCGTCCGCCTCGGTCCGCCGCGCCTGCATCACCGCGTCGAAGGCCTCACTGGCGGGCTTGCCGTCCGCGGTGCGCAGCCGGGCCCGAAGCTGCACCTGCTCGCCGGGGGGCACCATGAAGCGGGCATGGGCCGCGCATTTGGTGCCGCTATCGTCCAGCGACACCGCGCGCCTGTCCCCATGCACGACGAAATCGTTGATCGCGTCCTTGAACGGCCCGGCGTGGTCGGAGCCGAACAGGCGGCGCGTGTTGGTGTCGTTCTCGCAGAACAGCCAGGGAAAGCCGCCCTCGACCTCGAACCGCCGCGGCCGCCAGCCCTTGCGGACGGCGCGCACCGATCCGTCGGCGGCGAGACGCAGCTCGGGCCGCACTCCGTTGTCCCACGACCAAGTGTTGCGCGCCCAGAACTGCGGCAAAATGTGGAGTGGCGCCGGAGCGTTGCCGCGGTTCAGCGCCGTCACCTGCAGCAGCAGGTCGTCCGGTCCGGCCTTCGCATACTCGACCGTGACGTCGAACCAGCCATTATCGAATACGCCGGTGTCGCCGATCTCGAATTCCGGCTCGTCCAGCCCGCGCTCGCGGTTGCCGTCGAGCAGCTGCTGATACGGGAAGGCCTGCTGCGGATAGCAATACAGCATGCGCATATACGAGTGGGTCGGGGTGCCGTCGGTGAAGAAATAGCGCTCCTTCACGTCCTCGCCGTGGTTGCCCTGGTCGTTGGTAAGGCCGAACAGCCGCTCCTTCAGGATCGGGTCGCGTTCGTTCCATAGGCCGAGCGCCAGGCACCAGACCTGGTGGTCGTCGCTGAACCCGGCCAGCCCGTCCTCGCCCCAGCGGTAGGCGCGGCTGCGGGCGTGGTCGTGCGGCAAATAGTCCCAGGCGGCGCCGCCAGGGCTGTAGTCCTCGCGCACGGTGCCCCATTGGCGGTCGGCGAGGTACGGACCCCAGCGGCGCCAGCGTGCTCCGGGGCCGATGGCGAGCAGGCGGCGGCCCTCGGCCGTGTCGAACATGGTCATGCCGCCACCAACCTTTCCGCGCGCAACAGCTCGCCCAGCGACCAGGCCTGGAATGGGCAGCCGCCGGGCGTGTGCGGCGCGTCGCCGTCCGCGACCTCCGACACATGGCCCAGCCCGGCCTGGTCCAGATGCGCCCGGAGTGGGGCGAGGAAGCGCGCATCGGCCTCGGCCCGCGCGGCGGCGCTGCGGCCGCGGACGCGGAGCCAGGCCTCGACGAAGGGACCGGCCAGCCAGGGCCAGACAGTGCCCTGGTGGTATGCGCCGTCGCGCTGCACCCGGTCGCCGGCATAGCGGCCGACATACGCTGGATCGTCGGGTGCCAGGGTGCGCAGGCCCAGGGGCGTCAGCAGCCGTGCCTCGACCAGCTCCACGACCCGCCGCGCCGCTGCGCCGGTCAGCACGTCGAACGGCAGGCCGCCCACGGCGAAAATATGGTTCGGGCGGACCCGGCGGTCGACCCGGCCCGGCACGCCGTCCGCATCGACGACATCCGCCAGGCCGCCGGTGTCCGGATCGGGATAGCGCGCCAGGAACGATGCCTGGGCCCGGTCGGCCAGCGCGTCCCAACCGGGCTGCACGGCCGCGCCGATGCGCAGCGCGTTGATCCACAGCGCCTGCACCTCGACCGGCTTGCCGATGCGCGGCGTCACCACCCAATCGCCGACCTTGGCGTCCATCCAGGTCAGTTGCTGCCCCGGCACGCCGGCGCGCAGCAGCCCATCCGCATCCGCCGCGATGCCGAAGCGCGTGCCTCGGGAATAAGCCTGCAGGATAAGCTGCACCGCCGCTTGAAGGGCGGCGCCGGACTGTGCATCGGGCATGGCGCGCAGGAAATCATGCACCGCCACCACGAACCACAGCGAGGCGTCGACGGAATTGTATTCGGGCGCGCCGCCGTCGTCGGGGAAGCGGTTGGGCATCATGCCCTCGCTGACGAGGCCGGACCAGGCGAGCAGGATCTGCTCCGCCTCGGCGAGCCGCCCGGTCGCCAGCAATAATCCGCGCATGGAGATGAAGGTGTCGCGGCCCCAGTCGGTGAACCACGGATAGCCGGCGACGATCGTGCGCCCTTCGGCCCGGCCGACGAGGTAGGACTGCACCGAACCGTCCGGCGGCGGGAGTGCGCCGCGCAGGCTGCGTTCGCCGGCCTCGATTTGCGTTGCCTGCACCGTTGCCGGGTCGCGCGGACCGGCACCCGCCTGCAGCACGAGCAGCGCTGGGCCGGCGGCGAGGTCCCAGGTGAAGATGCCGGGCGTGGCGAGGTCCTCGATGCAGTCCATGCCGCGGTCCCGCTCGGCCGTATAAAGAAAATTGCGATACCAGTCCGCCGCCGCCGCATACGTCGCATTGGCCGCCGCCGTGATGGCCGGCAGCGCTGCATAGGGCTGCCAGGCCACGCTGACGCCATCATGCCCATCCTGCACGTTGCTGGCCAAGTCGAAGGCTGCGTTCTCATGGTGCAGAGCGTGGTAGTCGCGGCCAGACAGCAACGGACGGACCTGCAGGCGGCACGCGCCATGCCCGGCCACCCGGCGCCAGCGCAACATCGTCCGACTGGCGCCGCGGTCGACCAGCAGCTCGTGACAAAGCTCGGTGCCGCCAGGAAGGCGCAGGGTCCAGGTGGGCCAGGGCGACGTGGTGAACGCCGCAATGATTGGGCGCGCGTCGGGATGGACGATGTCCGGAGCATAGCGCTGGCTGGTCAGCGGCGTGGGGCCGCCGTCTTGGCCATCGTCTTGCTCGACCCAGGCCTCGATGCCGCTCACCAGCACGACGCGGTCGGTCGGAGGGTGCAGCGCCGAGAGCAGCAGCGCGTGGTAGCGCCGGGTGCGCGGGCCACCGACCGTGCCGGACGCGAAGCCGCCACGCCCATCCGCCTCAAGCCATTCCGCGTCGAGATCAAGCCCTGTCATGTGTCCCCAAGGCGTTCCGTCACCGGACGATGCGGGCGGCCGATGCGGCTTGTCTACCGAGGCTCTGGTGCGACGTTCAGCCGCGGCACGGCACGATGCGCTCCGGCGCGGGCGCCTCGTCCGGCGGCGCGAACACCGCGAGATAGGTCGCGCCGTTCTCCAAAGGATGGAACGCAACCTGCCGATAACCGACGGCGCGAAGCTCGCACTCGAGCAGCGCCGGCGGGGTGCCGTGCTGCAGGGTGGGCCGGTTGCCATCCAGGATGGCGACGCGCGCGCCGGGCCGCAGCGCCGGCAGCAGGTTGACGAGCAGACCGTAGGGCTGGTCGATCTCGTGATACATGTGCACCAGCAGCGCCACATCCACCGATGCCGGCGGCAGGCGCGGATCGAACGCCTCGCCCTGCGTGAGCGTCACGTTGGCCAGGCCCTCCGTCGCGATCCGGCGCTGCAGGCCGGCGAGGTAGTCGGGCATGATGTCCTCGGCCAGCACCCGGCCGGCCGGGCCGACCCGTCGCGCCAGCCGCACGGTGTAATAGCCGGCCCCTGCCCCGATGTCCGCCACCGCCATGCCCGGGTGGATGTCGAGCAGTCGCATCACCGCCGCAGCCTCGCCGTCATGCTCGCGGGTGTCCTCGGACGCCCAGCGGTCGGAGATGATGCTGGCGACCGGGCGGGCCGGTTTCGGAAAGCGGTCGGCCGGGATGCCGGACGGCTGCGCCAGCGCCGATCCCACGCTGAACGTCAGCAGCGCCGTTAAAATCGATGCCCGCATGCTGCTTTCCCCGCCCCGTTGCCGGACACATGGCGCAGTCGAAAGGCCCGTCAACCCGTTGTGCCGCCTTGGGTCTGGGTCTGGCCGCCCATTGTTTGCGTCTGCCCGCCCTGCGATTGCGATTGGCCGCCCTGGCCGCTGGCTTGGGTCTGCCGCAGCGGGCGCCAGTCGCGGAAGAACATCGTCCCGATCAGCTCGCCCAAACCGCCGAGGTCGCGCTGCATCGCGTCCAGGAAACCGTGCAGCGCATCCAGCGGCACCTGCTCGCCGAGCGCGGCCCGGAGGTCCTCGATCCGTTCCAGCACCGGCGCAGTGTCGCGCAGGCCATAGCGGGTGCGCAGCGTGGTGAGGTGCCACTCCATCTGCCCGATGCACAGCGCCACGCTGCGGGCGAACGAGGTGTCGCCGAGCAGGAACGCCACGACGTCCGCCGGCACGAAGCCCGCCTGCGCCACCCGGCGGAACGCGTGGTAGCCCGCCGCCGCTCGCAGCAGCGCGTTCCATTGCGTGAGCTCCACGACCCGGCGCTCCTCGACCGTGCCGGGCGTGAGCAGGTGATACTTGATGTCGAGCAGCCGGGTCGTCTGATCGGCGCGCTCGATCAGGCGGCCGAGCTCGTAGAAATGCCAGCCCTGATCGCGGAAGAAGGTGCCCTCGGTGATGCCGGTATGCGCCTGCACCCCCTCCTTGATGCGGCGGCACAGGCGGGACAGCGCGTCGCCGTCCAGCTCCCAGGGCTCGATGGCAAGCAGGTCGCGGTGGAACACATTGAGCTGCATCCACATCTCGGTGCTGATCAGCGGACGCAGCTTGCGGGCGTTGGTGCGCGCGGCCTCGATGCTATAAAGGATGCCGGTCGGGCTGCTGGGGTCCAGCAGATAGAACCGCTTCACGTTGGCGGCGTCGATGGCGAGGCCGCGCTCCTGCAGCCCGGCCTGGTCCGCGTTGATCGCGACCAGCGCTCCCCACGACTCCGCCTCGCGCCCTGGGCTCTCGAACGTCTGCGTCACGTCGATCAGCCGCGCGAGGTTCTCGACCCGTTCGAGGTAGCGGGCCATCCAGAACAGCCCCTCCGCGTCGCGGGTCAGCAGCGGGGTATGGTGCGCGAGGCCGATCATTCCGCCAGTACCCAAGTGTCCTTCGACCCGCCGCCCTGCGACGAGTTGACGATCAGGCTGCCCTCCTTGAGTGCCACGCGGGTGAGGCCGCCGGGCAGCACCCAGGTGTCCCGCCCGGTGATTGCGAACGGGCGCAGGTCCAGATGGCGTGGGCGCAGGCCAGCCTCGGTGAGGGTCGGCGCGACGCTCAGCGAGATCATGGGCTGGCTGATCCAGTTGGAGGGGTTGGTGCGCAGCAGGTCGCGGGCGGCATCGAGCTCCGCCTGGCTCGCGCGCGGCCCGACGGTGATGCCGTAGCCGCCGCTTTCCCCCACCGGTTTAACGACCAGCTTCTCGAAATTGGCGAGGGTGTAGGCCAAGCCTTCCGCCTCGCCGCAGATGTGGGTCTCGACGTTGGGCAGGATGGCGTCCTCGTCCAGGTAGTATTTGATGATGCGCGGCATGTAGGCGTAGATCGCCTTATCGTCCGCGACCCCGGTGCCGACCGCGTTGGCGAGCGTCACGTTGCCGCGCCGCCACGCGCCGATCAGGCCGCGCACCCCCAGCGTGCTGTCGGCACGGAACACGGTCGGATCCAGGAAGTCGTCGGAAATGCGGCGGTAGATGGTGTGGACGCGGGTCAGCCCGCCGGTCGTGCGCATCCACACCCGGTCGTCCTCCACCGTCAGGTCTGCGCCCTCGACCAGCGGCACGCCCATCTCGCGGGCCAGGAACACGTGCTCGAAGTAGGCGGAGTTGTAGATGCCGG
>CAZZWN010000099.1:0-11713 GCA_964657765.1 uncultured Acetobacteraceae bacterium
TTGCCCCGCGCCGGATCGAACCGGGCAGCATTGCGCCAGACCTGCAGCATGGCGTCGTGGACGGCATCGGCCGCGAGCGCTGGCTGCCGGGTGATCCGCAACGCCACGCTGTACAGCGGCGCGGCTTGGAGTTCGTAAAGCCGGCGGAATGCGATCCCGTCCGCCTGCGCACATCGCGCCAGCAGCATGGCTACCTCGTCAGAAGGGTCCTGGTCGTGGACGGCATCCATCATGCCGGCATCTTCGCCGCGCCAACGGCGAACAGCAAGCGTCGCCGGCCGGCTAAATATAGGCCGACCGACAATTGTAATCTTATTTGGGCAACAATACGCGGTCGACGACGTGGATCACGCCATTGCTTTGAATGACGTCGGCGGTGGTGACGTGGGCCATGTCCCCTTTAGAGTCAGATATGGTGAGCACGCCCGCAATCATAGTGGCGGTCAAGCTCTCGCCCTCGACGGTCTTGAGCATGGCGACGCCTTTATGCTCCTTGATCATCATCTGCAGCGCCGCCGCATCGAGCCGACCCGGCACGACGTGGAAGGTGAGCACCTTGACCAGCGCCGGCTTGTTCTCCGGTTTCAGCAGCGTATCGACGGTGCCGGCGGGCAGCGCGGCGAATGCGGCGTTCACCGGCGCGAACACGGTGAACGGGCCCGGCCCCTTCAGCGTTTCGACCAGACCGGCAGCTTTTACGGCCGCAACAAGGGTCGTGTGGTCGTTGGAGTTGACGGCATTGTCGATGATGTCCTTGTTGGCATACATCGGTGCGCCACCGACCATGACCTGGGCGAATACTGGCGCGGCGAGCGGCATCGTGAGTGCAACTGCCATGGCCATAAGACGGATATTACGCATGTTTGAACAAACTCCACGCTGAGGTTTTTGGTTTGGGACGGCGCACCATGCTTTCTCCGCTCCAACACTAGCAATACCGCGCACAGGACAGGTCGGATGCACGACGTTGCACAATAGATATTTATGCCACCACCATGTGCGCCGTTCGAGGACGCTTGGGACCGGCGCAACGAGCGGGACGCCTATGGTTCAGCCCGACCGCCCGCTCTCTTGGGTCCTGAGCGCCTTCTTGCGCCACTGCGCGGATCCGCGCCGGAACAGGGCGCCATCGTCCGTCTGCCAGCAACAATCGCGAGCGCAGCTTGAGAAGAAGCATAGATCATTGCGGCAGCATGGCCGCAGTCCGAAATAGGCCGGAGCACCATCGAGCAATGCCGATGCGTAACTCGTTTCTCCTTCATCGCCGCCGCCATGACACTTACGGACTGCGCCGGGCTGTCCAAGATGCCGCCGGTGTCCACCGACTCGATCGGCAAGCCGGAGCAGATGCCGCAGCCGGCGAACAGCCTTCCGCTTGGCTCGGCGGTGGATGCGCCGATTGTGTCGCCGGGCGACTCGCTATCGACGACCAGGATCGGGCCGTCCACGGCTATGCCGACCACCGCTGCGCCGGGCTCGTCGCCCCTTGGGTATCCGCCGCGTCGAATTCAGTAAGGTGGTTCCGTAGCCTGGCTTGAGGGTGTATCGGACCGGAGTGACAGCCAAGCCGCCCGCCCCCCCAGCGCCCATGACCCATCCTGCGTCCGCCTGCCCAGTTTCCAGTCGGCCAGTCTCCAGCCGTCCAGTGTTCGCTCGTCATGCCGCCAGCCTGATCGTGCTGCGGACAGGGCCGCTTGGGCCCGAGGCGTTGATGGGGCTGCGTGGCGCTGGACACCGGTTCATGCCCAACCGCCTGGTGTTTCCCGGAGGCGCCGTCGACCGCCCCGACGCGACCCGGCCCGCCGCCGCCGAGCCACGGGCCGAGGTGCTCGCCATGCTGGGTCGCGCCGCGCGGCCACGCCTGGCCCGCGCCCTTGTCGCAGCCGCGGCGCGTGAGCTGCAGGAGGAGACCGGGCTGTCGCTCGGCAACCCGCCGCGGCTGGACGCGATCGACTATCTCTGCCGGGCGGTGACGCCGCCGTCCCGGCCCATGCGCTTCAACGCGCGTTTCCTTGTTGTGGAAGCCTCGGCGACCGAGGGAACGATCCAGGAATCGGGCGAACTGGAGGGTGTGCGTTTCTACGCTTTGTCGGAGGCGTTGGCGCTCGACCTCGCACTGGTGACGCGAGAGGTGCTGGAACGCTTGCTGGCCTGGCTCGACCTGCCCGTGGCCCTGCGCCACACGCGCCCGAGCACCGACGTGTTCAAGGAGCGGCGCTGGCGGACTGAATAAGAAGGCTTGCAGGCGCGGCTTCGCCGGGGTTGCCGCAATTCCGGGGAGAAGAAGGCACACCTCTCGATTAAAATGCAGCTTGGATGGAAGCAATCGTCAGCGCATGCGGTCATTCCATGGTATCGTCATACGCAAACTTCCAAGGCCCATGCCCCATGCGCAAGCTGCTCCTCTCCTTCGCCATACTCGGAACCATCCTCATCGCGCCGGCTTCCGCAGCGCCTGTCGTGCAGCCTGCAATAACTGCGCTTACCATGCTGGATCAGAGCGCCGTGCAGCCGGTGCAACTCGGCTATAGCCGGCGTGAAATCCGTCGCCGGGAGGAAATCCGCCGTCGCGAGGCATACCGCCGTCATGCGGCCCGGCGCGCCTACCGTCGAGGCTACTGATACCGAATAAACCGAGGGCGAGCTTGGGCTAGCCGCCCTCGTCGGGAATTATCGGATTTCGCGACTCCACTCGCGAATGGTCCATGCCCCGCATGATCGCCTCGACATCCCGCTCGACCGGCGTACGTGGCCGGGCCGACTGCTGCGTCTGCGATTGCGGGCCGGGCGCCATCGCCGGGCCCGCCAGCAACCCGCACGCGTCCTGATCGCCCGACTGGCAGTCCTGCTGCAGCCGCGTAAGGAAGCCTGGCCGCGGCTGCTCGCACCCGGCCAGTATGCCGAGCAGCAATAGGACGGCAAACCAACGATGCCTCATGCGGGATCAACATCAATCATGACAATAGGATGCGGAATGGTTCGACCAGATGGCATCACGTCAGCTCACGGGAGCCGGCGTTCGGCTAGGCGCTGCTCGACCACGCCCCGCCATGGAGCGTCCGGCGGTGCCGCGGCCAGCGCCCGGCGATACAGCGCTGCGCTGGAGTCGCTGACGCTGCCCTCCGCCTGGGTCGCCGCCTCGGCCGCGCGGGCTGCGAGGGCTGCATCAAACCGGACCTGCAACGCCGTGCGCCAGGCGTCCGCGGCGGCAGCAAAGTTGCCCCGTTCCTCCTCGATGTTGCCCAGCAGCGTATAGCCCTGCCGCGCCTGCTCGCTGCGTGGGTTCATGGTCGCCAGCCGCTCGCGAAGCTGGCCGATCAGCATTGCCTCCTCGGCTGACCGTCCCTCGTCGCTCCGGGCGGTCGGAAGTCCGGGGGAACCGCCGACGACATACAACCCGAGCGCCAGAATGGGCACCAGCGCCAGCACGGCATAAACCGGCGTGCGAGAACCCGGGCGGGCGGCGTCTTCGGTCGTGCCCGCGATCTGCAACAGGCGGCGCTGCACCTCCAGCCGCGCAGTCGCGTGCTCGGCCGGCAGGATGCGGCCCTCCGCAAGGTCGCGGTCCAACTCGGCAAGCTGATCGCTGTGCAGGGAGATGGCCGGGTCGCGCCCGCCTCTCGCCTCATTCCGCCGTCGCAGCACAAGGGTCAGTGGCGCCAGCGCGACGCATGCCAGCAACAGGATGGCGCCCCAGATCATGGGCCCGTCAGGTCGGCCAGTCGGGAACGCTCCGCCTCCGTAAGGGGATCGGGCGTGGCCAGGGTGCGACGGCGCGACAGGAACGCGAAACCAAGCCCGGTCAGCACCGCGAGCACCGGCGAAGCCCAAAGCACGGCCGTCGCGGCGTTCATCGGCGGGCGTAGGCGCACGAAATCGCCGTAGCGCGACACCACCCACTCGATTGCCTGGCTATCCGCGTCCCCAGCAGCGATGCGGCTGCGCACGATACGCCGCAGATCGCGCGCCAGGTCGGCGTTGCTGTCCTCGATGCTTTCGTTCTGACAGACCAGGCACCGGAGCTGACGGCCGACGTTCTCGGCCCGAGTTTCCTGCGCCGGGTTGGGCAGCATCTCGGCGGGGTCGCTGATGGCGAACGCCGGCGCGGTCCAGAGCAGCAAAAGCAGCAGGAGGACCCTCATGACATCGCCTGCAGCATGGGGCGGAGCTGTTCCGACACGACTTGCGGCGTGAGCGGCCCCGCCATGCGCCAGCGCACGATGCCCTTGGCGTCGATCAAGTAGCTTTCCGGCACGCCATAAACCCCCCAATCGATCGCCACCTGGCCGGGAGCATCACGCGCGACCCGGGCAAATGGGTTGCCGTGCCGGGCGATAAATGTGGAGGCAGCGGCCGTCGTATCCTTATACGCTATACCCCAGATCGGCACGCCCGCCCGGGACAGCTGCATCAGCTCCGGATGTTCGATGACGCAGGGCACGCACCAGCTCGCGAAAAAATTCACCAGCACTGGACGGCCGAGGGCGATGATGTCGGCACTGCCGAAGCCCTGGCCCGGTTCCTGCGCTGGAAGGCTGAACTCGGGCATGGGGCGGCCGATCAACTGGCTTGGCACGTCGTGCGGATCGAACCGCCCGGCTTTCATACGGCCCAGCACGGTCCAAAACCCCGCGCCGGCCGCCAATGCGACGCCAAATGGCGCCAGCAACAAAGCCCGGCGCCGGTTCACGCGACGGCGGACCCAGGCCGCAGACCCTTGTTCCCCTGGGCCCTTGCCGGCGCACCGACCCGGGTGCGGCGATCAAGCAGCGAAAGCCCCCCGCCGGCTGCCATGATCAGCGCCCCGAACCAGATCCACGGGGCCAGCGGATTATGGTTCAGCCGCATGATTGCAGCATCGTCCCGTTCCTCGCCCAGCACGACGTACAGGTCGGCGAAGCCATTGGTATGTATGGCCGCCTCGGTCGTCGTCATACGCTGCACCGGGAAGGTGCGGCGTGATGGCTGCATGATCGCGATCAGCTTGCCGTCGCGCTCCAGCCGCATCGTCGCGACGCGTTCCCCATAATTCGGGCCGGACTGGTCGCGCAAGCCTTCGAGCGTCCAGCTATAGCCGGCCGACTGCACGGTATCGCCGGGATGCATGAGCACGACCTCCTGCGTCGCCAGCGACATGCCCGCCACTCCGGCAACGAGCACCCCCATGCCGGCATGGCCGAGCGCCGCACCGAACATCGACAGCCGCAACCCGCGCAGGCGCGACAAGCTTTCCCCGGCAGGGATGCGCAACAGCCGAATGCGCTCGACGATTTCGGCGAACGACCCGAGGATGAGCCACGCCGCCCCGCCAAACGCCAGTGCCGGCAGGCCGCGGGCCGGGCCCATCGACGACACGAGGCCAACGACGAGAGCGGCGAGCGCTGCCCACCACAGCCGAAGCAACGCCGGCGCGAGTTGCGCACGCTTCCACGCCATTGTCGGCGCGACGATCATGGCCGCGAAAACCGGTGCGCAGAGCGGCAGCACGGTCGCGTTGAAGAACGGCGCGCCAACGGAGATCTTCGAGCCGAGCACGAAGTCGGCGAACAGAGGATACATGGTCCCGGTGATCACGACGGCGGCAATGCTGCAGAGCAGGATGTTGTTCAGCACCAGCGCACCCTCGCGGCTGAGCGGGGCGAACAAACCGCCGGGCGCCAATGCCGGAGCACGGAAGGCAAACAGCAGCAGCGACCCGCCGATCACGATGGCGAGCAGGCCCAGGATGAACACGCCGCGCGTCGGGTCATTGGCGAAAGCGTGCACGGAGTTGAGGATGCCAGACCGCACCAAGAACGTGCCGGACAAGCTGAGCGAGAAGGTGGCGATCGCCAGCAGAACGGTCCAAACCTTCAACGCCTCACGCTTCTCCACGACGATCGCCGAGTGCAGCAGCGCGGTGCCGGTGAGCCAGGGCAACAGGGAGGCGTTCTCGACCGGATCCCAGAACCAGAAGCCGCCCCATCCCAGTACGTAATAAGCCCACCAGGAGCCAAGCGCGATGCCCATGGTCAGCAGGCACCAACTCGCGAGGGTCCACGGCCGCACCCAGCGCCCCCAGGCCGCATCGATCCGGCCCTCCAGCAACGCCGCGACGGCGAATGCGAACGGCACGGCGAAGCCCACGTAGCCGGAGTAGAGAATCGGCGGATGGAAGGCCAAACCCGGGTCCTGCAACAACGGGTTCATGTCGCGGCCATCGAGCGGCGGGGGCCATAGCCGAGTGAACGGATTGCTGGCCAGCAGCGCAAATAGCAGGAACCCGGCCGAACTGCCGCCTAGGACGCCGATGACGCGGGCGCGCAGTGCCGAGGGCAGGCTCCGCCCGAACGCCGCCACCGCGCCGCCGCACAAGGCCAGGATCAGGCCCCACAGCAGGATGGAGCCTTCATGGTTGCCCCATGCGCCCGTTATCTTATAGAGCAACGGCTTCAGCGTGTGGCTGTTTTCCGCGACGTTCAGCACAGTGAAATCGTCGGCGACGCTGCTCCATACCAGAGCGCCGAACGACGAGCCGAGCGCCAGCAACTGCCCAACCGCCAGAGCCGGGGCAGCCGCCATCAGCCGGGCGTCGTTGCGGTGGGCGCCCCAGAGCGGCAGCACCGTCTGCGCCAACGCGAGCGCACATGCCAAAGCGAGTGCGAAGTGGCCGAGTTCGGGTATCACGATGCAGGCTCCGCTTTGATCAACCGCCGGCGGCCTTTTCTGGCGTCAGCGTGTTCCAGGTCGACGCTGGCGGCGGCGGCCCCTGCTCGGGCCGCCACTGTCCGGTGCGCTTCAACGCGTCGGCGACATCCTTTGGCATATAGGTCTCGTCATGCTTCGCCAGCACCTCTTGCGCACGGAAGGTACCATCCGGTTGCAGCGTGCCGAGCGTCACCGCGCCTTGGCCCTCACGAAACAGGTCCGGCAAAATCCCGCCATAGGACACATCCACCGCAGCCCGGCCGTCGGTGATGCGGAATTGTGCGGTGGGCTGTCCGTGGTCCTGGCCGCGATGGATGCTGCCCGCCTCGACGAGGCCGCCAAGCCGCAGGGTTCGGCCGGGGCTGGCGACGTGTGCCGCGAGGTCGGAGGGCGCCACGAAAAACACGATGTTGTCGCTGAACGCCGTCAGGCCCAGCGCCGTCGCCGTGCCGACGCCGAGCCCGCAGGCCAATACGATCCAAAGCCGGCGGCGCTTGCGGGTCATGCTGCGTTCCCCCGAGGATCGATCTGCGCCAGCCGCAGCCTGGCTTGGCCGAGCCGGCGCCATGCTCCGAAAGCAAACACCGCGGGCACGGCCAACCCGAGCCCGAAGCACGCCGCGACATAGGGCAAATGCGTCATGCCGCAGCCCCGTGCCGCTCGGCGCTCGCCAGCAGCAGCCCGCGAATCCGCCGTTCCATCACCGCCGCCCGCAGCCGCGCCACGACGATCGCCGCGAACACGAGCGAAAAGCCGATCGCGCAGACCAGCAATGGCCATAGCATGGTAGTCGCCATGGTCGGCGCTCCGGTCAGCGTGATGGTCGCTGGCTGATGCAGCGTATTCCACCAGTCTACGCTGAACTTGATGACCGGCAGGTTAACGACCCCGACCAACGCCAGGATCGCCCCGGCACGATAGCCGCGGTTCGGGTCGTCGAACGCCCGGACCAGCGCGATGTGCCCGACATACAAAAAGAACAGCACCAGCACGCTCGTCAGACGCGCGTCCCATACCCACCATGCGCCCCACATCGGCTTGCCCCACAGGCTGCCGGTCGCCAGGCACAAGGCGGTGAAGCCGGCGCCCACCGGCCCGATTTCGACCGCAGCCAGATCGGCCAGCGGATGCCGCCAGACCAGGGAGGCCAACGAGGCGAGCGCCAGGCTGAGGTAACCCGCCGAAGCGAGCCACGCGGAAGGTACATGGACATACATGATCCGCACGGCATCGCCCTGCTGCCAATCGGCGGGCGCTATGAACAGCCCCCAGGCAAGGCCGCCGAGGGTGAGCAGCAGACCACTCCATGACAGCCACGGCTGCGCCCGTCCGGCGATGCGCAAGAAGCGGCCGGGATTGGCGAAGCGGTGCAGGCTGCGCGACGGGCGCGCGGGAAATGCTGTTGCGTCCACACCCAAGAGATAGCACGTCTCTCCAGGAGTTGAAGCTGTCGCGTGATGGGTTACTGTGCGCCGCATACGCAAAAAGAGCACGCGCCATGCTGTTCGCCGTCGTCTGCACCGACCGCCCCGCCAGCCTCGACCTGCGTCTCGCGACGCGGGCAGCGCATATCGCCTATTTAACGACCTATGCCGACCGCGTGGTGCATGGCGGCCCATTGCTCGACGCCGACGGCCGCCCCTGCGGCAGCCTGCTGCTGATCGATGTCGAGGACCGGGCCGCCGCCGAGGGCTTCGCCGCGAGCGATCCCTATGCCCGCGCCGGCCTGTTCGAGAGCACCGTCATCCGCGCGTTCCGCACCGTGCTGAAGGACGGGGAGTTCGTGGGCTAGGTGGCATATTGGCTCATGAAGTCGGAGCCGGATGTGTTCGGCTGGGAGCAGCAAGTCGCGGTCGGCACCGAGCCGTGGACCGGCGTGCGCAACCACTCCGCCAAGTTGAACCTGGCGGCCATGCGATTGGGCGACCGGGCATTCTTCTATCATTCCAACATCGGCAAGGCGGTCGTCGGCGTCGTTGAAGTGGTGCGCGAGGCCTATCCGGACCCGACCGCAGCCGAGGGTCCCTGGCTCTCCGTCGACGTGCGTACCATCGCAGCACTGCCCCGGGCCGTCACCCTAATGGAGATCAAGGCTGACCCGGCGCTCGCCGACATGGCGCTGATCCGTATGTCGCGCCTCTCGGTCAGCCCAGTGTCCGAGCCGCAGTGGCGTCGTGTGTTGCGGATGGCGGAATGGCGGGACTAAGCCGGACGCTGTGCCGCCTTGATGAGATCGCGGACGGCGCCGCCCGTGGTTTCGGCCCTGCGCCCGGCGGCTTCACCGGCCTGTTCGCCGTCCGGCGCGGCGCCGAGGTTTTCGTCTATGTGAACGCCTGCCCGCATATCGGCACGTCGCTCGATTGGGCGCCCGACCAGTTCCTGACCGCGGACGGTGCATTCATCGTCTGCGCGACGCATGGCGCCCTGTTCGGCATCGCGGGCGGCGTCTGTGTGCATGGGCCTTGCCTGGGCGACCGGCTCGAGGCGATACCGGCTCAGATTGTTGACGGCGTGATACTGGTGCCTGCCGACGCCGGGCTGTAGGTTCCGCGGCAATAGCAATAACCCTCGAGGGAAGATCATGTCCGACCAGACCTATCCCGTCCTGCCCGAGATCGCCGCGCACGCCCATGTGACGGCGGCGCAGCACCGCGCGATGACGGAGGCGGCCATCGCCAACCCCGAGGCTTTTTGGGCCGAACAGGCGAAGCGCGTGTCCTGGATGCGCACGCCCACCCGCGCGAAGAACGCAAGCTTCGAGGGCGATGTCAGCATCCGCTGGTACGAGGATGGCACGCTGAACGCCTCCGCCACCTGCCTCGACAGGCACCTCATCGAGCGGCCGGACCAGGTCGCGATCATTTGGGAAGGCGACGACCCCAGCCAGCAGCGCAAGGTCACCTACCGCGAGTTGCATGAGGAGACCTGTCGCCTGGCCAATGCGCTGCGCACGCTCGGCGTGAAGCGCGGGGACCGGGTTACGATCTACTTGCCGATGGTGGTGGAGGCTGCGGTGGCGATGCTGGCCTGCGCGCGGCTTGGGGCGATCCACGCGATCGTATTCGGCGGTTTTTCGCCCGACAGCCTGGCGAACCGCATCAACGACTGCGGCAGCACCTTGCTGATCACCGCCGACCAGGGCCGCCGCGGCGGACGCAAGGTCGCGCTGAAGGTCAATGCGGACGAGGCGCTGAAGGATTGCCCGACCATCCAGCATGTCGTCGTCGTGCGCGTGACGGGCGGCGACGTGCCGATGCAGGAGGGCCGCGACTTCGACTACGCGAGCCTGCTCGCCGCCGCCGGCCCCGACTGCGCAGCGGAGGAGATGGACGCCGAGGACCCGCTGTTCATCCTGTACACCTCCGGCAGCACCGGCCAGCCGAAGGGCGTGCTGCACACCACGGGCGGCTACATGGTCTGGGCCGCGATGACGCATCAGCTCGTTTTCGACTACCAGCCGGGCGAGGTCTATTGGTGCACCGCCGACGTCGGCTGGGTCACCGGCCACACCTATATCGTCTATGGCCCGCTCGCCAACGGCGCCACCACGCTCATGTTCGAAGGCATTCCCAACTACCCCACCAGCTCCCGCTTCTGGGAGGTAGTAGACAAGCATCAGGTTAATATTTTCTATACGGCGCCGACCGCGATCCGCTCGCTGATGCGTGAGGGCGAGGGACCGGTGCGGTCCACCTCGCGCGCGTCTCTGCGCATCCTCGGCAGCGTCGGCGAGCCGATCAATCCCGAGGCGTGGATGTGGTATTACCGCGTCATCGGCAACGAGCGCTGCCCGATCGTCGATACCTGGTGGCAGACCGAGACCGGCGGCATCCTGATCTCCCCGCTGCCGGGGGCCGTGCCGGTCAAGCCCGGGTCCGCCACGCTGCCGCTACCCGGCGTGCAGCCAGTCCTGGTGGACGGCGAGGGCAAGCTGCTGGAGGGCGCCGTCGAGGGCAACCTCTGCATCGCCGAGAGCTGGCCCGGCCAGATGCGGACGCTTTATGGCGACCATGCCCGCTTCATCCAGACCTATTTCACCACTTTCAAAGGACTGTATTTCACCGGCGATGGCGCCCGACGGGACGAGGACGGCTATTTCTGGATCACCGGCCGCGTCGACGACGTGATCAACGTGAGCGGCCACCGCATGGGCACCGCCGAGGTCGAGAGCGCGCTGGTGGCCCACCCCAAGGTCGCCGAGGCCGCGGTCGTCGGCTTCCCGCACGACATCAAGGGCCAGGGCATCTATGCCTATGTGACGCTGATCGACGGCGAGGAGCCGACTGACGCGCTGCGCAAGGAACTGGTGGTCTGGGTGCGGCACGAGATCGGCCCGATCGCCTCGCCGGACGTGATCCAGTGGGCGCCGGGCTTGCCGAAGACACGGTCGGGCAAGATCATGCGCCGCATCCTGCGCAAGATCGCGGCGAACGAGACAGACGGGTTGGGCGACACCAGCACCCTGGCGGATCCGGGCGTGGTGAGCGATTTGGTGAGTGGTCGGGCTGGGTAGGGATCGGCGGCGGGTCGGGACACCGGACACGGTTTAACTGGATGGTGTCCCGTGTACCGCCGAAGTGCCGCGTCTAAAGCGAGCCGCCCCGCCGCCCGGCCATGGCGCTCAGCCGCAGCCTGAGCGCCTGCAGCTTGATGAAGCCCTGCGCGTCGGTCTGGTCGTATGCTCCCTGGTCGTCCTCGAACGTCACGACCTTCATCGAATACAGGCTGTTCGGACTTTCCCGTCCGATCACGCTCACGTTGCCCTTATAGAGCCGCAGCCGCACCCGGCCGCTCACGCTATGCTGGCTCTCGTCGATCGCCGCCTGCAGCATGCGCCGCTCCGGGCTGAACCAAAATCCATTGTAGATCAGCTCGGCATAGCGCGGCATCAGACTATCTTTCAGATGCGCCGCCTCGCGATCCAAGGTTATGCTCTCGATGCCCCGATGCGCGACCAGGAGGATGGACCCGCCCGGCGTCTCATACACGCCGCGCGACTTCATGCCGACGAAGCGGTTCTCGACCA
>CAZZWN010000100.1:0-11675 GCA_964657765.1 uncultured Acetobacteraceae bacterium
ATGCCGTTCTTCTTCACGATGCCGATCAGCAGGATGATGCCGATGATGCCGATCACGTCCAATGGACGCCCGAACAGCATCAAGGTCGCCAGCGCCCCCAGCCCCGCCGACGGCAGCGTGGACAGGATGGTCAGCGGGTGGATCATGCTCTCATACAGCATGCCCAGGATCAGATAGACCGCGAACAGCGCCGCCAGGATCAGCGGCGGCGTGCTGCTGAGCGAGGTTTGGAACGCCTGGGCGTTGCCCTGGAACTTGGCGGCGAGCGAGGCCGGCATGTGCAGGCTCGCCGCCGCCTTCTGCACCGCCGTGACCGCCTGGCCGATGGAGGCGCCGGGCGCCAGGTTGTAGCTGAGCGTGACCGAGGGAAACTGGCCCAGGTGGTTGATCGCAAGCGGCGCTAGCGTGGACTGGAACGAGGCGATCTGACTCAGTGGCACCTCCGTGCCGCTCTGCGAGCGGACATAAAGCCGCTGGAGCGCGTTCGGACCGAGCTGGAAGGACGGGTCCGCCTCCATGATGACGTAGTACTGGTTCAGGGTGGTGAAGATCTTCGCCACGTGGCGGACGCCGAAAGCGTCGTAGAGGGTGGAGTCGACCCGCGCCAGGTCGATGCCGAAGCGCGACGCGGCCGGGCGGTCGATCTGGATCGCGAGCGTTCGCCCGGCGCTTTGCTGGTCGCTGGCGACTGAGGTCAGCTCCGGCAGGGTCTTCAGCTTTTCCAGGAGCTTCGGCGCGTACAGGTTCAGCTCCTGGCTGTCCACGTCGGTCAGCACGTACTGGTACTGCGTTTTCGAGACGATGGCGCCGATGTTGATGTCCTGCGCGGCCTGCATGTAGAGCGTGATGCCCTGCACCGGCTGCAACGCCTTGTTCAGGCGCGCGATGACCTGGTCCGCGGTTGCGGTGCGCTGCCCCGCCCCGCTCCCCTGCGGCTTCAGGGCGATGAACATGCGGCCGTTGTTCCCCGCCACGGTGGCGCCCCCGGCGCCCACGTAGCCGGTGGCGGAGGCGACCGCCGGGTCCTGGCTCGCGATCTTCAGGATTGCCAGTTGCCGCTCCTTCATGCCTGCGGGCGAGATGTCCTGCGCCGCCTCGGTGATGCCGACGATCAGGCCGGTGTCCTGCTGCGGGAAGAAGCCCTTGGGAATGACGATGAACAGGCCCACCGTGGCGGCGACGGTGAGCAGCATGACGCAGAGCGTGACGAAGCGGTGGCGCAGCGCCACGACCAGCGCTCGGTCGTAGGATGACACCAGGCCATCAAGGAGTCGCTTCAGAAAGGCGGAAATGCGGCCGGCCTTCCGGCCCTCGTCGGGCTTGAGCAGCTTGGCGCACAGCATCGGCGTGAGCGTCAGCGACACGAACACCGAGACCAGGATCGAGACGGCGACGGTGACCGCGAACTCCCGGAACAGGAGGCCGACCACGCCGCTCATCAGGAAGAGCGGGATGAACACCGCGACCAGCGAGATGGAGATCGACAGGATGGTGAACCCGATCTCCCGCGCGCCGTCGAGGGCAGCCTGCAGCGGGCCGGCGCCCCCCTCGATGTGGCGCACCACGTTCTCGACCATGACGATGGCGTCGTCCACGACGAAGCCGACCGCGATGGTCAGCGCCATGAGCGATAGGTTGTCCAGGCTGTAGCCCAGCACGAGCATGACCGCGAGGGTGCCGATCAGCGAGATCGGCACCGCGATGGCCGGGATCACCGTGGCCCAGAACTTGCGCAGGAACACCGCGATGACGCCGACCACGAGGGCGATGGTCAGCATCAGGGTGAACTGCACGTCCGCCACGCTGGCGCGGATGGTCTGCGTGCGGTCGGACACGATCTCGACCTTGATGGAGGGCGGCAGCGACGCCTGCAGCTGCGGAAGCGCCGCCTTGATCGCGTCCACGGTCGCCACGACGTTCGCGCTGGGCTGGCGTTGCACCGCCAGCACGACCGCGCGTTTGGTGTTCAGCCAGCCCGCCTGCGTCGGGTCCTCCGGGGCGATGACGGCCCGGCCCACGTCGCGCACCCGGATCGGCGCGCCGTTGCGGTAGGCCAGGATCAGGTCATCGAAGCCCTTTGCCGTCATGAGCTGGTCGTTGGTCTGCAGGGAGAACGCCTGCTGGTTGCCGTAGAGCTGCCCCTTGGGCTGGTCCACCGTGGCGCTGGTGAGCGCCGAGCGCACGTCCTCGAGGTCGAGGTTGGCGGCGGCCAATTGCGCCGGGTTGAGCTGGACATGGATCGAAGGGCTTTGCAGCCCGCCGATGCCGACCAGGCCCACGCCCGGCATCTGCGAGATCTTCTGGGCCAGGATGGAGTTGGCGTAGTCGCTGACCGCGGTGATCGGCAGCGTGTCCGAGGTCAGCCCGATCAGCAGCACCGGCGTGTCCGCCGGGTTGGTCTTGCGGTAGATGGGCGGGTTCAGCAGGCTGGCAGGAAGCTGCCCGGCCGCCGCGTTGATGGCGGCCTGCACGTCCCCCGCGGCGGAGGCGATCGTGCGGCTGTTGTCGAACTGCAGCGTGACCTGCGCGAGGCCGCTGCTGCCGCTGCTGCTCGTCATCTGCGTCAGGCCGGGAATCTGGCCGAACTGGCGCTCCAGCGGCGTCGCGACCGAGGACGCCGTCGTCTTGGCGTCCGCGCCCGGCAGTTGCGCCGAAACCTGGATGGTCGGCGCGCTCACGTTCGGAAGCGCTGCCACCGGAAGCTGGAGATAGGCGATGGCGCCGAGCGCCACGACAGCCACCATCAGCAGCGAGGTCGCGATCGGGCGGCGGATGAAGCCCGCGGAGATGTTCATGGCAGCAGCCCCGCGGTGGCTGTGGAGGAATCGGGAACCTGCGACGGGTCCGAAGGGGCGACGAGGGTTCCGGCCGAAAGCCGGTACTGCCCCTGCGCCACCACCGTTTCGCCGGGGTTCAGGCCCTTGCCCACCAGCGCCGTCCCCCGGAGCCGCTGCGTCACCTGCACCGGGCGCACCGCGACCTTCTTGTCGGCGCCGACCACAAAGGCGAACTCGCCCTGCGCGCCCATCTGCACCGCGTCGTTGGGCACGGTCAGGCCGTTCTTGGCCACGGAGGTCGTCAGCTCGACGTTGACAAAGGTGCCGGGCCACAGCCGGCGCCGCAGGTTGGGGAACAGCGCCTTGAGTCGCACGGTGCCGGACTGCGGATCGGCCTGGTTGTTGACCAGCAGGAGCTGCCCGGTGTCCAGCACGTGGGTGTCGGCCTGATCGTAGGCGACGGCACGGACCGCGCCCGCGGACAGCGCGTCCTGCACGGGGGCGATGTCGGCGGCCGGCAGGGTGAACAGCACGGCGATCGGCTGCACCTGCGTCATGGTCACCAGCCCGTCGGCGTCCGTGGGATGGATGACGTTGCCGACATCGATCCGGCGCACCCCGGTGATGCCGTCGAAGGGCGCGGTCAGGCTGGTGTAGCTGAGCTGGGTCTGCGCGTCGTCGATGGCGGCCTGGTCGGCCTTGGCGGTGCTCTGCAGCTGCGCGATCTGCGAGCGCTGGTCTGTCACCTGCTGGTCGGTCGCGAAGCCGCCCTTCAGCAGCGGCAGGTTGCGGTTGAGGTTGGTCTCGACGTTGGCGAGCTGCGCCTGGTCGCGGCTGAGCTGCGCCTCCGCCTGGGCGAGCCGCGCCTGGTAGGGGCGAGGGTCGACCTGCGCGAGCACGTCGCCGCGGCGCACCTGCTGCCCTTCGGTGAAGTCAACCGTTTGCAGCAGGCCGGTCACCTGGCTCCGGATGGTGGCGGTGTTCAGCGCCTGCACGGTGCCGAGGCCGCTCAGGATGATCGGCACGTCGTGCTGCTGCACGGTCACCGTCACCACGGGAACGGCTTGGGCCGGCGGTGGCGCGGGCGCCGGATGGTCCATCCAGCGCATGGCCAGGGCCGCGCCGCCCGCGATCACGGCGAAGGACAAGCCGGACTTGATGGGGACATGCATGACTTCTCCTCCGTCGTGTGCGGGCGTGGTTCTTGCGGCGCGCTGGGCAACGCGTCCTGGTCAGGGTGCTACCGCGGCGTTGGCACCGTCGTGACCGCGCCGCCGGGACCGGTCAGCGTGCTCGTGCCGTTGCCGTTGTTCATCAGGAGGCCCTGGCCCGCTCCGCCAGGAAGCGTTGTCGTCTGCATGCCGCCGACCTGCCCGGTCGTGAAGACCGGGCCGCTGGGGGTGAACACAGTCTGACCGGCACTAGGATTTCCGCCGTTCAGCGAACTCCCGGCAGAGCTATCCAAGGACTGCCCGAACAAGGGTCCAGCAGACAAGCTCAGGACCGCCGTGGTGGCGAGCAACAACGTTTTCATGATGGTTCTCCTGTTCGAAAGCGGCTCGATGAGCCGGCTTGCTGGCGGCCTGGCGAGGCTCAGCCATTCGGCTGCTGGTTCGCGCTGGCGAGATGCTGCGCTTGCGGCGCCTGCTCCGCCCAGTAGCGCTTCAGCGCCTGCCGGTGCTGCATAGCCGGGGTGCCGTCCTCGAAGCCCGGGGGCAAGGAGTTGATCGGCTGAGGCTCGCCCTGGCTGCCGTTTGACGGCAGCGTGCCGCCGATCGTGACACTTCCTGTGTATGCTAGGTTGGGTCGGTAACCCTGTCCGACGTCGTGCGTCGCCGGCGCCGAGGTGACGACTCCTCCGTAGGCGGGCCCGTTGCCCTCACTGGCAAAGGCCGCGCCGGCCGGGGCGGCCGCGACTGCGAGGATGGCGAGCGCGAGCTTGGCCCGGGTGCGAATGCTGAACATGGTAACTCTCCTTGGCTGGTTGCGGGCGGCGCCATTGCCGCCGCTCCCTATCAACGACGCCTCGTCCTGAGAGACCAATGCGGTGTCCTTACCGGCACATGCCGGCCCGGCATGGGCGAGGCGGCGTGCGCCTACAGCGTGCGTGCGACGCGCAGCACGACGCCGCGCAGCCAGCGATGCGCGGGTACGTCGTCGAGCCTGCGATGCCACAGCATCGCGGTCACCAGCCGCGGCGAGGCGAACGGCAGCCGCAGGACCTCCAGGGGGGCTGCGCGCGCGAACGCCCGAGCGGTGCGCTCACCGACAACCGCGACCATGTCCGACTGCGCCAGCGCGGCCGCGGCCGCAAGCAGCGGCGCGCGGAGCGAGACGCGCCGGACCAGGCCATGGCGGGCCAGCTCCGCGTCCACGAAGGCGGTCTCCTCGCCGGTCGAGGACAGGGCGAGGTGCGGATAAGCGCCGAGCGCGTCGAAGCCGACAGTCCCGTCTACGACCGCGGCGGGGTGGCTGCGGCGCACAAGGGCTGCGAACTCATCCTCGAACAGGCGCAGATCCGAGAAGCGCTCGCCGGGCGCGGCGAGACCGCCAAGGGCGAGGTCCAACTCGCCACGATCCAGGCGCTCGGCGAGGTCGAGCGTGCCGCTCGGGCGCAGGTCCAGGCTCACGCCCGGCGCTTCGGCCGCGACCGCGGTTGCGAGCGGAGCGGCGAGGACCAGGGCGGCGCGGTTGTCCACCGCGACCGAGAAGCCGCGCTCGGCCGCCGTCGGGTCGAACGCGGCGGCGCCGTCGAGCGCGGTGTGCATGCTCTCCAGCGCGGCGCGTACCGGGCCGGCCAGCCGGTCGGCGTAAGGTGTGGGTTCCATGCCGTCGGGGGTGCGCACGAACAGATCGTCGCGCAACGCGCTGCGCAAGCGGGCCAGCGCCTGGCTGACCGCAGGCTGCGTCATGTTGAGCCTGGCCGCCGCGCGCGTCGCGCTGCGCTCCTGCGCCACGGCGTCGAACACGACGAGCAGGTTGAGGTCGAGCCTGCGCCAGTTCATGCGGGGCTGTTCCTGTGAGGTAGACGCCAGCGGCATGCCGGCATGGAACACTTTCCTTGTGCCATTAGGGTTGCTTTAGGCATTGTGGAACGGTAGCGTTCCGGGGTCTAGAGCCTCTTGGAACGACATGGCCTTTTACGGCTACGCCCGCGTCAGCACCTTCGACCAGGACCTCACCGTCCAACAGCAGGCGTTGCGCGCGGCCGGCTGCGGCGTGGTGCGCGCCGAAAAGGCCAGTGGCAGCCGGCGCGACGGGCGGACCGAGCTGCAGATGCTGCTCGACTTCGTGCAGCCCGGCGACACCCTGGTCGTCACCCGCATCGACCGCCTCGCCCGGTCCATGAAGGACCTGCAGGACATCGTGCACGAGCTGAAGGGCCGCGGCGTGGCGCTGCGCGCGACCGAGCAGCCCGTGGACACGGGAACCGCCGCCGGCAAGGCGTTCCTGGACATGCTGGGCGTGTTCGCCGAGTTCGAAACCAACCTGCGCCGCGAACGCCAGCTCGAAGGCATCGCGTTGGCCAAGACGCGCGGGGTCTACAAGGGCCGCAAACCCAGCGTTGACGCGACCGAGGTCCGGCGCCTGCGCGACGTGGAGAAGCTTGGGCCGGCCGCCATCGCGCGCCGGCTCGGCATCGGACGCACCAGCGTCTACCGCGCGCTCGGGGCCGGGTAGTGGCCGGGGGCGGCCGCCGTTTGGTGCCGCCCGAAGCCCTTGTCGGCCTGCGCCGCCGGCTGGACACCTTGCCCGGCCGGCATCCCGACCGTGCCCGCAGGGTCGAGCAGGCCGCCGCGCTCTACGGCGTGTCCGCCACGACCCTCTACCGCCAGCTCCGCACCCTGCACCGGCCGCGCCCGGTGCGCCGGGCCGACCGCGGCCAGCCACGCAAGGTGCCGCTCGCCGATCTGGAGCGCTGGTGCGAGGCTACCGCGGCTTTGAAGTTGCGGACCACCAACAAGAAGGGCCGCCACCTTTCGACCGTGCGGGCGCTGGAGCTGATGGAGCAGCATGGGGTCGAAACGCCGCAGGGCCTGATCCGCCTCTCGCCAGGCGCGCTGACCCGACCGACCGCGGACCGCTACCTGCGCCAGTGGGGCTTCGACCAGTTGCGCCTCGTGCGCGGCCCGGCGGCGGTGCGCTTTCAGGCCCGGCGCTCCAACGAGCTGTGGCAGTTCGACCTCAGCCCATCCGACCTGAAGCATGTCCCGCATCCGCTTTGGTCCGAGCCGGGCCGCGGCGCCCCCACGCTGATGCTGTACAGCGTCGTCGATGACCGCAGCGGGGTCGCCTACCAGGAATACCGCTGCGTCTACGGCGAGGACGTCGAGAGCGCGCTGCGCTTCCTGTTGAACGCCATGTCGGCCAAGGCGGAGGACAGCGGCTTGGTCGCCCAGGGCATCCCGGACGCGCTCTACTGCGACAACGGCCCGATCTCCAAGAGCCGGGTGTTCCAGCGCGTGCTGGACTGCCTGGGCGTGCGCCTGATGACGCACCTGCCGGCCGGGTCGGACGGCCGGCGCGTGACGGCGCGAGCCAAGGGCAAGGTTGAGCGCCCGTTCCGCACGGTGAAGGAGGCGCACGAGACCCTTTACCACTTCCACAAGCCGGAGAACGAGGCGGAGGCGAACCTGTGGCTGCACCGCTATCTCGCCACCTACAACGGCCAGCAGCACCGCAGCGAGCCGCACAGCCGGACGGAGGACTGGCTGGCCAACCAGCCCGAGGCCGGCGTGCGCGCGATGTGCGCCTGGGAACGCTACTGCGCCTTCGCCCGCGAGCCGGAGCGCCGCCGGGTGGGCGGCGACGCCCGGGTCAGCGTGGACGGCGCCGCCTACGAGGTGGATCCGGACCTGGCCGGCGAGACGGTGCTGCTGTGGTGGGTGCTGTTCGACCGCGACCTCTACGTCGAGCACGGCGAGCGCCGGTATGGCCCCTACACACCGGTCGGCGGTCCGATCCCGCTGCACCGCTACCGAACGCGCCAGAAGACGAAGGGAGAGGAGCGCGCAGAGCGGATTGCGGCGCTGGCCGAGCGCCTGGGCCTGCCGCGGGCCGCCCTGGAAGGCAACCCCGACCTGGCCGGGCCGCCGGCGCCGCCGCGGCCGGAACCGGCGCGCGTGCCCTTAGCCGACCCCGACCCGTTCGAGGAGATCGCCTACCCGAATGCCATCCGGGCCAAGCTCGCCATCGCCGACCTGTTGGGCCGCCCGCTCGCCCGGCTGTCCGACGAGGAGCGCGCCTGGATCAACGGCGTGCTGGCCGAAACGCTGGCCAAGGCCGCGGTCATGGCCCGCGTGCGCGAGCGCTTCCTAGCGCCGCGCGCGCCTGCCAAGCCGCTTGGGCACGCTGCCGCCACGGGCGAGGGAAACGCCCCATGCTGACGGAGGTGATGCGGCACTACGGCCTGGTGCGCGACCTGGAGGGGGCGGGCTACTACGAGACCGAGCACCACAAGCAGACCTGCCACGAGGTGCGCGCCGCCATCCTCGCCGGGCGGCTGATCGCCGTGTCCGGCGTCATCGGCTCCGGCAAGATGGCGCTGATGCGCCACTTGCAAGCCGACCTCGCGCGCGAGAACAAGGTGCTGGTGGCCAAGTCGCTCGCGGTTGAGCAGGAACGCACCACGGTGGTCACGCTGATTGAAGCGCTGTTCTACGACCTCTTGCCGGAAGGCGAGGTGCGTCTGCCCAAGATCGAAAAGCGCGAGCGCGAGCTGAGCGCCCTGATCCGCAAGCGGCGCAAGCCGGTCGCGTTGTTTGTGGACGAGGCCCACAACCTGCACCCGAAGACGCTGAAAGGCCTGAAGCGCCTCATGGAGGTGATCGCCGACGGCGGCGGGCGGCTCTCGGTCGTGCTGGCCGGGCATCTGAAGCTCCGGAACGACCTGCGCCGGCCCACCATGGAGGAGGTTGGCTACCGCGCCAGCAGCTTTGCCTTCGACGGCATCGCCGGCCAGCAGCGCGACACATCGCCTGGCTGCTCCAGGCCTGCGCCGCCAAGGGCGCAGTCCCGGACACCCTGATGGCTGATCCGGCGGTTGAGTTGCTGGCGGCCAAGCTGCGCACGCCGTTGCAGATCGAGCGGCACTTGACGCTGGCGTTCGAGGAGAGCTTCCGGGTCGGCGGCGAGAAGCCGGTTACGGCCGAAGTGGTCGAGGCCGTGCTGTCGCGGCAGCTCGACGAGCTGGAGCCGACGCTCACCCGGCACGGTTACAGCGTGCGGACACTGTCCGAGCAGTTCAACGCCAAGCCGGCCGAGATCAAGCGCCTGATGCGCGGCGACCTGGACGCCGCGCGCACCCGCGAGCTGGCCGACGAGATGCGCGCCGCCGGCCTGCCGCTGTGAGCACCTCCCGCCGTTTCCCGCCGCGACGGATCGCGGCGGCCCTGCTGTTGCTGGGTGTGCTCGCCGGCGCCGGCCTGTGCGCGTCGGTGCTGGCGGTTGGCCTGTGTCACGCAGCGCCGGCCAACGCCACCATCGGGCCACCTCCCGCCGGCCTGCCCAGCGTCGAGGCCGTGCAGATCCCTTCCGTGTCCGGTTCCCTGCTCCGGGGATGGTGGGTGCCTGGTCGGCAGCCCGGCGGGGGCGCTGTCATCCTCATGCACGGCGTCTGGTCAAACCGGAGTACGATGGTGCAGCGCGCACGGGTGCTGCACGAGCACGGCTTTGCCGTCCTGCTGTTCGATCTCCAGGCCGAAGGCGAGAGCCCGGGCCGGCACATCACCTTCGGCCGCCTGGAAGGGATCGACGTCGCCGCCGCGGTCGCGTTCGTCCGGCAACGCTTGCCGGGCGAGCGGGTAGGCGCGATCGGCGTGTCGCTCGGCGGCGCCGCGGCCCTGCTCGGCCCCGAGCTGCTGCCGGTGGACGCCTTGGTGCTGGAGTCGGTCTACCCGGACATAGAGGCCGCGCTCTCGAACCGTTTGCGGACAGGCCTTGGGACAGTGGCAGGCCCGGTGTTCACCCCGTTGCTGACCCCGGCCTTCGAGCTGCTGCTGCCGCCCATCCTTGGCGTCAGACCGGACGAGCTGCGGCCCATAAGGCCACATCGGCGCAGCGACGGCGCCGCTCCTCATCGCGTCCGGCACCGCCGACGACCGCACCCCGATCAGCGAGGCGCGGTCCCTGTTTGAGCACGCGCCGGAGCCGAAGCAGCTCTGGGCGGTGCAGGGCGCGGCACATGTTGACCTCGAACGCTACGACCCGGCCGCCTATTGGCGCATCGTCCTGCCCTTCCTGTCCCAGTATCTGCAACGCGACCTTGCAGGAAACCTCAGCCCAAGTCGGCAGGGAGCGCTGTGACGGTTCGGACAGCGTCACTGACCGTGAGCACGCACGCATGATGTCGAGCACCGATCCGCGAACGCGAGCATGGAGGCAGTTAATGTGAGCAGGCGTGCCGCCCTGCGATCATTCAATCCGAGCAGAATTCGAGAGATGAAAGCGAGCACAGCACTCGATGATGTCGAGCAGCTACACGTAGGGAGAACGACCAACCGGGTTCATGCTTCATTACAAGGCTTTAGGCAGCGTGGCTCGCTCAGGAACGGCTGTCCTTCGGCTGGCGAGGTGGTTCATCAAGCACTCCGCTTCCAATTACTTCTCACGTCTGAGTAGATTCCGCAGTTGTAATTGGTCGCATGCGGTCCCAATGTCGGGCTGCGCTAACAAAAAAACACCGCGCGATAAAACGGCTCCGGCCCAGTCCACGATGTCGTGGTAAATAGCCCTGTTCGCAATCATCGCCGGGCTGCTCGAGGATCTGCACCTAAGGTCGGCTCGAAAAGGCTAAGAACACTGGGAAGGTCTCAATGTGGACACAGCTATTATCAGCGCCACGATCAGCGATCGATTCAAGCTAACGGACGCTCCGTCCCTGTTTGCGGATACGTCGTCGAAAGCCCCGATCGCGTTCACTCGCCTCCGTCATGGCGGATACGAGCATGGCCAGTCCATGCCGGTTCCGCAAAATGAGTCCTTCTCATTTCAGGTCATGCTGCAACCGCTATTGTCGTGGGATCTGTGTCATCCAAGTGGGCATACTGCCCTGCCGCCGGCAAAACCAGGGGACGTGTTTCTCTTCGATCTCACGCACAATCCGATGGTTGATCTTCATACGCCATTCGACATGATGCGCTTCAATATCAGCCAAACCTCCCTCGACGACTTAGCTCTCGAACAAGGACTGAAGCGGGTCAGAGGATTGCTCGGCGCCGAAAATGGCCTTCATGATCCGGTGATGCACGGTTTGGCTATCTCCCTCGCAGGGATGATGGAAAGTCCAAATGAAAGTGGCGCGCTTTTCACAGAGTTTGTAGCGCTCGCTTTCCATGCACATGTCGTTCACGCCTATGGAGGCGCACCCAATGTAGCGCCGGCCGGAGGACTGGCGCCTTGGCAACTTAGGCGGGCGTGCGAACTGATGGATGCTGAGATGAGCGTCAATCCAACGATCCGGGTGCTGGCCTCAGAATGCCGCCTGTCGAGCAGCCATTTCTCCCGGGCGTTCAAGGAAACGACCGGCCTGGCTCCTCATCAATGGCTTACCAAAAGACGCATTGAGCGCGCACGCGAGATGCTATTGAAAACCGACAGTGATTTGGTGGAAATCGCCCTCGCCTGCGGTTTTGTGGATCAGAGCCATTTCGCGCGTGTCTTTGCTCGAACAGAGCACGACAGTCCGGGGCGGTGGCGCCGCCTTAGGCTCCACTAAGCGTTTGTAGCAGCGATCTGACGCGCCCAGTCCTTCGGCCGCTCGGAACCAAGACTTCTCCGGTCTGAGGCGACTGCCAAGGAGTTCAAGCCGACATCCCATCAGGATCGGCTGCAATCAGGTAGGCAATTCCTTCCGGGCCAAGGATACGAAGCGTGCAGGGTTCTTGCATGCGTTCTGAG
>CAZZWN010000101.1:0-11670 GCA_964657765.1 uncultured Acetobacteraceae bacterium
CCAGCACCCGGCGGCGCGGCCCCAGGGTCGACATGCCGAGCAGCCCGCCCGCCGCGTCCAGCACCGGGCCGCCTTCCTCCGGGCCCGACAGTCGGGCGTCGAGGCTGATGAGCCGATCGATCCGCCCTCCGGCCATGCTTTCCCACGCTGGGCCGACACGATGCACCAGGGCGAGCCGGGCCGTGGCGCTACCGTCGGTCGCTGCGCCCAGCACCAGCGCGAGCGCGCCGACCTGCGGCTCGGCCGGGTCGGGCAGGGCCGGTCCATCAATCTCCAGCCGCAGCGCCGCGACGTTGGTGCCGGGATCGCGGCCGGCCAGCACCGCCTGACCACGAGAGCCATCCGGCATGGCCACGGGGATATTGGCCTCGGCAGGCAGGCCCTGCTCGCTGGTCACGAGCACGCCGGGTCGCCAGAGCGTCGCGGTGCGCTGGGCGCGGGAGCCGGGATAAATGCAGGTCAGCCAAGGGCCGGCAGCCGCCACGCGGCCCACCAAGGCATCGGAGATCGTCAGCAGCGCGTCGGTCATCAACAAGTCTCCCTTACGTCCTGAACATCGGTGGTCGCGGGCCATGACGCTATCGGACGGATGGGGAGGATGGCGCGGAGGACCGGTCTCGCCCGTTCCCGGGCTTGTGCGCTGTCGTGGCGGGCGGCATATCTGGGTAGCCGCTCACGGAGATCCCAGGCATGCCACCTATACGCCTCGCTTTCGCTGCTGGCCTGCTCGCGCTGGCCGCCCTGGCGTCGTCCGGCGCGCAGGCAGCGAACGACGACCCGACCCGCATCGGCGACGTCAGCACGACATTCCGGGTCATCGGCCGCAACGACCGCATCGTCGTCGACCGTTACGACGATCCGCGGGTGGCCGGCGTCAGTTGCTATCTGTCCCGCGCCGAAACGGGCGGCATCAAGGGCACCGTCGGCATCGCGACCGACCCCAGCCGGTTCAGCATCGCGTGCCGGGCGACGGGTGCCGTGACGGTGCCCGACCGGCTGCCGGCAAACGAGGTCGTGTTCGGCGCCTCGGCCAACTGGCTGTTCAAAGAAATCCGCGTCACCCGGATGTGGGACAGCGAGAAGCGCACGCTGGTCTACCTCGTTTGGTCGACGCAGGCGTTGAGCCCCGGCGGCAGCCCCTACAACAGCGTGAGCGTGGTATCGCTCGGGGCGCCCGCCTCTTAGGATCGAGGTTAAGGTATCGGTGCGACCGGCCGCATGGCTTGCGCCGATGCGGTCAGACGGTCTGCATCAGCGTTCCGCTGCGCCGCGTGATCCATGGCTCGGACGAGGCCGAACGCACAGACCATCATCCCGAGCCAAACGGCCAAGCACAAGGCGATCGGATCGAGCGGCTGCAGCTCAGCCTCCGGTTCGATCGCTTTCGTCTTCTGCTTCTCACGGGAAAATAGCTGCATCGTCCTGCTCCATCCGAGACCCTGGTTCATCCAGGACCGGGGAGCTTGAGAACGGCTGCGGGTCATGATGGCTCCAGATCGCACGGAGAATTGTGCAATGCAGCAATCAGCCCCCGACTAACCAACGCGCGAGCGGCGGCAACAGGATGGCGGTCACGATACCGTTCAGCCCGATCGCGAGGCCACCAAAAGCGCCTGCTGTCTCATGCAGCAGCAGCACGCGCGCCGTTGCGATCCCGTGCCCGGAGGTCCCGGCCGCGAGCCCGCGGGCGCGCCAGTCGGTAATGCGCAGCAGGCGCCATAACAGCGGCCCCACGACGATGCTCGTAAGCCCGGTCAGCAGAACAAAGATTGCGGCCAATGAGGGATTGCCGCCAATCTGCTCGGCAACGCCCATCGCGATCGGTGTCGTGACCGACTTCGGCGCCAACGACAGCACGACTTGGCGCGATCCACCCAGGGCGCGGGCGATCAGCATGGCGCTGATTGCCGAGGTCGCCGAGCCCGCCACGATGGCGGGGATGATCGCGTGCGCACTGCGACGGATTTGGGTCCAGGCCGCATACATCGGCGCGGCCAGCGCGACCGTCGCCGGCCCCAGCAGGAAGTGCACGTATTGCGCACCCTGAAAATAGGCGGAGTACGGAGTTCCCGTAATGAGCAGAGTTGCCGATAGCAGCACGATCGCAATCAGCATCGGGTTGGTCAGCGCCCGATCTCCCAACGCCTGGCTGAGCACCAGCGCCAGCTGCCAAGCGACCAGCGTGATCGTCAGGCCCAGCAGCGGCGTCGACTGCAGATAGACCCAAATCGTGCCGAATTGCGTCATTTGAGCAGGCGCTGCATCACCAATCCCGTCACCGCCAGGCCGAGCGCCGTCGAGACTATGATCGCGATGCCAATCGCCAGCCAGTCCCGCCCCAACGCATCGAGCTGGGTGATGATCCCCACCCCGGCCGGCACGAACAGAAGTGAAAGATGCCGCAGCAATCCATTGGTGGTGAACCGCATATCCGCATCCGGTCCGCCGCTCGCTGCCAGCAGGCCCAGCAGCAGCAACAAGCCAAGTACCGGTCCAGGCACCGCCAATCCGGCGGCACGGGCGACGACCTCACCCGCGAACTGGCATAAAACGAGGATGGTTAGGGCGCGTAGCACGCGATCAGTGGGTCATTCTTGCTGGAGCGGCAAGCGCAGCTTGAAACCGGCGCCGGGGCGGGCGCGCCGTTCCTGCTCGGACTGGGCGGACGACCCGGCGGAGTAGCCCTCGCCCCGATACTGCTGTCCCCGCGTGAAGATGCCCGGCGCAAGTTCCGGGGCGTTGCTGGCGCGGGGACCTTGCGGCCCGTCGATGTCGCGATTTGGCGTCGGCGCCAGGTCGTAGCCTGGCCCGGACTGTGATCCGCCGCGCGGTGGAGTAGGGGGCAGTGGCAGCAGCGACGACTCGCCCGGCGTGGCCTGCAGGTTCAGCCGGCGTTGCTGCGCCCATCCCGAGGAGGACAGCAGGGTGACCACGATGACGAGTGCGAGGCGTCTCATGCCGATGTTTGGGCCGGTGTTTCGGGCGACGTGCCGCGCGGGTCATCCGCCGGGTTGCCCACGGGTGCGCCGAGCGGGCCGTTGCCAGCGGATCGCCAGGCGCGCAACGACCAATGCACCGATGGAAATGCAAGTTCATCCCACGGGATATCCGCCCAGTCGAACATCCGCACGTCCAGGCTTTCGATGCCCGGTGCGAAATCGGCAGCGCCATCGAAGCGTGCTCGGAAAATGACCTGGACCTGGCCGATGCGACTGATGCTGTAAACCGCCAAGATGCCGTCGAGCTGGATCTGCGCGCCGCTCTCTTCCAGAGCCTCCCGCCGCGCGCCTTCCTCCACGGTCTCCTGCAGTTCGAGATAGCCGGCGGGAAGGGTCCAGAAACTACGTCGGGGCTCGATGGCTCGGCGGCACAACAGGACTTTGCCCTCGTGCACGACGACGGAGCCGACGACGACCTTTGGGTTCTCATACGCGACATAGCCGCATTGATCGCACACGGCCCGCTCATGCGTATCGCCATCCGGAAGGCGTTTGGTGAACTGCGGCATACCTGCAGGTTGCGGTCGGGTGCGCCCATGAGCAAGGGGGCGCCCTTTAATTTGAACGGCTAGACCGACAAGTTCAACAGCGAGCCCCGTGGCGTGTGCCCAGACGGCGCGATCCCAGGTAGGCCCTGCTTGCCCAGCGGCGACGCCGGCGCTGCCGGAGTCAAGTCCCGTTGGTCGCGCACTTGCCGGATCGGCCCGGGCGATTGCGCCGGGGCGACGGGAGCGCTGGAGAACGCCGAGAGCGAGTTGGTTGAAAGCATAAGGCCAAGTTTAAGCTGCATTGATGACGAACCGGTTAATGATTCGGCGATTGCAGTGCCGCGACGCCGGGCAGCGTCTTGCCCTCAAGCCACTCAAGGAACGCTCCACCGGCTGTGCTGACATAGCTCAGCCGGTCCATCACCCCGGCGTGACGCAGGGCCGAAACCGTGTCGCCGCCGCCGGCGACGCTCAGCAACGCACCCTGCTGCGTCGCATCGGCCACCGCTACCGCCAGCGCGGTCGTCGCAGCGTCGAACGGCGGCGTCTCAAACGCGCCGAGCGGGCCGTTCCATACCAGGGTGCGGATATCCGGCAGCCGGTCCCGCAACGCCTGCACCGTGGATGGCCCGACGTCGAGCATCATGGCGTCGGACGGGATGGCCCGTATCGAGACCGTCTCAACCGGCGGATTGGCTCGGAACTCCTCGGCGACGATGGCGTCGGTCGGCAGCACGATCTCGCAGCCGGCGCGGTTGGCCTCTGCCATGATATCGCGCGCCGTCGCGTGCATCTCGGCCTCCTGCAGGCTCCGGCCCACGTCGATGCCCTGCGCCGCCAGGAATGTGTTGGCCATGGCGCCGCCGATCACCAGCACGTCCACCCGGCTGGACAGGTTGCCCAGCAGCTCCAGCTTGGTCGACACCTTCGAGCCGCCGACGATCGCGCAAACCGGCCGGACCGGGCTGCCCAGCGCGCCCTCGAGCGCATCCAGCTCAGCCTGCATCAGCCGGCCGGCGTAGGAGGGCAGCAGGTGCGCGACCCCCTCCGTGCTGGCGTGGGCACGGTGCGCGGTGGAGAAGGCGTCGTTGACATAAAGATCGGCGAGCGATGCGAGCTCATGTGCGAAGGCCGGGTCGTTGGCCTCCTCGCCTGCGTGAAAACGGGTGTTCTCCAACACCAGCACGTCGCCGTCCGCCATCGCCGCCACCGCAGCCTTCGCCTCGGGCCCGATGCAATCCGCTGCGAACGCCACCGGCCGGCCTAAGGCGTCGCCCAACGCCTGCGCCATCGGGGCCAGCGACATCGCCTCGACCCGCTTGCCCCCAGGCCGGTCGAAGTGGCTGCATACGATCACCCGCGCGCCGCCATCCGACAGCCACCGGATGGTCGGCGACAGCCGTTCGATCCGCGTCAGGTCGCTGATTTGCCCATCGCGGACGGGGACGTTGAGGTCGGCGCGCAGCAGCACGCGCTGCCCGGCGACGCGGATCCCATCCAGCGTGCGGACCGCCACGCTCACATGCTTCCGAACAGGATGGCCGTATCGACCATGCGGTTGCTGAAGCCCCACTCGTTGTCATACCAGCCCATGACGCGGGCCAGCTGCTGGTCCACCACCGCGGTCTGCGTCGCGTCGAACGTGCAGGACGCGGCCTGGTGGTTGAAGTCGACGCTGACGAGCTTCGCCGTGTTGTAGTCCAGGATGCCCCGCAGCGCCCCGGTCGAGGCCGCCTTCATCGCGTCGTTGATCTGCGCCACCGTGGCGTGTTCCCGCAGGTTCACGTCGAGGCTGACCAGCGACACGTTCGGCGTGGGCACGCGGATGGCCGTGCCGTCCAGCTTGCCCGCGAGCTCCGGAATGACCAGGCCCAGCGCCTTGGCCGCGCCCGTGCTGGTCGGGATGGTCGAAACCGCCGCGGCACGGGCGCGGTGCAGGTCCTTGTGCAGCGTGTCCACCGTGTTCTGGTCGCCGGTGTAGGCGTGGATCGTCACCATGTAGCCGCGCAGGATGCCGAAGCTGTCGTGCAGCACCTTCGCCATCGGCGCCAGGCAGTTGGTGGTGCAGGACGCGTTGCTGATGACGGTCATGCCCGGAGTGATGACGCCGTGGTTCACGCCATAAACCACCGTCGCGTCGACGCCATCGGCCGGAGCGCTGATCAGCACCTTGCGCGCGCCCGCGCCGTGGATCAGCGCGCTCGCCGCCTCCTTGCTGGTGAACCGCCCGGTGCATTCCAGCGCGACGTCGACCCCTTGATACGGCACCTTGGCGGGATCGCGCTCGGCCGAGACCTTGATCGGGCCAAAGGTCCGGCCGTGGTAGCGGATGGTGATGGCGTCGCCCTCGACCTCGACCTCGCCGGGGAAGCGGCCGTGCACGCTGTCATAACGGAACAGATGCGCGTTGGCCTCGACACTGCCCAGGTCGTTGATGGCGACCGGCACGATCTCGTCGCGTCCGCTCTCGACGATCGCGCGCAGCACCAGGCGACCGATGCGCCCGAATCCGTTGATGGCGACCTTTACGGCCATAAATTGTAACTCCCCTTATATAACTATCAGGACTATGCAACTATTAGGCGTTTTTTCACTGCAATTGCGACACACTCCGGCGTGATGCCGAAATGCCGGAACAGGGTGTCGGCCGGCGCGCTGGCGCCGAACCCGGTCATGCCGATGAACATCCCGTCGGCGCCCAGCCAGCGCTCCCAGCCGAAGCCGCATGCGGCCTCGATGCCGAACCGCGGCGCGCTGCCCAGCACGGCGGCGCGATAGCTCTCGACCTGCTGCGCGAACAGCTCCCAGCACGGCAGCGACACCACGGCGACCGGAATGCCGTCCTCGGCCAGCATGCGCCGGGCCTCGACGGCGATGGACACCTCGGACCCGGTCGCAATCAGCGTCGCCTGCCGCGCCCCGTCGGCCTCGGCCAGCACATAGCCGCCACGCGCGCTGCAGTTCTCGGCCGCCTGGGTGCGCAACGCCGGCACTGCCTGGCGCGACAGCACCAGCAGGCTCGGCCCATCCGCCCGGCGGATCGCCAGCTCCCAGCATTCGGCCGTCTCCATCGCATCGGCCGGGCGCATCACGTGCAGACCCGGCATGGCGCGCAGCGAGGCGAGCTGCTCAACCGGCTGGTGCGTCGGCCCGTCCTCGCCCAGGCCGATGCTGTCGTGGGTCAATACATGGATGACGCGCTGGCGCATCAGCGCGGCGAGGCGGAGGGCCGGGCGCATGTAATCGCTGAATGCGAGGAACGTCCCGGCATAGGGCAGCATCCCGCCATGCAGCGCGAGGCCGTTCATACACGCCGCCATGCCATGCTCGCGGATGCCATAGTGTATATAGCGTCCGCCATAGCTGCCCGGCGCGACGCTCGCCATCGTGCGCACCTTGGTCAGGTTCGAGCCCGTCAAATCCGCCGAGCCGCCGACCAGCTCCGGAATCGCCGGCGCCAAAGCCGCGAGCGCGCGTTGGCTGGCCTGCCGAGTTGCGAGCGTCGGGCGGGTGTCTGCAATCTCGGCCTTCAGCGCCGCCATCGCCTCGTGCCACGCCTCCGGGAGCCGGCCCGCCACGACGCGGTCGAACTCGGCGCGCAACGGATGCTTGGCGAGCCGCTTCAGCCAGGCCCGGCGCGCGGCGGTCCCTCGGGTTCCGGCCGCCGCCCAGCGCTCGGCCAGATCGCGCGGAACGGTGAACGGCGGGTGCTGCCAATCCAGCGCGTGCTTCGCCGCTTCGGATTCGGTCTGTCCAAGCGGGCTGCCGTTGCAGGCGGCGGTGCCTGCCTTGTTCGGCGCGGCGAAGCCGATGATGGTGCGGCAGGCGATCAGCGTCGGCTTCTTCGACCGCAGCGCCAGCGACAGCGCCGCGAAGATCTGGGCGGGATCATGGCCGTCCACCCGCTTCGTCGCCCAGCCGAGCGCGCTGAACCGCTTCAACTGGTCGTCCGACGAGGCCAGCCCGGCAGGTCCATCGAGCGAGACGCTGTTGTCGTCCCACAGCACAGTCAGCTTCTCGAGCCGCAGATGCCCGGCCAGGCCCGCCGCCTCGTGGCTGATGCCTTCCATCAAATCGCCGTCCGACGCGATGACCCAGGTGCGGTGGTCGACCAGGCTCTTGCCGAACCGCGCCGCCATCATGCGCTCGGCCAGCGCCATGCCGACCGCCGTGGCGAAGCCCTGGCCGAGCGGGCCGGTGGTGGTCTCGATGCCGGGATGCTCACCGTGCTCGGGGTGGCCGGTCGCCGGGCTGTCCAACTGCCGGAACCGCGCGAGGTCGTCGAGCCGCATGCCGGCGTGCCCGGTAAGGTGCAGCAGCGCATACAGCAGCATCGAGCCATGCCCGGCGGACAGCACGAAGCGGTCGCGGTCCGGCCAGCGCGGGTCGGCGGCGTCGAAGCGCAGCAGCCGCGTCCAAAGCGCCGTGCCGACGTCCGCCATGCCCATCGGCATCCCGGGATGGCCGGACCCGGCCGCCTCGACCGCATCGATCGCCAGCGCCCGGATCGCGTCCGCCATCCGCCGTTCGACCGTGGCGGGCCGGGCTAGGATGGCGGCTTGGGCCCAGAGGGCTGGAGTATGGGCTGCGGTATCCTGGCCGGTTCGGTCCGATGCCAGTGTTGATCCCAGTGTTTCTGCCGTGCGCGCGCCTTGCATCGATCCTCCGCTGCCGCGGCACGGGCGCCACGGGGCTAGCCGCTATACGGGCATGGCCGCGCGTGGGCAACCCCGGCGGAGTGTTCTATGCCCGATCCAGCGCACGATTTGCCCGCGCTACCACCGCCTCGAACAGCACCTGGCAGCCTGCCTCGGCCTCGTTGGGCTCAATGCTCTCGGCTTCATTATGGCTCAGCCCGTCTTTACAGGGCGTGAAGATCATCGCCGTCGGCACGTGCCGCGCCACATAAACCGCGTCGTGCGCCGCGCCGGAAACGATCTCACGGGCGGAGTAGCCGAGCCGCGCCGCCGCCTGGCGCACCAGATCGACGCAGGCCGGGTCGAATGGCTGCGCGGGGATGCGGAACAGTTCGCGCAGTTCGAGCGCCACGCCGCAGTCCCGCGCGATGAACCCGGCCTCTCGCGGGAACTGCACCGCCAGCCGCCCGACCTCGGCGTCGTCGGGATGGCGGAACTCGACGCTGAACCGGACCTCGCCGGGCACCACGTTGCTGCTGTTGGGCAGGACCTGCAGCCGCCCGACCGTGCCGCGCCCGTCCTCGCCGCGCGCCCGCATCATGCGGTCCACGAGGTCGATCACGCGGGCGGCGCAGACCAGCGCGTCGCGCCGGGCGCTAGGGGGCGTCGTGCCGGCGTGGCTGTCCTGCCCGATGGCGACGGCGTCGAACCAGACCTGCGCCTGCGCGCCGGTGACGACGCCGATCTGCCGGTCTGCCTGTTCCAGCAGCGGCCCCTGCTCGATATGCAGCTCGAAATAGGCGTCGGCCGGGAAATGGCGGGCGGGCTCGGTTCCGCGGTAGCCGATGCTGTCCAGCGCCGCGCCGACCGTCGCGCCCTGGCCGTCCGCCAGCGCCTCCATCGCCGTTTGTTCGAAGACGCCGGCCCAGACGCCGGAGCCCATCAAGCTGTGGCCAAAGCGGCTGCCCTCCTCGTCCGTCCAGTTCACCAGCTCGACCGGCGCCTCGGTCGTGATGCCGAGGTCGTTCAGGCTCCGCATGACCTCCAACCCGGCCATCACCCCGAGCGCGCCATCGAATTTGCCGCCGGAGGGCTGGCTGTCCAAGTGGCTGCCGAACAGCACCGGCAGGCGGCCCGGATCCTGCCCGGCCCGGCGCGCGAACATGTTGCCCATCGCGTCGATGCGCACCGTCAGCCCGGCCTGCTCGCACTCCGCGCGGAACCGGTCGCGCCCGGCACGGTCGACCTCGCTCAGCGCCAGCCGCCGCACGCCGCCTTTCGCCGTGGCCCCGATCTCCGCCATCGCCATCAGGCTGTCCCACAGCCGCTTGCCGTCGATCCGCTGGTTCGTGGCGCTCATGCGCGGGTCTCCGTTCATCGCGCTCATGCGCGGGCTGCATTATTGTCGTGGTAACCGATTGCGATCATCATGCGCCGAGACAGCCCGCCCGCAAGCCCCGGAGATCTCATGGCGCACGCGTTTCCGACCGCCCCCGCGATCCTGCGCAACACGATGCTCGACCGGGAGGCCGTGTGGCAGGCGCGGGTGGACCTCGCCGCCTGCTTCCGCGCCGCCAGCCGCCTGGGCCTGCACGAGGGCATCTGCAACCACCTGTCCGCCATGGTCCCGGGCTCGGACGAGTTGTTCCTGGTCAACCCTTACGGCTGGGGGTTCAACGAGGTCACGGCGTCGCGGCTGCTCGTTTGCGACTTCAACGGCAATGTCGTGCAGGGCGTCGGCAGGCCGGAGGTTACGGCGTTCTACATCCACGCCCGCATCCATCTGCGCCTGCCGCGTGCCCGGGCAGCGTTCCATACCCACATGCCGAATGCCACGGCGTTGGCGATGCTGGAGGGCGAACCGCTGGACTTCGCCGGGCAGAGCGCGCTGAAGTTCTTGGGCCGCATCGTGGTGGACGACAACTATAACGGCCTGGCGCTGGACGAGACGGAGGGCGACCGTATCGCGGCCAGCATGGGCGACGCCGATGTCGCGTTCATGCGCAACCACGGCATCATGGTGCTGGGCCGCAGCATCGCAGCCGCCTGGGACGACCTTTATTACCTCGAGCGTGCTTGCGAGGCGCAGCGCCTGGCGCTCGCGACCGGCCGGCCATTGAAGCCGGTGCCCGCCGCCGTCGCCGCCGCGACTGCACAGCAGATGCGCGAGGCCGGGGACGAGCCGGCGCACCTGCATCTCGAGAGCCTCAAGCGCACGCTTGACCGGGAAGCCCCGGACTATCGGCGTTGATCCGCCGCCTCATTTTGCTTGCGGTCCTGCCAGGCTGCACACTCATCGACCAGAACACCTTCAACCCGAAAGCCGGAGCCGCGCCGGTCATCCCCGCAGCACCCGTCGCCGCCGCGACGCCAGCGCCGCCGCCGGGTTCGCCGCCGCTGTTCACGTTGCAGGCGGGCCAACCCGCGCAGGAGGCGGTGCGCCAAGGCGTCGCCGCCGCTCGCAAGCGAAAGGCGGACGTCATCTTCGATGTGGTGGCCATGGTACCAGCCGACGAACAGGCCGGCGCATCCAGTGCCGAAGCCGGCGCCGTCGCCCGCGCCATCGCCGCCCAGGGCGTGCCGCCCGGCCGCGTGCACTTGTTCGCCCGGCCCGACGCAACGCTCCCTGGCCGGGAGGTCCGCGTTTACGTGCGATGACCGCGCTGGTAACCCGGCCGGCATGACCCGCCCCCTGCTCCGCCTGTCGCCCAAGCAGGACCGCCGCTTGAAGGGCGGCCATCCCTGGGCATTCAGCAACGAGATTGCGATGCGGCCGGAGCATCGAAGCTGGCCCGCCGGTGCGCCGGTGCGCATCGAGGGCGACGACGGTTGGCGCTACGGCACGTTCATGTTCAATCCGCACAGCTTGATCGCCGCCCGCCTGCTCGACCGCGATCCGGACGCCGCAATCGATGCCGGCTGGGTCGGGGCGCGCATCGCCAGCGCCGTGGAGCTTCGTGCCCGCGTCACTCCCGGCGCGCACCACCGCCTGGTCCACGCCGAGGCCGACCGTCTGCCCGGCCTGATCATCGACCGTTTCGGCGACGTCGCCGTGCTGCAGGCCAACACCGCAGGCATGGACCGCCTGCTGCCCGAGATCACCGCGGCGCTGCTCGAGGCGCTGCCGCTCCGCGCCATCGTCGCCCGCAACGACAGCGCCGCGCGCCTGCAGGAGGGACTGCCGCAGACGGTAGGCCTGCTGCACGGGACGGACGCGGAGGCGGTCGCCGAGGAGGGCGGCGTGCGGTTCCCTGTCGATCCGATGTCGGGTCAGAAGACCGGGTTTTTTTTCGACCAGCGGCCGAACCGCGATCAGGTGGCGGCCCTCGCATCCGGCGCTCGCGTGCTCGACGTGTTCTGCCATACCGGCGCGTTCGGCCTGCGGGCCGCGGCCGCCGGCGCCGAAGCCGTCATGTTGGTGGACAGCAGCCAGCCTGCGCTGGACCACGCAGCCAAGGCAGCCGTCGCAAATGGCCTGCAGGACCGCGTTTCGGCCCAGCGCGGCGACGCGTTCGACATCATGGGAGCGCGCGCTGCCGCCAACGA
>CAZZWN010000102.1:0-11653 GCA_964657765.1 uncultured Acetobacteraceae bacterium
CAGGCGCACTACATACGTAGTAAATCTCGTCCCATGAAGCAACCGCCTCTGCCGCGCATCTCCGAAGCCGAGTGGGAAATCCTGAGCCTGCTCTGGAAAAAAGCTCCCCTGACCGCGACGCAGGTCTTCGCGGCGCTGCCGGGCAACGCCGACGACTTGGTTCGCGACCATATCTCGGAGCATGCAGCGCCTGCGGTTTCGCTGATCGACCGGCCGTTCATGGCGCTGGCACTGCGTCAGATCCGGGAGGCGCGAGAGTTCGATCCGGCGGGCCTCGTTCCGCGTTGCGTCAACCTGCTGGACGCGGCCGAACGCAAAGGCTGAGCGCGACTGAGCGTGCGCGCGACGCAGACTAAGGCCATCCGCCTTCCAACCAGCGCTACATTAGCCTAATTCTCCCACCATGCGACGCTCCATCCTGTCCCAACTCGACCGCTACATCGTCCGCCAGCTCGCCTTCGCGCTGATTGCGGTGACCGGGGGCCTCGTTGCATTGATCTGGCTGACGCAGAGCCTGCGCTTTATCGAACTGGTGGTAAACCGCGGCCTGTCGTTCTGGGTGTTCCTCAGGCTGACGGGCCTGCTGATCCCCAACTTCGTCGCGGTGATCCTGCCCATCACGACCTTCGTCGTGATACAGTTCATCTATCAACGGCTCGCGGGGGACCGGGAGCTGACGGTGATGCGGGCTGCGGGGCTGTCGCCGATGGCGCTGGCGCGGCCGGCACTGGGGCTGGCGGCGGTGGTCGTCGGCGTGTGCTACGTGCTCAACGTATCGATTGTGCCGCTCAGCTATACGGAGTTCCGCGAGCAGCAATTCGAGATCAGGAACCGGCTGGCGGCGTTCCTGCTGCAGGAGGGCGTGTTCACCCCGATTTCGGATGACCTGACCGTCTATGTCCGCACCCGCGACCGGGATGGGACGCTGCGAGGCATATTGGTGGAGGATGAGCGCCAGAAGAACAGCCACGCCACGATCCTCGCCGAGCGCGGGCGGCTGGTGAATGGGCCGAACGGCCCGCGCGTGCTGCTGCAGGCCGGCAGCCGGCAGGAGATCGACCGGACGAGCGGACGGCTCAATGTGCTGACCTTCGCCGAGAACACGGTCGATCTGACCAGCGACAGCAAAGGGACGGAGCAGCGCTACCGGGACTCGACCGAGATGTCGCTGGCGGAGCTGATGCACCCCGACAGCAGCGTGGCGCCGCGCGACGCGGCCAAGTTCCTGGTGGAGGCGCACCGGCGGCTTTCGGCGCCATTGACGGTCGTGAGCTTTGCGATGGTGGCGCTGCTGTCGGTGCTCACGGGGGCGTTCCAGCGCCACGGCAGCGTGCTGCGGCCATTGGCGGCGGTGCTCAGCGTGGTGGCGCTGCTGGCGCTGGGGCTGGCGATCACCAACCTGGCGTCGCGGCAGGCGGGGCTTATTCCGCTGATCTGGCTGCACGCCATCCTGCCGGGCGCCGTCTGCGGTTGGCTGCTGCTGGGTCCGCAGCTCATGGCCAAACGCCAGGGACCGCGGCTGCGCATGGCCGCCGCCGACTTGGGACCTGCGAAGCTGTGACCTGGCCCGCCTCGACCTGGCCCGCTTCGGCCTAGTAGGACCGCGCGATGGCTGTCACGCTCTCGATCTACATTGCCCGGCAATTCCTGCTGGCCGTGCTCGGCATGGTCGCGGCGCTGTCTGGGGTGGTGTGGCTGTTCGACTTCATCGAGCTGCTGCGGCGGTCAGCGTCCAAGCCCGACGCGACGTTCGGCCTGGTCACCGAGATCGCGCTGCTGCGGCTGCCGTTCCTGTCCATCCAGATTTTGCCGTTCGCGGTGCTGCTGGGCGGCATCCTTGCGTTCTGGCGGCTGACGCGGAGCAGCGAGCTGATCGTGGCGCGGGCGGCCGGGGTGTCGGCGTGGCAGTTCCTGGCGGCGCCGCTGGCCTGCGCCATGCTGCTGGGCGCGCTGGCGACCGGAGGCATCAGCCCGCTGTCGTCGGTCATGCTGGCGCGGGCGGAAGTGCTGGACAACCTCTATTTGCGCACCAATGGCGGGACGATGGCGCTGCAGGGCGGGCAGTTGTGGCTTCGTCAATCCGACCGGGAGCTGGACCCGGCCGGTGTCGCGATCCTGCACTCGCGCTCGGTGACGTTGAAGCGGAAGGACTTGGTGGCGCTCGATGTGAGCGTGTTCCGGCTGGATGGCGCCGACCGGCTGCTGAGCCGGGTCGAGAGCAAGCGGGCGACGTTGGGGGCCGGCTTCTGGACCTTGGAGGACGCGCAGCGGATGGCGGCGGACCACCTGCCGGAGTCGATCGGGACGACGCGGCTGGCGACGGATTTGACCGTCAACCGGGTGCAGGAGAGCTTTGCCAGCCCGGACACCCTGTCGGTTTGGGCGCTGCCGGATTTCATTGGGCTGCTCGAGCGGTCCGGCTTTTCGGCGATCCGGCACCGGCTGCATTTCCAGGCGTTGCTGGCGTTGCCGCTGCTGGCGGGAACGATGGCGCTGGTCTCGGCCGGGTTCAGCATGCGGGCGACCCGGCGGGGCGGCGTGGCGCAGATGATCGGCAGCGGCGTTGCCGCCGGGTTCACGCTGTTCGTGGTGAGCAAGGTTGCGGAGGAGTTCGGCCAATCGGGCGCATTGCCGGCCGAGCTGGCCGCTTGGGCACCGGCAGCGGCGGGGCTGATGCTGGCGGTGGCGTTATTGCTGCATTTGGAGGATGGCTAACCAGACGACGCTGCCACCGTATGGGATATCAGGCTAATATTTCGTTCAAAGGATGAGCCGACCGTCGAATCAAGCGCCATTCATCCCGGCCATCAACCCCGGCACCTCCGCCGCCAACTCCCGCGCCAGGAACCCGATCGGGCCGATGCGCCGCGCCAGTTGCGCCCCTGCCTCACCATGCAGCCAAACGGCCCAGCAGGCCCCCTGAACCGGCGACGCGCCGCGGGCGAGCAGGCCAGTGACGATGCCGGCCAGCACGTCGCCGGATCCGCTGGTCGCCAGCCCAGGGCAGTCGCCGGCATAGGTCCAAGCCTCGCCCTCCGGGCTGATGACATGCGTCTGCGCGCCCTTCATCACCACGACCTGCTGCAGCAACGCCGCAGCCCGGCGGCCGCTGGCGAGCGGCTGGTCCTCGACCTCCGCCCGCCCGATATCCAGCACGGTCGCCATCTCACCGGCATGCGGCGTGAGCACGGCACGGCCGGCGTGCGGACGCAGTGCCTCCCGCAGCGCCGCGTGGCCGCATAGCGCCCCGGCATCCAGCACGATGGCGGGGCCCTCGACCGGATCGAGCAGCGCCAGCACCGCCTTCACCAGCGCCATCGCAGCACCGGTGTCCATCATGCCGGGACCGAGCAGCAGAGCGTCCGTCCGCTTCGCCGCCTTGGCCAGAGCCTCCGTCGCGTCCGGGCCGAGGTCACCCGTCGCCGTCTCGGGCAGGCCCATCACCAACGCCTCGGGCAGCAACAGGGCCAAGCCGGGCGCCGTGCTGGAGCCGGTTGCGACCTGCAGCTTTCCGGCGCCAGATCGCAGCGCGGCCTCGGCGGCGAGCAGGACTGCGCCGGGCACTGCGCGGTTGCCGCCGGCGACCAGGACGCGGCCACGCTTGTTCTTGTCCTCGCCCGGCGGCGGCAGCGGAATTGCGCGGAGCAGGTCCCGATCGATCGAGCGCGTCATCGTGCGGCGACCGCGCTGTCCGGCGCCACAGTGACCGTCTCGCCTTCACGCTCCATGGGGACGGTGAAGTTGTAGCGCAGGAGGCGCAGCCCCGACGGGGTTGCGGCATATTCGGTGATGCCGCAATTCGCCACGTCGCCCTGCCGGTCCACGCCGAGAATGCTGGCCTCGTCCATGTTTTCCAGCAAATAGCGCAGGCAGAGCACGACGACCTGATGCGCCACAATGAGCACGCGGCGGCCCTCGTGATGCAGATAGAGGGTGTCGAGCAGGCTGCGCAGCCGCAGGATGACGTCGCACCAGCTCTCGCCGCCGGGCGGGCGGTGATAGAACTTGCCGAGCAGGGTGCGGAAGCGGGCCTGGTCGGGGAACTCGGTCTCGATGCCCATGCGGGTCAGCAGGTCGAGCACGCCGAACTCCTTTTCGCGCAGCCGCTCGTCCACACCGAACCGCTCGAGCGCGACCGGGGTGCCGCCCTGGGCGTGGACGCGCACCGCGGTGTCGCGGGCGCGCAAATAGGGCGAGACGAGCACCACCTGCGGCTGCTGCTCGGGCGACAGGTCGGCAAACCAACGGCCGAGTGCGTCGGCCTGCCGTTCGCCGCGCGGGCTGAGCGGAACGTCCACGTCGCGGATGTTGAGGTCGATGCGGGCCTGCCCGGCGGTGACAGCCGCGTCGCGCGCGACATTGCCGGCGCTTTCGCCGTGCCGCACGATCCAGAGATGACCGGGCCAACGCTGGTTCATGCTTCGCTCCTACCGCCAGGGCTCGGAAACGGCTGGAACGCGTGCGGGTTGCAGGTGTGGGAATGGGTATGCCGCAATCGGCCCCATCGCTCGCATTGCGGAGCGTTTTGCATGGACCGCTGTGCCAAGATGGGGTCTCGCGACGATGGCCTGTGGCGGAAGCGCCATGCCTGCGTCACCTCGCAAACACGGACGCTTTTTTCCGCGGGCGCAGGGCTGTATAGGTGAGTGATGCTCGTTGCCCTCACAAAGTTCTGATGCGCCGCTTGATCCTGCTGGGGCTTGCGGCCACTGGGGTGCTTGCCGGGCCCGATGCGGCGCGGGCACAATTCAGCGGGGTGCGCCGGGCCCGGCCCACGGTGGCGCCGCAGCCATTGACCCGCACCGACCCCGTCACGTTCACCGCCGACCACGTGGAGTACGACCGCGACAACGCCATCGTTACGGCGACCGGCAAAGTCGAAGCGTGGCAGAACGACAACGTGCTGCGGGCCGACAAAATCACCTTTGACCGCAATACCAACGTTGCGGCCGCCACCGGAAACGTCGTGATGGTGCAGCCGGACGGGCAGGTGCTGTTCAGCGACTACGCCGAGCTCACCGAGGGCCTGCGCGACGGCGTGCTGAAGGGCATGCGGGCGATCCTGGCCGAGAACGGCAAGCTGGTGGCGAACGGGGCGCGGCGGACCGAGGGCAGCATCAACGAGATGTCGCGCGCGATCTATTCCACCTGCAACCTATGCGCCACGGACCCGAGCAAGCCGCCATTGTGGCAGCTTCGCGCCCGGTCCGCAGTGCAGGATGGCCAGAACAAGAAGATCGAGTACCGGGACGTCGTACTCGACATTTACGGCGTTCCGGTGGCGTATTTTCCGTATTTCTGGCACGCGGATCCGTCGGTGCGGCGGGCCAGCGGCCTCCTCGTCCCGGCATTCGGCCAGTCGAAGAACCTGGGCGCGTTCCTGACGGTGCCGTATTTCTGGGCCATCGACGATGTATCGGACGCGACGATCGCGCCCACGCTGAGCAGCCAGCAATATGGCAACCTTGGCGTCCAATATCGCCGTCGCTTCAACGACGGCACTTTGGACGTGACCGCCTCGTTCGGCGAGGACCTGCATAAGATCGGCGCCGACGTGTTTGCCCAGGGGCGGTTCGCCTATGACGACACCTGGCGCTACGGTTTCGACGTCGACCGGGCCACCGACGCGAAGTACTTGCGCGACTACCGGGTCAACAACCGCGCCGACGTGCTGACCAGCCGCGCCTATATCGAGGGCTTCGGCACCGGGTCGTATACCAAGCTCGACAGCATCGCGTATCAGGGCCTGGTCGCCAGCGTGCAGCAGAACCGGCTGCCGTATGTGCTGCCGCGCTACGAATACAGCTTTTTCGGCGAGCCCGACCCGCTCGGCGGGCGGCTGTCGTTTGACACGGAAAATTTCAACGTGCTGCGCCAGATCGGCACCAACACCCAGCGGGCTGGGGCGACGCTGAACTGGGAGCGTCCGTTCAGCGGATCGTTCGGCGAGGTGTATGGGCTCACGCTGCAGGCCGTCACCGCCGGCTACACCGCCACGAGCTTGAACCAGAACCCGAACTTTGCGGGGGCGAACAGCGCCGAGACGGCGCGGGCACAGCCGCAGGTCGCGCTGGAGGCCCGCTGGCCGCTGGTGCGGGACGGCTGGGGCTCGCAGGTGATCGAGCCGCGGGTGCAGATCATCGCCGGCCCGAATACCGGGGGCGGGCGCAACCAGAACGTCCCAAACGAGGACAGCCTCGACTTCGAGTTCACCGACGCGAACCTGTTCAGCCTGAACCGCTTTCCCGGCATCGACCGGCTGGAGGGCGGCGTGCGGGCCAACGTTGCGCTGCATTTGAACTGGACGGTCGGCGACGCCTCGGTGGACGGTCTGGTGGGCGAGAGCTTCCGCAGCCATAAGGACGATACGTTCCCGGTGGGCTCTGGCTTGGAGAATAGAGCGTCCGACATCGTGACGCGGACGACGGTGACGCCAGGGCCGTGGTTCGACCTCACGGGGCGGACGCGGATCGACCACAGGACGGGGAACATACGGTTCGCGGACGCGACCGGCACGACGGGGGCGCCGCTGCTGCGGCTGTCGGCGGGCTATTTCTACTCCGCGGTGAACCCGTACTTCCTGTATGACCAGGCGGCGATCCCCGCCAGCTATTTCCAGCACAGGAACGAGGCGACGGTGTCGGCCAGCACCCAGTTCGACAAGTACCGAGCATCGGCCTATGTGCGGCGCGACCTGAACCTGTCCAAGCTGGACAGCGCCGGGCTGCATGCGACCTATGAGGACGAGTGCTTTGTTTTCGACATGAGCTATAACCGGCGCTTCACCTCGCTGAACGGCGACAACGGCGCTACAACCGTCTTGTTCCAGGTCACTTTCAAGACCGTCGGCCAAGTCGGCCTGAACCGCATCTGACGCCGCTTAGGATCCCCATGCCCAACCGATATTCTTCCCTCTGGCTTGCGCTGCTCTTGACCTCCGGCCTGTTGCTCTCAGGCCCGGCTGTGTCGCAGCCGCGCCGGCCCGCGACCCTGCCGGCCTTGCCGACCACCCCCGACACGGGGCCGGAGGGCGGCGGGCAGATCGTCGCCGTCGTGAACGGCGATGTCATCACGACCGGGGACGTCACCAACCGTGGCAAGCTGTTCGCGCTGAGCACCGGCCTGCCGGTGACGCCCGAGGTGCTGGCCCGGCTGCGCCCGCAAGTGGCGAAACAGCTTGTGGACGAGCGCCTGCGCCTGCAAGAGGTGCAGCGCCGCCGCATCAGCGTGAGCGACCGCGAGATCGCCACCGCCATCGAGGAGATCGAGCAGCGCAACGGCATGCAAAAGGGCGCGCTCGGCGGTAGCCTGAAGGGCCAGGGTGTGGCGCTCCGCACCCTCATCGACCAGGTCCGCGTCCAGTTAGGCTGGACCCGTGTGCTGCGGCAGGAGCTTGGCACGAAGGCCGAGGTGACGGACGCGGACGTCGCCGAGCAGACGCGCATCTTCAAGGAGCAGATCGGCCGGCCCGAGTTCCGCGTGGCCGAAATCTTCATCTCCGTCGATGATCCCGGCAAAGCCGCCGACGCGCGTCGCTTTGCCGACGCCGTTATTTCCCAGCTCCGTGCCGGCGCGCCGTTCCCCGTGGTGGCGGCGCAGTTCAGCCAGAGCCAGACGGCGCTGCAGGGCGGCGATCTCGGCTGGGTGCGGGCGAGCCAATTGGATCCGGAAGTCGCCGACGTCATTCGGGAGATGCCGCCGGGAGCGATCAGCAATCCGATCGAGGTGCCGGGCGGCATCAGCATCGTCACGCTGCGCACCAAGCGCGAGATCGGCCGCGACCAATCGACCGTGATGAGCATCCGTCAGGTCTTCTTCCCCTTTGTCGGCGCGCTGAACCCGGCCGCGCCGACCGACCAGCAACGCAAGGCCCTGGAGCAGGCCCAGACGGTGACGCGGACTGTGAAGAACTGCAAGGACATGGAGGAGGCGAACCAGCGCGCCGGGACCGTGCGCCCGTCCGACCCCGGCGAGGTGAAGCTGGAAACGGTCGCGTCGGCGCCGTTGCGCAGCCTGCTGTCGGGGCTGACGGTCGGCGTGCCGAGCAAGCCGGTCATCGCCACCGAGGGCGCCGCGGTCGTCATGGTATGCTCACGCGAGAGTAAGACCGCCGCGGAGCCGACCAAGGACGAGGTGAGCGAGCGGCTGCTGCAGGAACGGGTGGAGCTGACCTCCCGGCAGTTGCAGCGGGACCTGCGCCGCCGGGCCGTGATGGATGAGCGGGTGTAGCGCCTGGATCCGCCTTCGCTTCCGCCGCTGCGCGATGTCATTGCGCGCCATGGCCTCGGCGCGCGCAAGAAGCTGGGCCAGCATTTCCTGTTGGACGCAAACCTCACGGGGCGGATTGCCCGGCAGGCTGGTGAGCTCGACGGCCGGCATGTTGTCGAGGTCGGCCCCGGTCCTGGCGGCCTGACCCGTGCGCTGCTGGAGACCCCGGCAGCGAGCGTGCTGGCCATCGAGGTCGACGCCCGCGCCATCGAGGCGCTGGCGGAACTGGAGGCCGCGTATCCCGGCCGGCTGCGCGTGCTGGCGGCGGATGCGACGCGGATCGATCTCGTCGCACTGGCTCCAACGCCGCGGCAGATCATCGCCAACCTGCCCTATAACGTCGCGACGCCCCTGCTGATCGGCTGGCTTCGGCAGGCGGCCGCTTGGGAGCGCATGACGTTGATGTTCCAGTTGGAGGTGGCGGAACGCATCGCCGCCGCACCGGACACGCCGGCCTATGGACGGCTGTCGGTGCTTGCGCAGTGGACATGCCGCGTGGCGTTGCTGATGCGCCTGCCGCCTGCTGCGTTCGTGCCGCCGCCACAGGTTTGGTCGGCCGTCGTGGGCCTTGTTCCGCATACAGCCCAGCCGCCCGCGGACCTGTTCACCGCGATGGAGCGGCTGACCGCGGCGGCATTCGGCCAACGGCGCAAGATGCTGCGCGGCTCGCTGCGGACGCTGGGCGGCGAGGGATTGCTGGAACGTGCCGGCATTGCGCCGGAGCGGCGGGCGGAGACGCTGGAGGTGGCGGAGTTCGACCGTTTGGCGCGGCTAACGGCCTAGAGGGCAAACACAATTCAGCTCCTATCCTCGCACCGTCCCCAAGCCCTATCATTCTGATAGCAAACCAAATATAACGGGACATCTCGCTATGGGCCGACTAAGCCATCTTTTGCGAGGCAGGTTGTCCAGACGGCGGCCGGCTTAGCAGTCTGGTGCCAATGCCTGCTCCACGGCGTTAAGGTCAGATCGTTAGAGGAATTGTCTACTCGATGCAGGCTGCGTTCTTGGTCTGCAACAAACCGTCGATAACAGGCTTTTGGCAGGCAGGGCAGTATGGCTGGAGCAAAAAGCGGGAATGTCGAGCGCTGGATCCAACGGTTGCTTCCCCGTTGGCGGGCGGCCCAGCCACGTGCGGCCAGCCTGGCGACGCAATGGTCGCACAGCCCGGCAGTGGCCCAAGCGCCAGAGCCGCTCACGCCAGTCACCGAGCCAAGGAGCCCCGTCGAGCAGCGCATCGCGCATTTTGCGCTGCCAGACGACCTGCTGCAGCTTTCCAACCGTGCAGCTATCCTGGAACGGCTCGAGGGGTCGATCGCTCGCGCGCGGCAAACGACGAGCGGCCTTGCCGTGCTCTACCTCGATCTCGACCGCTTCAACCAGGTGAACGAGGCGCGCGGCCAGACCATTGGGGAGCCCTTGCTGGTCGAGATGGCCGCGCGGATGCAGGCGTCAATGCGCGAGGGGGATGCGATCGGCCGCATGGGCGGCAATGAGTTCGCGGTGGTCTTTCCCGGCGTTTCCTCGGTCGAGCAGGCCGGGCGGTCGGCCCAGCGCCTGGCGAATATGATTCGTGAGCCGTATGTCCTGAATGGCGAGACCCACTGGGTCGACGTTTCGATCGGCATAGCTCTGTTTCCAGAGGACGGAACCACGGCGGACGAGCTGTTGCGCCGAGCCGACAGCGCGCTTCATCGGGCAAAGTCGTCCGGACGCGGCGCGATCGCGCGCGAGGAGCCGCGGGTGGCGCTCGACACTGCACGGCTGTTGCAGGATGACCTGGAGTTGGCGCTGGAGCGCGACCAGTTCGAGCTGACATATCAGCCGATATTCGATACGAGCACCAATATACCGCTGGCGTTCGAAGCGATCGTGCACTGGCGGCACCCGGTTCTTGGTCTGAGGCCGCCGTCCTTCTTCATTCCAATTTGCGAACGATCTGGCCTGATCCAAAAGCTTGGGCGCTGGGTGATGCATACCGCGTGCACGGAGGCGGCAACCTGGGCAATGCCGGTGCGGCTCGCAATCAACCTGTTCCCGGCGCAGTTCTGCCGCGACGACCTTGAGCACCAGGTCATCGAGACGCTGCACAGCTCGGGCCTCGCGCCCGGTCGGCTTGATCTCGAAGTTGCCGCAACCGCATTGCTCGAGCACTCGCAACAGGTGCTGTCGACGATGCTGTCGCTGCGGACGCTTGGGGTGCGCCTGGTGCTCGACGATTTCAGCCAGCCGGATGCTTCGCTGAACTCCTTGCGGGATTTCGCTTTCCAGCAGATCAAGATCAGCCCGACCTTCATCGCGTCGATGCTGACCGATTCGGCCGCGATGACGAGCGTCCGCGCGATGCTGCAAATGGCGTCGGAAGCACAGCTCGACGTGGTGGCCGAAGGTGTTGCAACCCAGGCGCAGTTAGACATCCTGACGCATCTGGGGTGCGGTCAGGTGCAAGGCGCCCTGCTCGGCCCGGCGCAATCGCCGGCGCAGGCCCGGAAATATCTGTGGCAGGTCACCCGGCGCGTTGATGGCGAGCCGATGCTGGTGGCCGGGGAGTGAGTGCCATTGGCGGTTAACTAGCTACTCAGCCCTGCGCTTGCCGCGCCAGCCGGTCATCCTTGCGGGCCGAGCCGGCGCTGCTGCCGACCCAGTAGCCGACCACGTTCGTCGCCATCGCCGCCAAAGTGCCCAACAGTACGTTCAAAACCGGCCCTGATCCGGTCGGAACCTCATGCAGGAGCACAAGCGACACCACACTTCCGAACGTAACCAGCACGACCACGCTGGTTACCGGTGCTCCCCACGCCATGGTGCTGCCGGACTGCGCGAGCTGAATCGTCGTCGCGCGCGCGTTGGCTACATCCGCCAATTGCGCAGACAGCCGGGCCTCGGCCGCACTCTCCGTGGCAGCGGCCTGGGTGGCGGCGATCCCAGCGAGCTGCACTCGAAGTTGGCCCGCAAGCTCAGGATCGGCCAGCGCCGCGGCTTGAGCAGCAGGCTCGTCCGCACCCGTCACGGCCTGGATCGCCTGCTGCACCGCCAAAGTCACCGGCGCGGAGGTCGGGCCAAACAACCACCGGCCGATCTCGGGCGCCAAATCCAGCGCGATGCCCCCTGCCGCACCGAGCGCCGTGCCCACACCCGGCACGATCGAGCCCGCAGCCGCACCCTTCAGCGCATCCGCCGCCACCTGGGACAGGTCCATCCAACTCTCCATTTCATGCCGTTGCGAAAGCAGCGAAGACTGCAAGCCGATGCACGTAACCCTTCAGGCCTCGTTGGATCCGCCCGACATCGCGACGGCAGCGTAGGGCAGCCGGCATAGGCGCCGCGCCCAGCCAAGCCCGAAACTCCGCCAGGTCGGCAATGCCGCCATGAACATCAGGCGCTG
>CAZZWN010000103.1:0-11429 GCA_964657765.1 uncultured Acetobacteraceae bacterium
CCCGCCATGCAGGCCAAGCTGCTGCGCGTGCTCGGGGACCGCATGGTGACGCCGGTTGGCGGCCGCCCGGTCGCGGTGGATGTCCGCGTATTGGCGGCGACGCACCGCGACCTCGCGAAGGCCGTGCGCGACGGCGGCTTCCGAGAGGACCTGTTCTACCGTTTGGGGGTCGTGCCGCTGCATCTGCCGCCGTTGCGGGAGCGGCTGGCCGACATCGTGCCGCTGGCCGAGCATGTGCTGGCCCTGTTCGCCGGGCCGGGCGGCAGCCCCAAGCGCCTGTCGGCGGCGGCGGCGGCACGGCTGATCGCATACTCCTGGCCCGGCAATGTGCGCGAGCTGCGCAATGCCATGGAGCGCGTCGCCGCCCTGGTTCGCCGGCCGGTGATCGCGGCCTCCGACCTGGATTTCCTGGTCGACGCGGCCGAGCCGACCGCGGACGCGCCGGATTGGCTGGCCGGCGATCTTCCGGTCGCATTGGCGCGAGTGGAGGCGGAGATGATCCGCCGGGCGCTGGAGGCCAGCCGGGGCAACCGGGCCGAGGCGGCGCGGCGGCTGGGCATCCATCGCCAGCTCCTGCACACCAAGCTCGCGCGGCTCGAAGCGTCCGCAAACCGGACGGGCCCCGTCTTGGATGCGGACGGCGAAGCTGGATAAGGCCTAGTGGAATACAGCAAAAACAACAATTTATGACTGGCACGGCGGTTGCGTTACCAACGATGTGGGCGAACCGCTCATGACTACGGAGAACATCATGACACTTCCAAACAAGCGCGTCCGCTTTGCTTTGCTGGCCGCGACGGTGATCGCCGGCGCAGCCGGGGCGGCGATCGCGCAGACCGCGCCGATCTTCGACCCCGCGCAGTTGCCGGCCACCAAGGGCAAAGTCGCGCAATATAGCCTCACCCCGCGCGGCGACGTCGACGGCCTCATCCTCGACGACGGAACCGAGGTGCATCTGCCGCCGCATCTCGGCACGCAGCTCGTCTTTGCCGTGAAGCCCGGCGACCAGGTGACGGTGCACGGCCTGAAGGCGCGCGACGTGGCGATGGTGCAGGCGATGCAGGTCACCAACGACGCCACCCACCAAAACGTGACCGACGCCGGGCCGCCGGGCCCACGCGGCATGGGCGGCATCGGCGGGCCAGGCGGGCCGCATGGCCGCGAGCATGGCCCCGGCTTCGCCGCCGGCCAGCCGATCGAGGACCAAGGCGCGGTCAAGGCGCAGCTGCATGGGCCGCGCGGCGATCTGAACGGCGTGCTGCTGGCCGACGGCACCATCGTGCGCCTGCCGCCGCGGGAGGCGCAGAACCTGGGCGCGGCGCTTGCCGTGGGCCAGCCGGTCTTCGTGCGCGGCAACGGCGTGGCGAACGGGTTGGGCAAGGTGATCGCCGCGCGGGCGATCGGTCCGAATGCCCAGCAGCTGACGGAAATCAACGGGCCGATGCGCCATGGCGGCCCGGACGGCGGTCGTCACGGCCCACGGCCCGGCGGCCCAGACGGCGCCCCGCCTGCCGCTCCGCTCTGAGCGCAAGCGTCTCCCGCGCCGTGTTTGGCGCGGGAGACGCCACGCCACTAACTTGGCCCCAGCCGCATGCATTCGCATGCAGTCGCACTGGAAGGCCCGCGGTGGCGAAGATTGCGACGGTCGAGCGGCTGACCGTGCTTTATGGCCCGATCGGCAACCGATGCCGGCCTGCTGACTTTGTTCGCAGTCGAGAAATAAGCGCCGCAGTCCATGATGGCGATCGAGCTCGGCGAAATCTATTTGCAATGCGCCCGCGCCATCGTGCGCTCGCGTCTTTGGGACCCGGCCCAGCCTGATGATCGCGCCTGGAGCAAGCGCGCGTGCCCGACCATGTGGTAAGCCGTCCCGAACCGGCGTAAGAGCGGGGTCCGCATATAACAGGACCAATCCATGATGAAGCTGAGCGCGCGCAACCAGATCAAGGGCAAGATCACCTCGGTCGAGAAGGGGCAGACCACCGGCCACGTGCATATCGATATCGGCAATGGCATCACGATCCACTCGTCGATCACCAACGAGGCCATCGACGACCTGGCGCTGAAGGTTGGCGACGACGCGATGGCGGTCATCAAGTCGTCCGACGTGATGGTGGCCAAGTAGCCGATGCAACAGGCGGCCTCCGGGCTGCGCTGGGCTGGGGCGGCGCTCGTCGCGCTGCTCGCCGCGCCGGGCACGCTGCCCGCCGCGGCACAAACCGCATTGCCGGCTCAAATCGAGCTTGCGGTGCAGGGGCGGGTCGAGCATCCCCGCACCCTCCCATTGGCGGAGCTGCAAGCCCTGCCGCCCGTCACGGTCGAGATCGAGCGCAGCGAGTCCAGCACTGCACAGCGCCTATCGTTCACCGGCGCGCTGCTATGGAGCCTGGTCACTACAGCGGGGCCGGTCGACGAGCCGGGCAAGCACACCTTCCTGCAGCATACCCTGCTGGTGCGCGGACGGGACGGCTACGCGGTCGCGTTGGCGGTCGGCGAGCTGGACCCGCATTTCGAGGGCAAGCAGGTGCTGGTCGCCTACGCCCAGGACGGCAAGGCGCTGCCGGCGCTGCGCCTCGTCATCCCGGCCGAAGCGCGCCCGGGCCGCAACGTGCGGGACGTGGTGGCGATCGAGGTTCGCTAATGGTCCGAGCCCGACGCTTGGTTCCCAAGCGTTGGTTGCGTCGGTCCACCAAACAACGCCTAGCCGTGGTCGAACGCCGTCGACTTCACCAGCGCGAACACGGTCATGCCGGGCGTCAACGCGAGTTGGGCGACGGCGTCACGCGTGAGGCGGGCCACCAGTGGCGTCGGGCCGACATGCATCGTGACGAAGGCCTCATGCGGGCCGGCCGGCGTGATGGCGGCGATCGTGCCGGGCAGGATGTTGTGGCTGCTGATGCCGTGCGGCGGTTCGGTCGCGACCGACACGTCCCGGGCACGCAGGCGCAGCCGAAGCTGGGCGTCGACCGGCTCCGGCCGCAACGGCACCACCAGTTCGCCGCCGTCGAAGCCGAGCCACGTCAGCCCGCGCGCAGCGTCGTGCGCGGCGATCGAGCAGGACAGCACCGCGCCGGCGTCGCGGCGGCCGCTGAGTGCCGGCAGGTCGGTGCGCGCAGCGAGGGTTTCGAGCGGCCCGGCCGCCAGCACCCGGCCGGCCTCCATGAGCACGAGGGTGTCCGCCAACCGGTCGACCTCGTCGAGCGCATGCGTCACATAGAGCACCGGCAGCGCCGAGACGTCGCGCAAACGCTCGATGAACGGCAGGATTTCGGCCTTGCGCGGGCCGTCCAGCGCGGCCAAGGGCTCGTCCATCAGCAGCAAACGCGGGCGGGACAGCAATGCGCGGCCGAGCGCCACGCGCTGCCGCTCGCCGCCGGACAGCATGCGCGGGCGGCGGCGCAGCAGCGGCGCGATGCCCAGCAACTCCACGACCTCGGCAAAGCCCGGCCCCATAGCGCCGCGTGGGGTCCGCCGTGCGCCGTAACGGAGGTTGGTCTCGACCGAAAGATGCGGCAGCAACTTGGCGTCCTGAAACACGACGCCGCAGCGCCTCCGCTCGGCCGGCACGTCGACACCTGCCGCGGTGTCCAGCAGCGCCAAACCATCTAGGGCCACCCGTCCCGCCTGCGGACGCAGCAGCCCGGCGACGATGGAGAGCATCGTGCTCTTGCCGGAACCCGACGCGCCGAACAGCACCGTGACCCCCGGCGCCGGCGCGCTGAAAGCCGCATCGAGGGCGAACGCGCCGAAGCTATGCCGCGCCGCCACCTCAAGCATCAGGCGCCGAGCAGGCGGTGCATGCGCCGGGCGATCAGCTCCGATAGCAGCAGCCCGGCGATGGCCAATGTGAATGATACGGCAGACAGCTTGGCGGCGGTCGCCTCGCCGCCGGGCATTTGGGTGGCGGCGTAGATGGCGAGCGGCAAGGTCTGCGTCTGGCCCGGGATGTTCGAGGCGAAGGTGATGACGGCGCCGAACTCGCCCAGGCCGGCCGCGAAGGCGACCACGGCGCCGGCCAGCACACCAGGCGCCATCAGCGGCAGGGTGACGGTGATGAATCGGTCGACCGGCCCGGCGCCAAGCGTGCGCGCCGCCGCCTCGAGCCCGGGATCGACCCCCTCCAGCGATAGGCGGATGGCGCGGACCATGAGCGGGAACGCCATCACCGCGGTTGCCAGTGCTGCGCCCGCGGTGGTGAACACCAGCCGCACGCCGAACCATTGCTGCAGCACGGACCCGAGCGGCCCGCGCACGCCGAACAGCAGCAGCAGCCCCCAACCGATGACGACGGGCGGCATCACCAAGGGCAAGTGCACCAGCGCATCGAACAGCGAGCGCCCGGCGAAGCGGCCACGCGCCAACGCGTAGGCGGCCATGATGGCGAGCGGTAGGCCGAAGGCAACGCTGCGCGAGGCGACCGAGAGGCTGAGACGGACCGCTTCCCACTCGTCGGCGGAGAGCCAGTCGGCCGGATTCACGTCCAGGTACGCTCCCAGACTCACTCGTGGACGGAGAAGCCCAGCTTGCGGTAGATGGGTGCGGCCTCCGGGCCCGTCAGAAAGGCGAGCAGGGCGCGCGCATCGGGCTGGTCGCCGCGCCGGGTCAACGCGAAGGGATAGCTGACGGGCGGATGGCTGTCCTCCGGGAAGGTGCCGACGATCCGCACGCCCTTCGACGCCGCGGCATCGGTTGCATAGACGATGCCGAGCGGCGCCTCCCCGCGCTCCACCAGCAGCAATGCCGAACGCACATTTTCTGCGCGGGCGAGTCGTGGAGCGATCTGGTCCCAGACGCCGAGCGCCGTCAACGCTGCCTGCGCATACTTGCCGACGGGGACGCTTGCCGGGTCCCCGGTCGCGAGCCGTCCCTGTGGCCCCAGCCGTGCAAAAAGGTCGACGCCGGGGGTGAGGGCGATGTCGCCTGATTGATCGGCGGGGGCGATCAGCACAAGGCTGTTGCCGAGCGGGCTGCTCCGGCTGCCTGACGTGATCAGGTCGCGTTGCTGCAGGTAATCCATCCAGGGTTCGTCGGCGGAGGCGAAAATGTCCGCCGGGGCGCCCTGCTCGATCTGCCGGGCCAGCGCCGAGGAGGCGGCGAAGACGAAGCGGGGCGGCGCGCTGCCCTTGTCCGCCCAGGCCTCGCCGAGCGCCTGCATGGCGTCGGTCAAGCTGGCGGCCGCCATGACGGTGACCTGCTCCGCACGGGCGGGGCTGGAGTCGAGGGCGATGCAGGCTGCCCCGGCAGCGAGGAGGAGTTGGCGGCGTTTCATGAATGAGAAGCCTAGCGTGCCTCGGTTGGAGCGGCAACAGTGGGCGGCGTGGCCGTATTGCAATGCTGAATCGTGAGGCACCTGGACCATGCAGGTTTGTCTTAATCCAGCCTGGCAGGCTAAATGCGATGCTCGTAGGAGGACGACGTCTCCGGTTTGATTGAACGACGGCCTTTTTGTTGCAATATCGCTGATTTTGTTACGGCAACATCGAGATTTTCCGGCCTGGATTATATGGTCGCGAAATAAGGGCTGCCTTTGAGGAAAGGATAAGATTGCTTGCTACAACGACCCATCGTCCTCGGCCGCAAGTCGCAGTCCGGCGGCATCACGGAACGTTCCCGCAATAAGAGTCCAGGCGTACTCTTGTCGACCGACCCCATGACCTTGGTCGGATATGGGGCGGAGGAGGGCGTTGCTCCGGGGTGGCGGCCCTTGTTGTGGTTCTGGTGCTCCGTCGCTGCGCTGGCGAGCTTCGGCGGGCTGATCCTGGCGCTGCTCGGGCCACCCGCAGAGCATACGGCGCCCGACCATGCGGCGGACCGGACACAGGCCGAACGCACCGCGGCGCGGCCGCAAGACGATGGGATTGCGTCCGCCACGGCTGCTTCGACGGCATTGCAGCCAATGGCGAGCCGCACCGCGGAGGCAGCGGTCCCGCCGGTAACATCCGTTACGGAGGCGGTTCCCCCGCCGCCTTCGCCGCAGCCGCAAGCCAAGCAGGCATCTCGCAACCGGGCCGCCCAGCCACCAGCCACCCCGCCGCCGGCCGCTGCGGCACCGGGGGACACCGCACGGCCCGGCGCGCCGCCGCATGGCCGGACCCTCGTGGTGCTGCACCCCGCGCGTGGGGACGGTGGCGCCGCACTCGCAGCACGCTTGGCGGCCCGTGCCGGCATCGCGGCCGATCAGGTCGACGTCGGGGCCGCCGGCGAGGTGCAAACCACCGCGGAGATCTATTTCTATTCCGAGTCCGACCATGAGTTCGCGCGCCGCCTCGGCCGTGAGCTGGCTGGCATGGCCTATAAGTGGAAGCTGGAAAACCATGCGTGGCGCAGCGATGCGTCGAAGGACCGCGCCATCGAGGTATGGCTTCCGAGCCGCTGAGCAAACCACATCGCAACTCATTGTATCTAACCGAAAGCATGCTCTCCCTAACATAATATGACGTGATTGCGCAAAAGCTGCATGTTCAATGCGTTATCGTGTCGATTGCATTGCTCCAAGCCCAAGCTTCCCAGGACTTTGGTTCCGAAACGGTGGAGACGTTCATCCGTCGCTGGGACGGCACCGGCATGGCGGAACGGGCCAACTACTCGGCTTTCCTGCACGAGCTCTGCGACCTGCTGGACGTGCCCCGGCCCGACGGCGCGATCGGGGGCGGCGGCGACTATCGCCTGGAACGCGCCGTCAAGCGCCATGACGACGACGGCAGCATCAGCAGCAAGCGGATCGACCTTTATAAGCGCGGCTGCTTCGTGCTGGAGGCGAAGCAGGGCGCGGCTCCCGACCGCAAGCCCGCACAGTTCGAGCTGACGGTCGACGCCCAGCGACGCTCCAATCTAACTATCGACAACCAGCGCCGGTCCAACATTCGCAACACGCCGGAATGGGCGCGATACATGCAGCAGGCGAAGGGCCAGGCGGAGCGCTACGCCCGCGACATCCCGCCGGAGGAGGGCTGGCCGCCGTTCCTGATCGTCTGCGACATCGGCTTCTGCTTCGACCTGTATGCGGACTTTTCCGGCACCGGCAAGCACTACGCGCAGTTCCCGGACCGCGAGCGCTTCCGGCTCTATTTGCCCGACCTGCGCCGGGCCGAGGTGCGCGCGCGGCTGCAGGCGATTTGGACCGATCCCAAGGCGCTCGACCCGGCGCTGAAGCGGGCCGAGGTGACGAGCGACATCGCGGCGCTGCTGGCCAGGCTGGCGGAGGCGCTGGAGGGTCCGCCCGACCGCCCCCGGCACGCGCCGGAGCACGTCGCGACCTTTCTAATGCGCTGCATTTTCTGCATGTTCGCGCAAAGTGTGAACCTTCTTCCTCAAGCGAGCTTCACCAAGCTGCTCGAGCGCTGCCGGGCCAATCCGGTTGCTTTCCTGCCGCTGGTCAGCAATTTGTGGGCGACGATGGACACCGGCGGCTTCAGCATCGCGCTCGAGGAGACGGTGCCCCGGTTCAACGGCGGCCTGTTCCGGCACGGCGCGCATGGCGGCGTCGAGCCGCTGGCGGTGGACCGGACCGAGCTGCGTTGGCTGCTGGAGGCCGCGAGCAAGGACTGGGCCGAGGTGGAGCCGGCCATTTTCGGGACGTTGCTGGAGAACGCGCTGGATGCGAAGGAGCGCGGGCGGCTGGGCGCGCAGTTTACCCCGCGTGCCTTCGTGGAGCGCCTGGTGCTGCCGACCGTCATGGAACCGCTGCGCGAGGAGTGGGACGGCGTGCGCGGCGCGTCCGAGGGGGCGATGCGCGCCGGCGACACCCTGGCGGCGGCGGCCTTTGTGCGCGCCTTCCACGCCCGGCTGTGCAACGTCCAAGTGCTCGACCCGGCGTGCGGCAGCGGCAACTTCCTGTATGTGACGCTGGAGCTGATGAAGCGCCTCGAGGGCGAGGTGCTGGATACGCTGGACGGCTTGGCGCCGAACCAGGCCGGCCGGATGGACATGGCCGGCGTCACCGTCGATCCGCATCAGTTCCACGGGCTCGACGTGAACCCGCGCGCGGTTCCGGTTGCGGAGCTGGTGCTGTGGATCGGCTATTTGCAATGGCATTTCCGGACCAATGGGAAGACGCCGCCGGCCGAGCCGATCCTGCATGATTTCCAGACGATCCGGGAGGCGGACGCGCTGCTGGCGCATGACGGCGTGGAGATCGAGCGGGACAAGGTGGGGCGTCCGGTGACGTCGTGGGGCGGGCGCACCAAGCTGCATCCGACGACGGGCAAGGCGGTGCCGGACGAGACCGACCAGATTGAGGCGGCGCGCTTCCTGGGCGGGAGGCAGGCGCCGTGGCCGGAGGTGGACTTTATTGTCGGCAATCCTCCTTTCGTGGCGGGAAAGGACCTGCGGGCGGAGTTGGGATCGGGGTATGCCGCGGCGCTTTGGGCCGCCTATCCCAAGGTGCCGCGGTCGGCCGACCTGGCGATGTTCTTCTGGTGGCGCGCGGCGCAGGCGGTGCGCACGGGCAAGACGCAGCGGTTCGGCTTTATTACCAGCAATAGCATCCGGCAGGTGTTTTGCCGCCGGGTTGTCGCGGCGGCAATGGAGGGTGCGAGGTCGCTGCGCTTGGCGTTCGCCATTCCCGATCATCCGTGGTCGCAGGGCTGGGGCAGCGCGGCGGTGCGGATTGCCATGACGGTGGGGACGCAGGAGGACGCGCCCGGACGGCTGCTTGTGGTCGGGCGGGAGACTGCGGCGGCGGTGCCCAAGGTCGTGCTGGTGGAAACTTTTGGGATGATCAATGCGGATTTGACGGTGGGAGTTAGCCTGGATAGTGCTCAAGCGCTACGGGCAAACGAACGGGTTTGCAGCCGCGGTATGGCGTTGCACGGCGCTGGCTTTATCGTATCGCCTGAAACCGCCACGACGCTTGGTCTCGGTAAGATGGCGGGATTGGCAGTACATATTCGCCCGTACCTCAATGGAAGAGACATGGCCGGGTGCCGGCGCGGTGTCATGGCAATCGACCTTGATGGACTTTCGGAAGCTGAATTGCGGCAACGGTATCCAGCCGTGTTCCAGCATATCTCGCTCTACGTAAAACCGGAGCGAGATCATAATAACGAGCCCTCCCGTCGCCACAATTGGTGGCTCTTCGGGCGGAACAATTCGCTGCTCCGAACAGCGCTGGCGGGATTGCCTCGTTATATCGCGACCAGCGAGACCGCCAAGCATCGCTTTTTTGTGTTTCAGCCTGGAGATGTAATTCCAGATAATATGCTGGTTTGTATCGCGAGTGAGAACGCTTGCGATCTAGGTGTGCTATCGTCACGCATTCATGCATTATGGGCACCGGCCGCGGGCGGTCGACTCGGTTTTGGGAATGATCCGCGCTACAATAAAACGCGTTGTTTCGATCCGTTTCCTTTTCCATCAACAACACTGGCGCAATCGGCAGTTATCGCCGAGTTAGCCGAGGAGTTGGACGCGTTGCGAAAAACTCGTATTGCGGCACACCCCCTTCTCACAATGACCATCCTCTATAATGTTCTGGCAGAAATTCGAGCCGGCAAGCCCTTGTCCGGCCCGGACAAAAAAGTACTGGACGATGGCCAAGTCGAAGTCTTGCGCCACCTCCACGACCGCCTCGACCAAGCGGTAGCCGACGCCTACGGCTGGCCCGTCGACCTCTCGGCCGCCGCAATCGTCGAACGCGTCGTGGCGCTCAACCGCGAGCGCGCCGCCGAGGAGGCCGTCGGCCACGTCCGCTGGCTCCGGCCCGCCTTCCAGGCCCCGACCGAGCCGGCCGTGCAAAAACAGCAGCTCGCGATGGCCGTGGACCCCGGCGCGGTCCTGCCTGCCTGGCCCAAGCACGTACCTGCCCAATACGTCGCGTTACGCGCCGCCCTGTCCGGCAAAGGCATCACCAGCCCGCATGAGCTCGCGCAGCATTTCCGCGGCGTTCGTCCGGCCAAGCTCGCCGGCATGCTGGAGACCCTCGCCGCGCTCGGCCAAGCGCGCGACGCCGGGTCAGGACGCTTCGCTACCTAGGCGTTGCCCTGGGGTTGAGCGCCTCCTAGTCCGTGATCGGCTCCGCAAGCGGCACGACATCATGTGCTCACACGACAGCCATCGGCATAGGGTCTTACAGGGAATTGGCGGACCCGACGAGATTCGAACTCATGACCTCTGCCTTCGGAGGGCAGCGCTCTATCCAGCTGAGCTACGGGTCCCGCGTCCCCTCATAACCCGGCACGCCCGCCGCGCCAAGCCCCGACCCGTCCTAGTGATGCACGCTGCGCCAGGACCCCGCCGCCACATCCGCGCCCGAGGGCAACCAGCTGTCCGGCGCATTGATCCAGGCCAGCACATCCCCAATCACCGCCATGCGGGCGCGGTCGCGCATCAGCAGATGATAGCCGCTGCGATACAGCCCGCGGCGCACGTCGGGCGGCATCGCCTCCCAGGCGCGCCCGGTTGCCTCGGCCGGAACCAGCGTGTCGCGCTCGCCATACAGGGCCAGCGTATGGGCCGGCAGGCTTGGCGCGGCAGCCTGCGCCGCGTCCATCAGGTCGGTCAGGCCACGCAGCGCGTCGAACCGGGTGCGCCGGATCGTCAACGGGTCGTGCACCAAGCGCAACAGGGCGTCGCGGTTGTCGCTCGGCACGACGCGGATCGGCACCTCGGCCCCGGTCACGCTCAGGCCCGGCGCCACGGTCGACACGAGCCAGAGCCCGCTGCTGAGCGCTACGTCCATCTGCGCCCGCCCCCAAACCGCCGGGGCCAGCAGGATCCAGCCGGCGATGGGCGGCGCCTGGCCCGAGGCCGCGAGCGCCATAAGCACCGCACCGCCCATGCTCTCTCCCATCGCGTAGACCGGCGTATCGGGATAGCGCGCCTGCAGGATGCGCAACATCGCGGCGGCGTCCGCCTCCATTGCCGCCGCACCGGGCCAGAAACCGCGTTCGGGCGCCGCGCCGAATCCGCGCTGGTCCGGCGCGAACAATGCGACCCCGGCGGCGGCGAACTCGGGGCCAGGCAGCTCCCACGCATCGCGGCTGTCGTTGAAGCCATGCAGGGCCAGCACAACGGCGCGCGGCTTGGCGGGCAGCCAGCTTCGCACCGGCAGGCGGGCGCCGTCCTGCATGACGAACGCGTCGTCCGCCTGCAGCGCCGACGCAGGCAGCGGCGCAAGTTTCATGTTATAGGACGGCAAGCCGCCGCAACCGGCCACCAGCAGGACCAGACACACCAGCATCGGCAAGCAGCGTGAAGCGGAATTTGAAACCACGGGCGGCAGGGGTATCATCCCGCGACGCTCCCGACCAGTAAGGATCATTCGATGTCCGGCACCGACATGCCCTTTGGCGGCAACACGCCCCATCCCGACGTGGGCTCGCCCGAGGTCATCCATGTCGACGACCGCGTCGTGGCATGCGACGGCGGCGAGGGACCGGGCGGCCACCCGCGGGTATGGCTGCGCATCGTGCAGCAGCAGACCTTCTGCC
>CAZZWN010000104.1:0-11294 GCA_964657765.1 uncultured Acetobacteraceae bacterium
CCGCGCATGTCGACGATCGGGCGCACCGTCATGCCGGCGGCGCGGGCCTGCTTCATTTCCACCAGGAACTGGCTCGCGCCGGCGTGGCGGTCGTCGTCCGACTTTGCGCCGGTGCGGCAGAACAGGATCATGTAGTCGGCCTTGTGCGCGCCCGAGGTCCAAACCTTCGTGCCGTTCACCAGCCAGCCGCCCTGCACCCGCTGCGCCCGGGTGCGCGCCGCCGCGAGGTCGGAGCCGCTGTCGGGCTCGCTCATGCCGATGCAGAACGAGCATTCCCCTGCGGCGATCTTGGGCAGGATGGCCTGGCGCTGCTCCTCGGTGCCATTGCGCAGGATGCTGGGGGCGCTTTGGCGGTCGGCGACCCAGTGGTGACCGACCGGCGCCCCGGCCGCCAGCATTTCCTCCAGCACCACATAGCGTTCGAGGGCGGAGCGCTCATGGCCGCCATAGGCCTTGGGCAGCGTCATGCCGATCCAGCCGCGCTGCCCCATCTTGCGGCTGAACACCGGGTCGTTGCCGCTCCAGGACTCGGCGCGCTGGAACGGCGAGCGGTCCTGCAGCTCGGTGCCGAGGAACTCGCGGACCTCGTGGCGCAACGCCTCCGCGATTGCGTCGGAGGGCGGCGGCGTCGTGAAGGTGAGTGCCTGCATCGCGGTCATCTTTCGGGTTGGACGGCTTCTGGCGAGAGCACCAGCAGGGCGTCGGCGATCGTGCAGCCCTGGCCGGCAGGATGGACGATCACCGGGTTCAATTCCAGTTCGGCCACGACGGCGCGCCCGGCGTCGGCAAAGCGCGAGACCAGGGCCACGAGCCGCGCCAGCGCCGGGATGTCGCCCGGCGGCGCGCCGCGGAAGCCGTCCATCAGCGCGGCGCTGCGCAACTCGTGCAGCATCGCCGTCGCCTCGGCCTCGTTCACTGGTGCGAGGCGGTAGGCGGTATCCTGGAACAGCTCGGTCGCGACCCCGCCGGCGCCGACCATCACCACGGGGCCGAAGCTCGGGTCGCGCACGATGCCGACGATGATTTCTACGCCGCGCGCCGCCATCGGCTCGAGCAGCACGCCGTCGATGGGGGCGCCGGGAGCGTGGTTCGTGGCATTGGCGAGGATATCCGCAAACGCGGCTTCGAGCGCCGGCAAGTCGGCGATGCCCAGGCAGACGCCGCCCGCCTCCGTCTTGTGCGGGATGGCAGCCGACTGGATTTTCGCCGCCAGCGGAAAGCCGAGCGCCGACGCCGCGGCCGCCAGCCCGGAAGCCTGCGTCACCAAGCGGCCCGGCGAGACCGCCACCCCGCATGCCGCAAGCAACGCCTTGGCCGCGTGCTCGGCGAGCGGGCCGCTATGGCTCGACAACACGGAGCGGACCGCTTCGGGGAGCGCCATAGGATTGGCGGGACTGGGCGGCGCATATCGACCGCGGTCGAGCAACGCCCGGGCCGCGGTCGCCAGCACCGCCATCGACGGCAAAATGACCGTCCCAGCCTCCGCCAGGATGCCCCGGCCAAACCGCGACGGCAGCGTATAGCTATAGAACAGCACCGGCTTGAGCCGTCGCGCCAGCAGCGCCGCCAGCCCGGCACCGTCGATGGACACGCGCGCCGGATTGGACAGCGAGGTGATCACCGCGATCTGGTCCACGCCAGGGTCGCGGCTCAGCAGCTCCAGCGCCCGCAGCATGCCGCCGCCCTGCACGCCGGCCGCCGTCAGGTCGATGGGGTTGCGGGCAGCGCCGTAGCTCGGGATGAACTCGCGGATGCCCGCCTGCGTCGCGGCGCCCAGCTCCGGCACCTCCAGCCCGGCCGCCACCAGCGCGTCGGCGGACCATGCGCCCGCGCCGCCCGATACCGTCAGCACCGCCACCCGGCCGCCTTGCGCCGGCGGATTGCACACGAGCGCCGCCGCGATCCCCAGCGCCTCATCCAACTCGGTCGCGACGACGATCCCATGCCGCCGGAACATCGCGTCGTAGCCGACATCCCAGCCCGCCATGCTGGCGGTGTGCGACGCGGCGGCGAGCTTGCCCGGCCCCGACCGGCCGATCTTGATGGCGACGATGAACTTGCCCGCCGCATGGGCGGCCGCAGCGGCGGCGGCAAAGGCTGCCGGGTCTCGCACGCTCTCCAGGAACAGCAATATCGCCGCGGTGGCCGGGTCGTCCGCCATGTGCGCGAGGAAATCCGCCGCGGTCAGGTCGGCCTCGTTGCCCGTGCTGACCACCGTACTGAACGACAGGCCGAGCGCCCGGCCGCGGTTATACAGCGCGAACCCCATGCCGCCGCTTTGCGCCACGATGCCGATGCGGTTGGCCGTCGCCGTGGGATGGTCGTCGGCGGCGCGGTCGACCGCCGGGCTGAAGGTGGCGCTGACGTGGCCGGGCTCGTTGTGGAAGCCCTCGGCGTTCGGGCCGCAGACGCGCATGCCGGTGCGCCGCGCCAGCGCTGCAATCTGGTCCTGCAGGTCGGCCGGCGCCGCGTCGTCCTCGGCGAAGCCGGAGGAGATGATCACCGCGTTGCGCACCCCGGCCGCCGCGCATTCCTCCAACGCCGGCAGCACGCCCGCGGCGGGAATGGCGATCAACGCCAGGTCGACAGGCTCCCCGGCCGCCGCCAAGGAGGGAAAGCAAGGGACGCCGTCGATGTCCCGGTAGCTCGGGTTCACCGGCACGATCCGCCCGGCGAAACCGTTGTTGCGCAATACGTGGAACAGCGCGCCGCGTATCTTGTGCGGGTCCGGCGAAGCGCCGATCACCGCGACCGACCGCGGCGACAACAGGCTGTCGAGTTGAGCCATCAGGCGGCCGTCAGCCTGGGCCACAGCCCGTCCGGGCCGGCCGCCAGCGCCGCGCGCCCGACGACGCCGTTCCACTCCGCCTCGTTGCCGAACTCGTCCCGCCAGGACCACAGGCGCCGGGTGGCGAAGTGCAGCTCGTATTCCTGGGTGAAGCCGATCGCGCCGTGCGATTGATGCGCAAGCCCGGCGGCGATGCTCGCAGCCTCGCCCGCCCGGGCCTTGGCAGCGCCGACCAGCATCGGATCGAGCCCATTCGCCAGGGCATCCGCAGCCATGTCGGCGGCGGCGATGGCGGCGGCGGACTGCCCGGCCAGGATCGCCAGGTTGTGCTGGATCGCCTGGAACTTGCCGATCGGCCGGCCGAACTGCACCCGGGTCTGCGCATATTGCACGCTCAGGGCCAGCGTGCGCGCCAGTGCCCCGGCAATCTGCACCGTGCGCAGCGCCGCCCCCGCAGCGCGCAGTTGCGCCGGGCCGAAACCGGATGGAGCCGGCGCCACCGCATCCATGGGCAGCGTTGCATCCACGGCGATCGTATCGCGCGGCTCGCCGGCCAGGTTGCGATCGTGGCTTATGGTTAATCCGCCGCTCAGCAACGCCACGGCTGGGCCATCCGGCCCCTCCGCCAGCACGACGATCACGTCTGCGTCACGGGCCCAGGGAATGCGCGCGGCCGTTCCCGCGAGCCGCCAGCCATCCGCCGTCCGGTCCAGCCTGAGCACATCCTTCGCACGCACGGGGGCCAAGGTCAGCACGCCGTCCGGCACCGGAAGGCCAGCCTGGGCGAGCAGCCAGCCCGCGAGCATCGTCTCCGCCAAGGGAATGGGCGCGGCATGGGCGGCGGAAATCCGCAGCAGCGACATCGCCTCGGCGACCGTCGCGCCGAAGCCGCCGGCGTGCTCGGGCAGCAGGGCGGCGGTGAAGCCGGCCTCGGTTACGGCACTCCAGAGAGCGTGCGGGAACGCGCCGTCCTCGGCCGAACGGATCACTGCTTTGCCGGTATTCGCTGTGAACAGACGCTCCGCGCTGTCCGCAAGCTGGTCGCTCATTCAATGTTTCTCCCCGATTGGGAGATGACTGCCTGAGCCGGATCGGGTCAAGCCGGTTCACAGCTTTCGCAGCAAAGTCCCTGCCAACAGCGCGCCGCCAGCGGCCAGCATGAACGGCGCGCCTGCGAAATGCACCGGCACGGCCGGCGACGTGAAGGCGTAGAACAGCCATGCCGTTAGCAGCGGCGCGACCACCGCGGTCAGCCCTTCCACCGACGTCAGCACGCCCTGCAGCTCGCCTTGGTTATCCACGCCGCCACGGCCGGAGACCATGGCCCGCACCGAGGGGACCGCCAGTCCGCCCAAAGCGAGCAGCACCACCGCCGGCGCCAGCATCCAGCCCGCGAGCGACAGCGCCAGCGTCGCGTAGCCGAGCGCCGCCGCCGTATAACCGAGCAGCGCCGTCCGCCGGTCGCCGAGGCGTGCGGTGATGCGGGTCAGCAGAAAGCCCTCGGTCACCGCCTGTGCCAAGCCGATGCCGGCGAGCACCAGGCCGTTCGCCCCCATGCCCCAGCCGAAGCGGTAGCGGGTGAACAGCACCAGGCTGCTCTGCACCGCGCCGAGGCCGATCCAGCTGCACGACCAGGCGATGGCCATGCTGCGCAGCGCCGGGTCGCGCCACACCTTGCCCAGCAGGCTGAACGGGTTGGCGCGGGCCAAGGTCACCGGGCGACGGTTTTCTGGCCGCAGGCTCTCGGGCAGCACGAACACGCCATAGAGGAAATTGCCGAAGGCGAGCGTCGCCGCCGCGTAGAATGGCCAGCGCAGGCCGTAGTCCCCGAGCCAGCCGCCGATGGCCGGGCCGATCACGAATCCGGCCCCGAACGTCGCCCCCACCAGCCCAAACCGGCCGGAGCGGTCGTCCTTATCGCTGACGTCGGCAATATAGGCGGTGGCCGCGGCGACATTGGCCGAAGTGGCGCCGGCGATTAGGCGCCCCAGAAACAGCCACCACATGCTCGGCGCCAACGCCAGCAACACGTAGTCAAGCCCAATGCCGAACACCGAGGTGAGGATGACCGGACGCCGGCCAAAACGGTCGCTGAGCGCCCCGAGCAGTGGCGCGGCGAAGAATTGCGTCCCGGCATAGGCAGCGATCAGCGCGCCGACCCAAGGTGCCGCCTGCTCTGGCCGCAGATGCTCGAGCTCCTGCACCAGCCCCGGCACGATCGGCGCGATGATGCCGACGCCGAGCGCGTCCAGCCCCAACGTCGCGAGAACAAAGCTTACGGACGCGCCACGCGGCCGTTCGGACACGGTATTGTCTGACAATGCTGCCTCAAAGGTCCATTCAGCCGATCGATCAATCCTGCAACGCCGGCGCACGGGCTACGTTGGGCTGAGTTGGAGGGTGCCTAGTGAGTATCTCGTCATTGCCGCGTTTCGTGTTGCTCTACACCGCCCTCTTTGCCGCTTTCGGCGTCGCCTCGCCCTTCCTCCCGGCGCTGCTGCAGGAACGCGGCCTCGATCCGTCCTCGATCGGCCTAGTGCTGGGGCTGGGATCGGCAATCCGCCTCGCGACCGGACCCTTGGGCGGACGCCTGGCGGACCGATCGGGCGCACCACGCGCGATCCTGACGGCCGGGCTGGCGGCGGCGGCCGTGGTGGCCATGGGCTATGCGCCCGCCCATGGCCTGCTGGCTCTGGCGCTGGTGAGCGTCGGGCACGCAGCCCTGCTGGCCCCGCTATCGCCAGTGGCGGATACGCTGGCGCTCGGAGCCGGCGACCGGCCCGGCGGGTTCGAATACGGCTGGGTGCGCGGGGCCGGCTCGGCCGCGTTCATCATCGGTAACGTGGTGGCCGGGCTTGCGGTCGGGCGGGCCGGGTTGGACGTGATCATCTGGCTCAATGCCGCGCTGCTCGCCGTCGCCGCCGTCCTCGCCGTCCGGGTGCCCAATCGTCCCGCCGGCCTTCCGCTCCAGGGCCAGGCCGGACGCCCCAGCCGCATGCGCGACCTGCTGGCCATTCCGATGTTTGGACGGCTGATGCTGGTGGCGGCGCTGGTCGGCGGCAGCCATGCGCTGCACGACGGGTTCGAGGTGATCCGCTGGCGCGCCGCGGGCATGGGAACGGAAGCCGCAGGGATGCTTTGGGGCGAGTCGGTCGCCGCCGAGGTGCTCGTGTTCTTCGTGCTCGGCCCGGCCATCATTGAGCGGTTCGGCCCAGGCGTCGCGGCCCTGATTGCGGCCGGGGCCGGCACGGTGCGTTGGGGCACGGCGGCCATGACTGCGGCAGTGCCGGCAATGGCGCTGGTGGAGCCGCTGCACGGCTTCACCTTCGCCCTGCTGCATCTCACCTGCGTGCATATGATCGGGCGCACGGTGCCGGCGCAGCTCGCAGCGACCGCGCAGGCGTTCTACGGCACCGTCGCGGTCGGCGCGGCGTCGACTGCGCTTACCTTCGCCTCTGGGCCGCTTTACGACCGGCTTGGCGCGTCCGCGTTCTGGGTCATGGCGGCTTTGTGCGCGGCGGCGCTGCCGATCTCGTATGGGCTGCTGGGGCCGCCTACCGCGATGCCGCTCCGTGGCGGAGCGGGTGGGATCCCGGGACAGGAAGAGTAGATCGAGGGGTCCGCGCGTCCATTCGCCCCGGTCCCATTCGCCCCACTGCCATTCGACTTAGCGGTGGCTGCCTGGATATCGGCATGGGCGAGCACCTCGGACGCAGAGCTGATGTAGTGCCGCCCGGCCGTGGTGGCTCTCGCGACGCACTCGGCCAGTGAGACCGTTGAGCGCGCCTTGGCAATCTCGACCAGCATCGGCAGGTTGACGCCGGCGATCACGTCGACGTCGGGCTTACCGGTCGAGGACCTCTCCGCCAGCGACACTGCCAAGTTGCAGGGCGTTGCCCCGAACATATCGGCGACGACGATGACCCCCTCCCCGTCGTCCGTCTCCGCGATGGCGCGGGCCACAGCGCCGCGCCGTTCGTCGGGATGGTCATTCGGGTTGACGCATACGGTGGCGAGGTGGGGCTGGGTGCCGGATATGGCTTCGAGCGACCGGCGCAATTCCAACGCCAGCTCCCCGTGGCTGATCAGTACGAGGCCGATCACTCTTGCTGACCCAAGCTCTCTTGGCTGGCGTGGCTGCGGGCAGCGTCGGATTGCCGGGGCGGCGGGCTGGGCGGGGCTTTGGGCTGATCGCCTGGGTAGCGCATGGCGTTGCGCGGGCTGGCTGGCTTGGTTGGCTTGTCATTGGGCTGCTGCGGAGCAGGATCTAGAGAAGGCTCTGTCGAAAGGCTTTTCAGCATGGTTGTTCTCTCCTGCAGTCGACCCGACCTGCCAGATAACCGGACAGCAACTCAATCGAGATCAACATGAAGTGCGAACTTTGACGGTTATCAAGTGCTGTCCAATGGCAGATTAGGAAAAACGTCGCAATTCCTTAGTTCATCTTATTGTATTCGAGTAAATGTAACGATCCGGTGTGCAATGTGAAGATGTTTCTGATTTGTTGCAGCGACTTAAAAAGACCGATCAGATTGTATCCAATTACTCTCGGTCATTTCGTTTTATGCTAATGTAAGTTTATAGAATTCAGATTTGGCGAGGCTAGTGCTGTGACGCGCAGGGAAGAAGCAGTCTGCGTCAGGGCACGAGCGGCGACCGGCGTCACCCGCTACGGCAGCAGGGCTGGATTGCGCCATCCCTGCACGCCGTCGACGTCCGTCACCGGCGCCGGGCCATTCAGATGCAGTCGGCATGGTCGCTCGATCTCAAGACGCCAGCCCGCTCCCAGCAGGGTGTCGAACAGGCGGCCCTCGATCGCCCGGGAGTGGCTGCCGATCAGCAGATAGGCGATTTTCCGGCTCAGCAGCGGCAAGCAGGCCGCCACCAAATCCGCTTCGCCGCCCTGGATGTCGATATGCAAAAGGTCGATGCGCGGATGCTGTGCGACAACCTCCGCCAAGGGAATCATCGGCAGCGCGCTGTAGCCGCCGGAGCGCACGGCCTTCTCACGTTGCGTCTCCGTCGCGTTGAAGATCGGCTCCAGGCCCCAGGACGACCCGGCGTCCTGATGCGGAAACAAGGCCGTGCCAGCCGTCGTGGCCGCGATGCCGTGATGCAGCGCGACCTGCGCCGGCAAAAAGCCGTTGGTCGCACAAGCCTCCCGGGCAAATTCGATATGGCCGGCATCGCCCTCGATGCCAATAAGCTGGACGGCCAGCCCTCGACGCCGTGCGGCGGCGCCGGCGTTGTTCATCCAGCATCCCCAACCGCAGCCGAGTTCGACCACCGTGAAGCTGCCGGACGCTAGGTCGACCGCGCGCAGGGCAGCCCCCCACTCCGCGATGTCGGCGTGCCAGTTGGCGGGGATTGGCACCGGCTCGACCTGCCCCGCCCGGCCTTCCAGGATCGCGGGAAAGAACTTAGGATCGATCCGCACGCCAAGGAAGTTCGTGAGGTATCCGGGATGCGGCCGCAACCCGGCTACGGCGTGCCGGCGAATGACGGCCTGAGCGTCGAAGGCGGCATTGTAACAGAAAAACGGGCTCGCGGCGTTGTCGCCCGTGGCGGCGAGCCGCTCCCTGCAGGCGGTGAGGTCATGCGATAAGGCGTCGCGCTGCAGCAGCAGTTCATTCCGGGCGTCGTGCAGGCTGCGGATGGCGGGGACTCTCAGGAACTGGCTTTTGAGCGAATTCATAGTGGCCTCGCGTGCTCTTTAACGCTGCGAACCTGCCTGTCCCGAATGAGCCAAGCAAGGCATCGGGCGCAACCAACACGCCACGGCTGCTTATAGTCAGGGAGGACGACGCCCGCACACCGGCCGCAAATTCGGGCCGCTTACCGCAGGAGCCTGTTTCATGGACTACCGCACCCTTGGCCGCAGTGGCCTAAAAGTCTCGCCGCTCTGCCTCGGCACCATGAACTTCGGCGGGCCGACCGACGCCGTGACGGCAGGGCGGATCATCGGCCGGGCGCGCGACGCCGGCGTGAACTTCATCGACACGGCAGATGCCTATACCGGCGGCTCGTCGGAGCGGATCACCGGGGCCGCGATCAAGGCCGACCGCGACGCCTGGGTGCTCGCCACCAAGGTCGCCAACCCCGGCGCGGGCGTTCCGAATCCCGGTTGGCCAAATGGTGCGGGCCTCTCACGCAAATGGGTGCTGCGCGCCATTGAGGCCAGCCTCGCACGGCTCGGGACCGACTACGTGGATGTCTACTACCTGCACAAGGAGGACCACGCCACGCCGCTCGGCGAGACGGTGCACGCCATGGCCGACCTGGTGCGTCAGGGCAAGATCCGCTACTTCGGCCTCAGCAACTATCGGTCCTGGCGGGTGGCGGAGATCTGCGGGCTGTGCGACCAGCTCGGCATCGACCGCCCGGTGGTGAGCCAGCCCTACTACCACGCGCTGAACCGGCAGCCGGAGACGGAGCACCTGCCGTCTTGCAAGCATTACGGCCTGGGCGTCGTGAGCTATAGCCCGTTGGCCCGCGGCATCCTATCGGCCAAGTACGACCCGGACGCGCCGCCACCGGCGGACAGCCGCGCCGGGCGGCAGGACCGGCGGATGATGCAGACGGAGTGGCGGCCGGAATCGCTGGCGATGGCGCAGCAGATCGCGGCCCACGCCCGGGCGCGCGGGGCCACGCCCACCGCATTTGCTGTCGGCTGGGTGCTGAACAACCGTTTGGTGACGGGAGTCATCGGCGGCCCCCGGACCGAAACGCAGTGGGAAGACTACCTGGCCGCGCTGGACTACCGGTTCACGGCGGAGGACGAGGCGTTGGTCGACGGGTTGGTGGCGCCGGGCCATGCCTCGACACCGGGCTACAACGACCCGGCCTATCCAATCGAGGGCCGACCGACGCGCGCCGAATGATGTGCGGCGGCAGCCATCTTGCAACCGGGAGCGGGGCTGCCGCATTGATTGGGTCTGAGCAGCATGGAGAACGATGATGACAGAGACGCCGAAGAGCCCGTCGGCCGAGGTTGAGCAGCTACGCGGCCAGCTGGACGAACTGCGGAGCACCGACCCCGCGACCCGGATGGAAGACGCCAAGCAACGTGTCGGCGCGACCGTATCCAACGCCGCCGCCAGCGTGACCGAGGCGGCATCCAACGCCGCCGCCAGTGTGACCGAAGCAGTGGCCGAACCGCTGCGCCAAGGTGCCGAGCGGGTGCGCGGCGTGGTGGACAGCGCCCGCCGGACGGCTGACCAGGTGAGCGCGCAGAAGGAGAGCCTGTCGCAGCGCATCCAGGACAAGCCGCTTGCGTCCCTCGGCATCGCGGTGCTGGCCGGCTACGTATTCGGCCGCATCGTCAGGTAGACCCTGGGCGGCGGCCAGCGCAGCCAGCCCGTTATTTAGTGGACCAATTCACAAAGTTCTCAGGAACCAAGCTTTACGATCGGACCACTCGTTCGCTGGCTATCGGGCAGCGGCAACCAGCGACGTACCGTCGAGCAGTTGCTGCTGGGCCCGGGCAGTGCAGTCGTGGAGCACGGTCGCAAGCTCAGACGCCCGGATAACATGCCCGGCGTCCGTCAATGCCAGCGCCACGTGGCTGCGGAGTGCATCGTCATGCCCGTGGCCGTCCCGCAAGGCCAATACCGAGGTCGTGAGTTCAGCCCGCGCTGGTTCCGCGAGCCCCATCCGGTCGGCCGCCCACTGCGCGAACAGCTTGTCGCGGCGCGCGGTGACGAGAAAGCGGACCTCCTCGTCATGCGCAAACTTCGCCTCGAATGCCTGCTCGCGTTCCTGGAACGTCGTCATGGGAGTTTCCTCTCATTGTTACTTCGCGACGTCTGTTATAGCGGATGCCAGCACGGAACGCCAAGCTGACCAAAACAGCAGCTTGCCCGCCACGATGATCAGGGCGGCGTCGTGCGCGCCGCGCCTTGAGCGGATCAGGCGGCGAGCTTGATCCGGCCCTGCATTCCCGGCCAGTCCGAGTAGCCCGTCGCGTCGCCGCCATACCAATACTGCTTCGGCGCCTCGGCCAATGGCGCGCCGGTGCGCAGCCGGTCCACCAGATCGGGATTGGCGATAAAGGGCCGGCCAAAGCTGATCAGGTCGGCGTTGCCGTCGGCCAACGTCTGCTCCGCGAGTTCGAGGCCGTAGTTGTTGTTGGCGATATAGGCGCCGCTAAACCGCCGGCGCAGGGCCGGGTAGTCGATGCCGTTGGGGTCGCGGCTCATCTGCGTGACACCCTCGATGTCGTGCACATACATCAGGCCGAACTTGGACAGTGCGTCGATATAGGCGCAGTAGGTGCCCATCGGGTCGCTGTCGAGCGGCGTTTCGCCCGGCGCCGTCGTGCCCGGCGAAATGCGGATGCCGACCCGGGCGCCGCCGCCCCAAACCTCCGTTACGGCGGCGACGACCTCGAGCGGGAAGCGCAGCCGGTTCTCCAGCGAGCCGCCATAGCGGTCGGTGCGCCGGTTGGTGCTATCGCGGATGAACTGCTCCAGCAGGTAGTTGTTGGCGGAGTGCACCTCGACGCCGT
>CAZZWN010000105.1:0-11279 GCA_964657765.1 uncultured Acetobacteraceae bacterium
ACGCTGCCCCGCCAACGGCGTCAGGACCGCCCCCGCGATCCCGGCCGGCCCTCCGGTTTCAAAGTGCAGCAGGTGCGACGTGGCCTCGCACAGGATCTCGTCGCCCCGCGCGCAGTGGACCAGGACCGATCCGCCGACCCCATGATGTGCCGGTGCAGGCATTGCTGAACGGCCGGGTCGCGCCTGGCGTAGAGCTGGAGCACCTCGGCATGTTCGCCTGAGCGCCGCCGGGCGGCTCGACTGCCTGCTGTCCAACGGACCCAGCCCGAACGGCCTGGCGTTGTCGGCGGACGAGGAGGTCCTTTTCATCGCGATGACCCGCGACAACTCGGTGTGGCGCCTGCCGCTGCTGCCGGACGGGAGCACCTCCAAGGTCGGCCGCTTCGCGCAGTTCCACGCCACGAGCGGACCCGACGGGATGGCGGCGGGTACTGCGGGGAACGTCCTGCTGGCCCACGCCTCGCTCGGCGCCGCGTTCGTCTTGGATGCGCAGGAGGCGGTGATCGCATGGCTGGTCTTGTGCCGGGGCGCCACGGTCACCAACCTTGCCTTCGGCGGCCCTGACCGTCGCACGGTCCTCATCACGGAGTCGGCGACGGGGACCATCCTGGCCGCCGAGCGGAGCGCAGCCGGGCTGCCGCTCGCGGCGTGACGAATGGCGAAGTCCCGGTTTATCGCAACAGAAACGGTCATTGCGAGCAGCGCACCGACGCGGCAGTCCAGGACCACACGCACCAGTCTTGGATTGTAGCGTCCTGGATCGCCGCGCCGAAGCCCCCTCGCAATGACAGCTCGTTATGACCCGGGGAAACCGCCTGGCCCTCGCTGCGGCCCGGAACGGCGTCGCTCGCTATACTTACTTGAACCCGACGACGGGATGCGGCGTGTAAGGTGCCTCCAGCATGCCGACCTCCTCCGGCGTGAGAGCGAGCGACAAGGCGGCAGCCGCGTCATGCAGGTGCTGCGGCTTTGACGCGCCGATGATCGGGGCGGTGACGACGCTTTTCTGCGCCACCCAGGCCAGGGCCACTTGCGCCCGCGGGACGCCACGCTGCGCCGCGACCTCGGCCACCTGCTGCACCACCCGGCGGTCGGATTCGGTGTTCGCGGCATACAGCGTCTTGCCGAACACGTCGCTGTCCTGCCGGGCGCTGGTCTCATCCCAATCGCGGGTCAGCCGTCCGCGCGCCATCGGGCTCCAGGGCAGCACGCCGATGCCTTGATCCGCACAGAGCGGCAACATCTCGCGCTCCTCCTCGCGGCTCAGCAGATTGAGGTGGTTTTGCATGCTGACGAACTCGGTCCAGCCGTGCAGGCGCGAGGTATACAGCGCCTTGGCGAACTGCCAGGCATACATCGACGACGCGCCGATGTAGCGGACCTTGCCGGCCTTGACCACGTCGTGCAGCGCCTCGAGCGTCTCCTCGATCGGCGTCGCCGGGTCCCAGCGATGGATCTGATACAGGTCCACCCAGTCGGTGCCGAGGCGGCGTAGGCTGTTGTCGATCTCCGCAAACACCGCCCGACGTGACAGCCCGGCGCCATTGGGGCCCGGCCGCATGCGGCCATTGAGCTTCGTCGCGATCACCACGTCCTCGCGGCGCGAGAAGTCGCGGACGGCGCGGCCGACGATCTCCTCGGAACTGCCGTCCGAATAGACGTTGGCGGTGTCGAGGAAGTTGATGCCCAGCTCGAAGGCTTGCTGGATCAGCGGACGGCTGCTCGCCTCGTCCATGGTCCAGGCGTGGTTGCCGCGGTCGGACGCCCCATAGGTCATGCAGCCGAGGCAAATGCGCGACACCTCCAGGCCGGTCGAGCCAAGCCTTACGTAATCCATGCCGATACTCCTTGGGTCAGGTCAGAAGGGTGCGGCGCCCATCGACGGCTATTCCGCGGCCAGCGCGAACGTGGCGAGCTCCGGCCGCATCCAGACCGAGGTGTCGTGGAACACGGCCCCGCCCGCGGGCAGGGCAGGCTCGTCGCTGGTCAGCACGTTGATGCCATGCTGCAAACCCCCGAATGCGGCGGCTGGCCAAATGCTCTCGACGATCACCGTTCCCGGTGTCTGCCCCGGCACGTAGCGGGCATGAAGCACCACCTCGCCGCGCGCATTCCCCAGGCGCATCGACGCTCCGTCCGCGATGCCGAACCGCGCGCCGTCGTCTGGGCAGATCAGCGCCTGCGGCCGTCCCTCGCGCTTCCGGGCGGTCGGCGTTTCGGTGAATGTCGAGTTCAGGAACTGCCGTGCAGGCGCCGCGACCAGCCGCAACGGCCGTTCGTCGGTCGCTTGGTCGGTGAGCGGCGCCCAGTCCGGCAACGGCGGCAGCTTGCCCTCCGTGTCGCCGAGCGCCCGCCAGTCCGCCCGGAAATGGAACTTCTTGTCCGCATGGCCGAACCCATCCAGGAAATGCGCCCGCTCGAATGGAAGCTGCACGTCCACCCAGCGCCGGGCCGCGAGTTCCTGTGCGGACGGATAACCCGAGGCGCGCAAGGTCGCGTCCGCAAGCTCCAGCCCGGTCATCGCGAAGCTCGGGTCGATCAGGCCGAAACGCTGCGCCAGGGCACAGACGAGATCGTGGTTGGACCGTGCCTCCCCGGGCGGGTCGATGACCCGCAGGCCGATCTGGATGTGGCTGTGGCCGCCGGCCTGGTAGATGTCGTCGTGTTCCAGGAACATCGTCGCCGGCAGCACGATGTCGGCGTAGGCCGCGGTCTCGGTCATGAAGTGCTCGTGCACCACGGCGAACAGGTCGTCGCGCAACAATCCCTGCCGCACGCGGTTGCTGTCAGGGCAGACCGAGGCCGGGTTGCCGCTCTGCACCAGCAGCGCGTGGACGGCGGGGCCGCCCAGCAGGGCGGCGGCGTCGCCGGTCAGGATGCTGGCGATCCGGCTCATGTCGAGCTCGCGCACCGCTGTGTCGCGCAGGGCGGTGCCCTCGATCAGCGACTTGTCCCAGGTATAGATGCCCTTGTTGTTCCACAGCGCGCCGCCGCCCTCGTGCTGCCACTTGCCGGTGACCGTCGGCAGGCAGGTGACGGCGTGCATGGATGCGGCCCCGTTGCGCCCGCGCGTGAAGCCGAACCCGGCCCGGATGTAGGCGCGCGGGGTCGCGTTATAGAGCGCGGCGAACGCCTCGATGTCGGCCGCCGGCAACCCGGTGATCGCCGCCGCCCAGTCCGGCCCACGGATGGCCAGATGCGCCTCCAGAGCGGCCGGGTCGTCGGCGTAGCGGGCCATGTAGGCACGGTCGGCGTATCCGTCGCGGAAGGCGCAGTGCATCACGGCGCATGCGAGCGCCGCATCCGTGCCGGGGCGTAGGCCGAGGTACAGGTCGGCCGCGGCCGCAGTCCCGGTGCGATAGGGGTCGATCACGACCAGCTTCGCCCCGCGTTCCTTCCGTGCGCGGGTGACGTGCGCCATGACGTTGACCTGGGTGGAGACCGGGTTCGTGCCCCAGAGCACGTTCAGGTCGGCCTTCGCCATCTCCCGCGAGTCGGACCCGCTCACCCGGCCGCATCCCGCGATCCAGCCGGCCGTCGCGATGGTGCTGCAGATCGTGCCCTTGCGCCCGGACCAGCGCATGGCGTGGCGCAGGCGGAAGATGCCGTCGCGGTTCACCAAGCCCATCGTGCCGGCGGAGCTATAGGGCCAGACCGTCTCCGTCCCGTGGCGTGCAGCCGCCGCGGTGAAGCCGGCCACTACGCGGTCGAGCGCCTCGTTCCAGCCGATCCGGCGGAACTCGCCGCTGCCTTTCGGGCCCACGCGCAGCATCGGGTGGAGGATGCGGTCTGGGTGATGCACGCGCTCGGCATACCGGGCGACCTTGTTGCAGACGACGCCGGCCGTGTAGGGATTGTCCGCCCCGCGCACCGTCCCGATCGTCGACCGGTCCAGGACCTCCACGTCGAGCGCACACGTGCTGGGGCAATCATGCGGACAGACGGAGGAACGGATCTCGGCCATCGGATGGTAACTCCGGTCCTATGATGAGCGGCAAGTCTACTTCGGTCCTGCCGCGGTGACGAGGACGACCGCATCCCCGGCCCTCGCTGTCAAGCCTGCCGCTCTATGCGGCAGACATCACGGCACGGATCGTGAAATCATAGCGTCCTGGCTGAACTGGACTGCTTTTGATAAAGCACGCTATATCCGAACAAATATGACGCCTGGGTGGAAATAGTGCAACCAGACCGCTTCAAGCCGTCGTTCGAGCGTCACCGTGCCCGCTCATGGCACGGATAGGCGACGCGTTGCGGTTCGCCGGGGCGCAACCTTATAAGTTTCCGGCATCGCCAAGCGAAGGCCAGGCAACGGAATGGAGCGCGACATAATGCGGCGCAGGGCTTTGTTGGTGGGCACCTCGGCCCTTGGATTGGGCGCGTATCTTGCCCTCACGCCCCAGATGAACACCGCCGCAGCGCAAGCCTTCCGCGTCGCGTGGCCCGACGCGGAGTGGCGGCGTGTGCTGAGTCCGGATCAGTACTCCATCCTGCGCCGCAAGGGCACCGAACGGCCGGGATCGAGCCCGCTCGATCATGAAATGCGGCCGGGCCGCTACGACTGCGCGGGCTGCGACCAGCCGGCGTTCAGCTCACAGGCGAAGTTCGACAGCCACACGGGCTGGCCGAGTTTCTGGCAGCCGCTCCCGGATGGCGTGATCACCGCCGACGACAGGAGCTTCTTCATGACCCGCACCGAGGTGCAGTGCAGCGGTTGCGGAGGCCATCTTGGCCACGTGTTCAGCGACGGCCCGAAACCGACGGGCCTGCGCTATTGCATGAACGGCGCGGCGCTGTCGTTCCATCCGGAAACAGCCTGAAGGAAAGCACTCTCATGATTCCTGTCAGCAAGCCGGGTCTCATTGCCGTCGCCGGCGCGGCCGCGCTGGCGCTGTCGTTCCAGGCGATGCAGCCGTCGGCTCACGCCGAGTCCGCGACCCAGGCGTTGCCGCTGCCGGCGCTCGATGTTGCGCCAGCCCGCGCCGGCTTGCAGACGGCCGTGTTCGCCGGCGGCTGCTTCTGGGGCGTGCAGGCGACATTCGAGCATGTTGCGGGCGTGACCCAGGCGGTGTCCGGCTACGCCGGCGGCCATGTCCCCAACCCAAGATACGAGCAGGTGAGCACCGGCGCGACCGGCCATGCGGAATCCGTCCAAGTCACGTTCGACCCGGCCCGCATCAGCTACGGCAAGCTGCTGCAGATCTTCTTCTCGGTGGCGCTCGACCCGACGCAGGTGGACCGCCAGGGGCCGGACCACGGCACGCAATACCGCTCGGAGCTGTTCGTGGACAACCCGGAGCAGGAACGGACCGCACGGGCCTACGTGGCGCAGCTCGAGGCCGCCCATGCGTTCAGCCGCCCGATCGCCACACGCATCGACCCGGCCGTCCCGTTCTACCCAGCCGAGGCCTATCACCAAGACTACCTCGTGCGCCATCCCGACAACCCCTACATCGCCTTCAACGACCTTCCGAAGGTGCGCAGCCTCGAGGCGCTGTTCCCGGAAAGCTGGCAGGCAGCGCCGATCGCCGTCGGCAAACTTGCTTCGGGTGACTGAGCTCCGCAGCGGACCGGAGCGTCGGCGGTAACTGCCTTGCTGCTGGCGTTCGCCGCCGGCGTGCTGACCGTGGCCGCCCCATGCATCCTGCCGATCCTGCTCGGCGCCTCGGTGGGCCAGACCAGCCGGGTGCGGCCGGTGTTCATCACCCTCGGGTTCGTCTTGACCTTCTCCGCCGTCGCGTTGGTGTTCGGCGCGTTCGCGGAAGGCCTGGGTGCCTCGGAAGAATTCGTCGCCCGGTCCGCTGCCTTTGAACCACTTCGCCCTGGTCGGCGCTTGGAAACTCGCTGCGGAGAACGCGAAGCTTGCACGCTGTCCGTCCCCAAGGCCGGGTTCGAGCCATTCACCTTCGGATAGGCGTTCGCGAACGACGAAACGCCCCGTGCCGGCCATTCACATCGGCCGTGCTGTCCGGAGCACTGGCACGCAGGCATGCTGCACGCCCTGCGACGTCTGCACGACGCCCACTGCGGTCTCGATCCCATACATGAGGCGGAGCGACTGGGCCGTGATCAGCGCGTCCGGCGTACCCGGCCCGATCAGCGGCCCGTCTCGCGGCAGCAGCGCCACCTGATCCGCCACCAGGAACGCATGATCCGGATGATGCGTCGTCAGCAGGACCGCCAGCCCGCTTTGCGCCAGCCCGCGCACCTGCTCCAACACCAATGCCTGGTTGCCGAAATCCAGGCTGGCCGTCGGTTCGTCCATTACGATGCAGGCAGCCTCCTGCACCAGCGCGCGGGCGATCAGCACGAGCTGGCGCTCGCCGCCCGACAGCGTCGTCACGGGCCGGTCCGCGAGATGCCCGACGCCCAGCCGCAGCAGCGCCGCCTCGGCCAGCTCGCGGTCACGCCGACCCGGCGCCGCGAGCAGCGGAAGCTGCGCCGCCCGGCCCATCGCCACGACCTCGCGCACCTTAAAGGCGAAGCCGCCGCCGGTGGCCTGCGGCACGTAGGCCAGCCGCCGGGCGACCACGGCACGCGACAGGCGGGCGAGGTCGCGCCCATCGAGCAGCACCTGGCCGGTGAGCGGCGGCAATAGGCCCAGCAGCGTGCGCAGCAACGTCGTCTTGCCGCCGCCGTTCGGGCCCAACAGCACGGTCACCGTGCCGGGCCGGAGCGCGAGGCGGATGTCGCGCGCCACCACGCGGGCGCCGTGGCCGATCGCTAGGTCCTCGGCGGCCAGCAGCGGGGTCATTCGTCCCGTCCGCGCTTGGCGACCAGCAACAGGAACACCGGCGTGCCGATCGCGGCGGTCAGGATGCCGAGCGGGATTTCGATCCGCGCCACGTTGCGCGCCAGCGTGTCCACCGCCAGCAGGAACGCCGCGCCAAGCAGCATCGAGAGCGGCACCATCCGGCGCAGGTCCGGCCCTCCGAGCAGCCGGGCCGCATGCGGCACCACGAGCCCGACCCAGCCGACCGCGCCGGCCAGCGCCGTCACGGCGGCGGTCGCGAGCGTCGCACCGAGGATCGCCGCCCCGCGCAGCAGTCCCGTCTGGGCGCCGAGCGCCCGTGCCTCGTCCTCCCCAAGGGTCAATAGGTTCAGGCGCCAGCGCAGCAGGAACAGCAGCAGCAGACCGGCCCCCGCCGGGATCGCCGCCGCGACAAGGTCGCCGCGCGTCACCGCCGAGAGCGAGCCGAGCAGCCAGAAGGTGATCGCCGGAAGCTGGTTGTAAGGATCGGCCAGAACCTTCAGCAGCGAGATCGCCGCACCGAGCAGTGCGCCGAGCGCGATCCCCGCCAGCACCAGCAGCAGCACCGGGTCGCCCACTGCGGTTCCGCGCCGAACTGCGCCCATCAGCAACGCCACCGCCGCGACGGCGCCCAGCCCGCCGAGGAACGCCGCCGCCTGCACCCCGGCGACCGGCAGGCCGAAGAAGATGCCGAGCACCGCCCCGAGCGAGGCGCCGACCGAGACGCCCAGCAGGTCGGGGCTCGCCAGCGGGTTGCGGAACATGCCCTGGAACGCCGCCCCGGCGCCAGCGAGCGCGGCGCCCACGAGGGTTGCCGCCAGCACGCGCGGCAGCCGTACGTTCCACAGCACGGTCGCCATGGCCGGGTCCATCGCGTTGCGGCCGGACAGCAAAGCGGAGAGCGGGATCGGATATCGCCCCAGCGCCAGGGATGCCAGAACGGCGCCAAGGAGTGCCGCGACCGCGATGCCCCAGGACCATCCTGCCCGCTGCATCCGCCGCCTAGCGCCGGGGCATGGCGTCGCGCAGCAACGGTGCGAGCTGCGCCGGGTCGGGCCGGCGGCCGAACAGCAGGGCATAGAGGTCCGTGACGCCAGCCTCGAGCGCATCACCCGGCTGCGCCCCGAACAGCGCCGGCAGCCATATCAGGCCGAGCAGGCGGTTGACCGAGGGGGGCGCGTCGATCCAGCCATACGGCAGGCTGGGCGCCAGCACGATCCGGCCGGTGCGCACCGCGCGCAGGGCACCCCAGACCGGATCAGCCGGCGCGGCTGCGAAGAAGCGGGGATCGCCCGCGATGACCCAGTCGGGGTTCCAGGCGAGCACCTGTTCGGCAGACACCTGCGCCAGCCCGCCCGCACCCAGGCTGCGGGCTGCGACGTTCTCCGCCCCGGCGAACTCCAGGATCTCGGTGTTGATCGAGCCGGTGAGGCCGGTTTCCAGGCCGCGCGGCCCGCGAGCGTAATAGACGCTCGGCCGCCCCTTGGATCGCAGCGTGTCTGCGCTGTGTTGCGCTTCGGCGAGGATCATGCGGGCGGCATCGGCGCGGACTGCGGCGGCCGCCCGGCGATCGAGGATCTCACCCAGCAGAGCATAGGTTTCGGGGATGCGGGCCAGCGTGCCATCGAGCAGCAAGTCCGGCAGGCCGGTCTGTGCCTGCACGCGGTCGGCCAATGAGACATAGGTCACGCCAACCGATCCGTAGTCCAGAACGAGGTCGGGCCGTTGCGCCAACACGGCCTCGACATTCGCGGTGTTGTCGCGCCCGGTGAGGCGGCCGACCTCCGGCAGCGCCGCAGCCTCCGGCGGCAGGAACGCGAGCTCGGCCGGGCTCGGACGCCGCACCCAGCCGGTCATCAGGTCGGGCGCCAGGCTCCAGAGCAGGATCGACGCCGGAGGGCCCGCCGGCAAGACCCGCCCTATTGGTCCGGGGAGCGGCACGCTGCGGCCCGCGCCGTCGCGCACCGTGCGGCCCGTCGTCTGTGCCCCGGCCTGGCCGGATAGCATGGACGCGGAGAGGACGAGTGCGGAGCGCAGGAGGTCGCGGCGGGACCGCTCGTTCTTGATGGGCGCGACGGCGTGTTTCTCGGTCATGGCAGCCACCTTAGCGGCTAACCCATTGCGGGCGGAATGCTTCGGGCTCAAGCCTACCCGTGATATCCCACCGAACATAACGCTTGCCCGAAAGTGCGCGCCTCGTTAGCGTTTTGCCCGCGGCTCCGCGTCCGCCATTCTTGGCAGACGTTGAAACGAGCCCACTCCAGTGAGGAAAAGCAGCTATGGAAGCTTTGAAACTCCTGATCAACGGCAAGCTGGTCGATGGCGACCAGACCATGCCGGTGCTCAATCCAGCGAGCGAAGACGTCCTCGCCGAATGCCCACGCGGTTCCGTGGCCCAGCTCAACGAGGCAGTTGCGGCCGCCAAGGCCGCGTTCCCCGCGTGGGCCGCGACCGATATCGAAGCGCGTCGGAAGATCATCGGCCAAATTGCTGACCTGATCGACGCCAACGCCAGCGAGTTGGCCCGCACGCTGACCCAGGAGCAGGGCAAGCCGCTGGCGGAAGCGGCCGCGGAAGTGGGGGGCATGGGTGCATTCTTCCGCTATTTCGCCACGCTAGACCTCTCGATGAAAGTCATCGAGGACAGTGACGCGCGCCGGGTCGAACTGCATCGGAAGCCGCTGGGCGTCGTGGGTGCGATCATTCCCTGGAACTATCCGCTGCTTCTGCTGGCGTTCAAGCTGCCGCCGGCGCTGCTCGCGGGGAACACGATCGTCGTCAAGCCGGCGCCCACCACGCCATTGTCGACCCTGCAGTTCGCGGCGCTGATCAAGGACCTTTTGCCTCCCGGCGTGGTGAACTTCGTCACCGACGCCAACGATCTCGGCGACACGCTCACGGCGCATCCCGACGTTGCCAAGATTTCGTTCACGGGGTCGACGGCGACCGGACGCAAGGTCATGTCGAGTGCGTCCAACACCCTCAAGCGGGTCACTCTCGAGCTCGGCGGCAACGATGCGGGCATCGTCCTCGACGACGTCGACCCGGCCGCGGTCGCTCCAGCCATTTTCGAGGGCGCATTTCAGAACAGCGGTCAGGTCTGCCTCGCGCTCAAGCGGCTGTACGTTCATGAGAGCGTTTACGACCGCATGTGCGACGAACTGGCAAAGATCGCCGACGCGACCATTGTCGACGACGGCCTGAAGCAGGGGACCAAGCTGGGTCCGTTGCAGAACAAAATGCAGTACGAGAAGGTCAAGGCCTTCCTGGCGGACGCGCGGGCAAGCGGCAAGATCGTCGCCGGCGGCGATGTTCCGGACCGGGCCGGCTATTTCATCCGCCCGACGATCGTTCGCGACATCGCCGAGGGATCTCGCCTGGTCGATGAAGAGCAGTTCGGGCCCGTGCTGCCGCTTATCAAGTTCACCGACAATGACGATGCGGTCCGGCGGGCGAACGCCTCGACCTACGGGCTCGGCGGTTCGGTCTGGTCGTCGGATAAAGACCGCGCCTACGACCTGGCGGCGCAGATGGAGGCCGGAACCGTGTGGGTGAACCAGCACCTGCAGCTCATGCCGAACGTGCCGTTCGGAGGCGCCAAGTCTTCCGGCATCGGGCGTGAGCTTGGCGAGGAGGGGCTGGCCGAGTTCACCCAACTCCAGGTGATCAACGTCGCCGCCTGAGTACGGAGTGCTGCCTGGGGGAATGTTGCACCGAGGTAGCTTGTAGCGTCGCGGGGCGGGCTGACGTAACAAGCTCGCCCCTTACCTGCTGCTGGAAAGTGTCGGGTCAGTTTGCCCGTGCTGTAATGAGCCGTCATTGCGAGCCGGCGTCGGCGGGGCAATCCAGGACGCTACGATCTAGGACTGGTGCATGCGGTCCTGACTTGCCGCGCCACTATTTTCCTTACGATAGGCCGCCCGAAGCGTTCCGGGCGGCGCTCGTCAGGCCTTGTACATGGTGCGGTAGTCGAGATGCGTGTGGAACCAATACACATAGCCTTTCACGTTCTTCTGCATGGCAACGTCAAACAGCAAACGGGCGAGCGGGATGCGCGGCAGGTCGCCCATGACGATGTCGTTCATTTGTATCAAGTCGGCCTCGTACTTCGCAGCGTCGCCCTCGAAACGCGCGGAGTCGATGGCGATATCCAGCTTCGGGTTGACATAATTAGCAGTATTGAACACGGCATTGTTCTTGCCGTCGAAATTCCAGAAGTAGAAATACTCGGGCGGCACCAGCCAGCCGTAGAACTCGGTGATCACAACCGGCATGGTCTTCGCCGCCATCTGGGCGAACCAGTTGGCGCCCGGCACTTTCTCGATCGAGACCTCGATGCCGATCTTGCCCAGCGACTCCTGCAATAACAGCGCGATCGGCTCCCGCGTGGTCGCCTGGCTCAGGTCGTACGACACCGTGGTCTTAAACCCGTTCGGGAAGCCGGCCTCCGCCAACAGCTGCTTCGCGCGGGCGAGGTCGGTGCCGTAGTGCGACTGCACCGGCCAGGCCGCCGGATACGGCTTGTCCG
>CAZZWN010000106.1:0-11258 GCA_964657765.1 uncultured Acetobacteraceae bacterium
GGCGCTCATCGTTCGGGGTGCGTCGAGTTGATCGAGGATGCCCAGCAGCTCATCCACGCGATGTGCGCAGGTGTGCCGGGCTAGGATTGTCTTCAGGCCGCGGGCAGCCAGCGTGGCGCACAGGGCCGGGTCGGCCTCGAGGTCGGACAAATGCCGCTGCATCTCGGTGCCGTCTTGCGCCACCAGGAAATCCTCTCCTGGGGTGAACAGCCCTTCGCTGTCCCGCCATGGGGCGGAAACGAGGGGGATGCCGCAGGCCAACGCCTCGAACACGCGGATGGTCGGAATGCCAGGCAGCGTGGCCGCATAGAAACGGCGCGGCACGTGGACCGTCATCTTGTGCCGCGCGAATACGGCCGGTGCGTGCGGATTCGGCAGCCAGCCGCGATAGCGTGCGCCGTAGCGGGCCAACATTTCCAAGGCTGGTCCCGGGTATCTTACGCCATAAACGTCTAACGGCAGGTTGATGGCGGCCGCGGGGCCCAACAAGAATTGCTCCAGCTCCGCGCTGCGCTCACCGTCGCCCCAATTGCCGATCCAGACAGCACCGGAGCGCGCATGCTCGGCCGTTGGCGGATGGAACAGGCGGGTGTCGGCGGCCTCGTGCCAAACGAAAACCCGGTCTTTCCAGCCCCATGCGCGATATACCTCCGCCAACGCCTGTCCAAAGGCGAGTACGCCGTCATAGGCCGATAAATCGTAGCGGCGCATGGCGTCCGGCTCGCTGACGGCGCGATGGTGGGTATCGTGGAACAGCAGCCGGAAGCGGCCGGCGCGGCGCAACCGGCCGACAGCGGCAACCAGCGCCGGCTCGTTCCACTCGTGCACGACCACGGCGTCGGCTCCGTCCACGAGTTCGGAGAGGTCGGCGCCGGGTTCGTAGACGGTGCTGGAGAGCTCGGCATAGGCGTCCCGCCACAGCGCGTCCGCGCCAGGGCCGCCGTCGGCCAGCAGGTTCTGCCGGCTCCAAGCGCCTGCGGGCTCAAAGGCGCGAACGTCGTGGCCGCGCACCGCCAGCTCGCGCAGCACCCCCCGCAGGAAGTGCGCATTGCCATGATTCCAGCAGGATGCGAGTGAATGCGTAAAGTAGACGAGGCGCATCAGGCCGTCGCCAGGACGCCGCGATGCACGTCCAGCGTGCCGGCCGCCATCCGTTCAATGGTGTATTGCCCAGCCCGCGCCTGCGCCCGTGCGGCCCAGGGTTCCGGTTTTGCCAATGCCTGCTGCAGCGCTGCGCGAAGGGCGTCCTCGTCAGGAACAAAGATCGCAGCGTCGTCCCATAGCTCGCGGAAACCCGGCATATCCGACAGCACCAACGCCATGCCGGCCTGCGCCGCCTCCAGCACCGCAAGGCCGAACGGCTCATAGCGGGCCATCGAGGCAAATACCGTCGCACGAGCATACTCCTCGGCAAGCGCGTCCAATCCGAGCGCCCCAAGCAGCTGTAAATCATCGAAGCTCACCGTCGGTCCGTCAGGCGCCCGGATAGGCCCGGCCGCTAAGACCGGCGCACCAAGCCCCGCAGCGGCTCGGTCGAGCCACGCGACCGCCTTGCCCTCATCCCACAAACGACCGGCCGTCAGCACCGCCGGCCGCCGCTGCGCCTTGGCGCGCTGGAGACGGCTGCCATTATGCACGACCTGAACCGGGACCGACCCATAAACAGCCTCGATCGCACGGGCGTGTGCCGCGGTCGGCGCGATCACGGCGTCGGCGGCCACCAGCCCGACACGGGTTGCCTCAGTGCGCCAGGCGAAATCATCCGGCATTGCCCCGCCGCGCACGGCACGCCACCAAGTCGCCACGCAGGAATGCGCGACCGCCACGACAGGCGCCGGCCAGCGCACCGCCCCGACCAACGCGGGCGCATGCAAATGTATGCCGCCTGCGCCCACCAGCGCCGCCAAGCTGGCCAGGTGCTCGCTCGCCCCGTCGAGTTCCGCCGGCGCCTTGGCCGTCCAATCCAGCGGCAACCCAGTATTCACCACCCGGAGACCCGGCACCGCCTCGGCCTCTAAACGCTGCATACGGTCGGCGTCCGGTCCCAACACGGCCAGCACGGCCTGGACGCCGTGTGCCGCCAACCCGCCCGCGAGATCGACCGAGTAGCGCCAAACTCCGCCCACCGCGTCGGTCGTCATCAGCAGGCGCCGCGAGGACGCGCCTAATCCGTCCGGCACGCATGCTCCAATTGCCGGAGCGGCAACGGCTGGCCGTCCTGGATGTCGGAGAACGCCGTGAACTGGCCGAGGTAGTGGGAATGCGCCCGCTCCCAGGCCGCGTCGTCCGGCAATCCGAACAACCGGCGGTAGTCCGGCGAGCTCGGATAGGGATAGAGCGGCACCGGGTCGTTTGCCCATACGCCCGCTGCCCGCAGCCGGTCGCGCCAGGCGACAACCAAGGCTGCGTCATCGCCCTGTGTTTCCAGCAAGTTTGCCTGCACGAACGGCACATGGCAGCGGGCCAGGATCAGCAGGTCCGCCAGTTCGTCCGTCGTCAGCTTGCAGCGCTTGTCGAGCGCGGCGCGGCCGTCCTCGGTCAGGCTCTCGACCCCGGCCTCGATCGACACGCAGCCTGCCGCGCCGAGCAGCGCCAGCATGTCCGGCTTCCACAGGTCGATCCGGGTCTGCACGCCGAACTCGACGGGCCGTTCCACCAGCGCCTCCAGCAAAGCCCGTTGCGGCAAGAATATTTCGTCGATGAAATAGACGTACTCGACGCCTTGCGCGATCAGACCGTCGATCTCCGTCAGCAGCGGCACGAGGTCGCGCCGGCGATACTTGTCGCGGAAGTCGATCTTGGCGCAGAAGCTGCAGGAATAAGGGCATCCGCGCGACGCTTCGACCTCGGCACCGCTCCGGGCGGGCGGGCGATCGAATCGGTGATGGTGGTGATGGTGCTGCCGCACCCATGCGTCCGGCCAGACGAGCGGTGCGAGGTCGACGAAGCGACCGGCCTGTGGGCCACCCGCCTGCCGCAATATGCCGCCCTGCAGCACTGCCGTGCCGGGCACGACGCCGCCAGTCCCGCCTGCCGCGAGTGCTGTCACAACCTCCTCGCACTCCCCGAGCACCACGACGTCCACTTTCAGCTTGCGCAGCACGGCCGCCGGCGTCGCCGAGCCATGCGGGCCAACCGCGACCGTTCGCCCGGCCCTCCCCGCCAGCGCATCCAGCATTTCCCGCGGCACCCGCAGCTCCGGCGGGGCACAGCGCCAGAACAGGTAGCTTGGCGCGGTGGCGACGACCGTCATGGCCGGGCCGAACGCGTGCACCTGTTGCGCCATCTCGGCGTAAGACTGCCCCATGAGGTGCCCGTCCAGCAGCAGAACCTCGTGCCCGGCCTGTTCGAGCAGGGCGCGGCAATACCCGAGCTCCAACGGCAGATGCGGCTCGCGACAGCCGAAATAGATGCTGCCGTCGAAGGTCCAGGGCGGATTGAGCAGCGCGACCCTCATGCGGCGGCCCCGCCCGCGCCAGCCTTCGCATGCTCCCGCCGTGGCCGCTCGACCGCGATCCACCGTGCCAGCCGTTGCAAGCCGTCGCGCCAGGGCACTGCCGGCCCCAACCCCAGCGCCGCTGCTGCTTGGCGCGTGTCGGCGACGAAGTAGCGCTGATCGCCAGGCCGCCAATCCGAGAATCGCAGGTCGGCCGCCCGTCCGGTGATCTCGGCGATCTCGGAAAGGATTTGCAGCAAAGTCACCGCATTGGCCGGGCCGCCGCCCAGATTGAATGCCGCGCCAGACACTTGGCCAATCCGCTTCCAGGCAGCGATATAGGCGTCGACGGCGTCGTCGACATACAGCACGTCCCGCACCTGACGCCCGTCGCCATAGATGCTGATCGGCTGCCCCGCCTGCACGGAATATAGGAAATGCGCCAGCCAGCCTTGATCCTCGGTGCCCAGTTGCCGCGGGCCGTAGATGCAGCTCATGCGCAAGACGCAGGCCGGCACGCCGAATCCGCGGGCATAGTCCAGCACATACTGGTCGGCGGCGCCCTTCGAGCAGCCATAGGGCGTGTAGAAGCTGAGCGGCCGGTCCTCGCCGACACCGTGGTCGCGAATGGCCGGGTCGATCGGCAAATAGGCGTCGCCGTCGCGGGCCAGCGGTATGTCGGCGAGGTTGCCATAGACCTTGTTCGTGCTGGCAAACACCATTGGCGGCGGCGAGGACTGCCGGCGCAGCGCCTCCAGCAGGAAAAACGTGCCGCGCAGGTTCACGTCGAAATCCTGCTCGGGATCGGACAGGCTTGTGGTCACAGCGACCTGCGCCGCCATGTGGAACACGGCACGGACACCGGCGGCGGCCCGCTCCAGCGCCGGGCGGTCGCGCATGTCGGCGATGACTGCGGTGATGCGTCCGGGATGGCGGCGGCGCAGCCATGCAAGGTTGACGTCGACGCCTGGCCGAACCAGCGCGTCGTAGATCAGCACGTCGTGGCCCTCGCTTGCCAGCCGGTCGGCGAGGTTGCTGCCGATGAAGCCCGCGCCGCCGGTTATCAGGATGGGTCGGCGATCCACGTCGTGTCCGATGCCAGGCATCCTCATGCGACAAGGCCGCGCCGTTCGAGTTCCCGCCGTGCGTCGTGGACGCGGTCCTCCGCCTGCTGTTCGCGCACCCACTCGGCGAGCTCGCCCAGGCTATCGCCAAAGCTCCGCCGCGGCTCGAAACCGAGCACGTCGCGCGCCAGTTGAATGTCGGCGAAGCAGTGCCTGATGTCGCCGACCCGGGCCTTACCCATCACCTCCGGCGTCAGATGCGGCACGCCCATGGCGGTGGCCAGCGCCGCGCCGACTTCCATGATGCTCACATCCCGCCCGCTGGCGATGTTGAACACCTGGCCCGGCGCGTCCGCATGCTCGAGCGCCAGGACGAACGCCCGCGCGACGTCGTCCACATGGATGAAGTCGCGGCGCTGCGCCCCATCCTCAAATACCATCGGCCGCTCGCGGTTCAGCAGCCGCGAGGCGAAGATGGCCAGGACGCCGGTATAGGGATTGGACAGCGCCTGGCCCGGCCCATAGACGTTGAACAGCCGCAGCGCGACGCCCTGCATGCCATAGGCGGGTGCCACCGTCAGCGTCAGCCGCTCCTGCACATACTTCGTCAACGCATACACGGAGGCGAGGTTGGGCCGCTTCGACTCCGGCGTCGGCAGCGGGGTGAGCACGCCGCCATCGGGCCCGACCGGGTCCCAGCCGCTCGCCAGCCGCTGCGCCGGGCGGACCGCGTCGTCCATGCGCTCGCCGCCGGCAGTCCGATACAGGCCCTCGCCGTAGACGCTCATGGAGCTCGCGACGACGATGCGGGCGACCGGGCGGTCGATCAGCGCCTGGAACAGCACCGCGGTGCCATGGTCGTTCACCGACACGTAGCGGTCGATCGCATACATGCTCTGACCCACGCCGACCTCGGCGGCGAGATGGATCACGTTGTCCACGCCGTCGAGCGCCGCCGAGACGCGGTCGAGGTCGCGCACGTCGGCCCGGATCAGCTCGACGTGGTTCATGACGCTGTCGCGGACGGCGCCGCGGGTGTGCACCTGGTCGATCAGGCTGTCGAGGACACGGACCTCATAGCCGCGCTGCAACAGCGCGCGCGCCACATGGCAACCGATGAATCCTGCCCCGCCTGTAACCAGCACCCGTGTCGTCATGCGCTCCGAGTCCTCCAAAGATCATATCTTCAAACCACAAAGGCGTGGTCTGCCAAGGCGTCAGCATCTACAAACGCCACCCGAACGCGTCGGAACCGTTTCAAATCGATCACGTCTTGGTGATGTTCGGACGTTACGACACTTCCGCGCGACCTAACAGCATCGCATGCGCCCTGGCCAGAACCTCGGCATAACTGTCGGCCGGCACTGCGCCGGAGATTAGGACATGCCTGCGTAGGGCGCGCTGCATATGCTGCTTGCCGATGGAGCACCACGGGCAGATCACGTCGGAGAGCACGTCCAACCGGGTCATGCGCGCCTATTCGACCGGAGCGAAGCTGACCAACTCCGCCCCATCGTCAACCAAGTCGCCCACGCCTGCGCGCACCGCCTCGACGACGCCGGCGCGGGGGGCCGTGAGCCGCATCTGCACCTTCATCGCCTCCAGCACCAACAGCACATCGCCGCGCGCAACGGTGTCGCCGGGTTGCGTCAGCACGTCGATGATCCGGCCCGGCATCGGCGCCAGCAGCCGGTCCCCGCCCGCCGCGTCCACGAGCGCCGACGCCAGCGGGTCCACCAGGATCAGCCTATAATTGGTTCCATCCAGGATCGCGGTCATCGCATCGCCGTCGCGGATGACCGGGATCATTCGATGGACGCCGTCGATCGTGGCGCCGCGTGCCTCGACGCTGCCGCTGTGCAGGTCGAGCCGGACCGAGCCGTCGGCGCGGGGATGGGCGCGGACGGCGTGCACCACATCACCCTCCGCCAGCAGCAGGTCCTGGTAGCCGTCGCCGTTCATCCGCCATGCCGTCGCCAGGTCCCAGGGGGAGAACGGGTCGTGGCCACGCGCGGCTGCGGCCGCCGTCGTCTCCGCCCGGCGCTGCAATACGTCCAGCGCGGCCGCGGCCAATGCGGCGGCCGGCACACGCGCAGGCTCCGGCAGCAGCGCGGCGTCGTGCCGCTCGATGAAACCGGTGTCGAGCTCGCCGGCAGCGAATGCCGGGTGGGCGACGATGCGGCGCAGCAGGCCGAGGTTGGTTTGCACACCGACCGCCTCGTACTCCGCCAGCGCCCGGCCGAGCCGGCGCACCGCCGCAGCCCGGTCCCGGTCCCAGACGATCAGCTTGGCGATCATCGGGTCGTAGTGGACGCTGATGGCGTCGCCGGGCCGCACGCCGGTGTCGACGCGGACATGCTGGCTCTCGTGCGGCGGGCTGAGGTGCAGCAGCTTGCCGACTGCCGGCATGAAATCGCGGTCCGGGTCCTCGGCATAGACCCGCACTTCGATGGCGTGGCCGTCGATGCGCAGCTGGTCCTGCAGCATCGGCAACGGCGCGCCGGCCGCGACCAGCAGTTGCCATTCGACGAGGTCCTGCCCGGTGATCATCTCCGTCACGGGATGCTCGACCTGCAGGCGGGTATTCATCTCCATGAAGAAGAAATCTTCGTTTTCAACGATGAACTCGACGGTCCCTGCGCCGACGTAGCCGATGGCGCGGGCGGCGGCGCAGGCGGCCTCGCCCATGCTGGCGCGGCGTGCCGGGTCCATGCCGGGGGCCGGCGCCTCCTCGACCACTTTCTGGTGCCGCCGCTGGATCGAGCAGTCGCGTTCGAACAGGCTCACGACGTTGCCGTGGGTATCGGCGAACACCTGGATCTCGATGTGGCGCGGCCGGGTCAGGTAGCGCTCGATCAGGACCACGTCGTCGCCGAAGCTGGACCGCGCCTCGCCCTTGGCCAGCGTCAGCGCCTCGCCGAACCCGGCCGCATCCTCCACGACCCGCATGCCCTTGCCGCCACCGCCGGCGCTGGCCTTGATCAGCACGGGGTAGCCGATGCGCGCCGCCTCGCGGGCCAGCAGCGCCGCGTCCTGCTCCGCGCCGTGGTAGCCCGGCACCAGCGGCACGCCGGCCTGCTGCATCAACGACTTGGCGGCCGACTTGCTGCCCATCGCGTGGATCGCGGCGGGCGGCGGCCCGATGAACACCAGGCCGGCCCCGGCGCAGGCGGCAGCGAACTCGGCGTTCTCGCTCAGGAAGCCGTAGCCGGGATGGACGGCCTGCGCGCCTGAACGCTGCGCGGCGTCGAGGATGCGGGCGATGTTCAGGTAGCTCTCACGCGCCGGCGCCGGCCCAATGAGGTAGGCCGCATCCGCCATCGCGACATGACGCGCGCCCGCATCCGCCTCGGAGTAGACGGCGACCGTGCGTATGCCCATGCGCCGGGCCGTGCGGATCACCCGGCAGGCGATCTCGCCGCGATTGGCGACCAGGATGGTGTCGAACATGCCCGTCACATCCGGAACAGGCCGAAACGCGTCGGTTCGATCGGCGCGTTGAGGCTGGCCGACAGCCCGAGGCCCAGGACCAGCCGCGTGTCCACGGGATCGATCACGCCGTCGTCCCATAACCGCGCGCTGGAGTAATACGGGTTGCCCTGCGCCTCGTATTGCGCCTCGATCGGCGCCTTGAACGCGGCCTCGTCCTCGGCGGCCCAGCTTTTGCCCTGCCGTTCGAAATTGTCCCGCCGCAACGTCGCGAGCACCGAGGCCGCCTGCACCCCGCCCATCACCGAGATGCGCGCATTGGGCCACATCCACAGGAACCGCGGCGAGTAGGCGCGCCCGCACATGCCGTAGTTGCCGGCGCCGAAGCTGCCGCCCACGACGACGGTGAACTTCGGCACGTTCGCCGTAGCGACCGCGGTAACCATCTTGGCGCCGTCCTTGGCGATGCCGCCGCTTTCGTATTTACGGCCCACCATGAACCCGGTGATGTTCTGCAAAAACACCAGCGGGATGCCGCGCTGGGCGCATAGCTCGATGAAATGCGCGCCCTTCTGTGCGCTCTCGCCGAACAGGATGCCGTTGTTGGCGACGATCCCGACCGGGTAGCCCCAGATGCGGGCGAAGCCGGTCACCAAGGTCGCGCCATACAGCCGCTTGAACTCGTCGAGCTCGGACCCGTCCACGACGCGCGCGATCAGCGTCCGCACGTCGTATGGCTCCCGCACGTCGGCGGGGACGATGCCATACAGCTCCTCGGCCGGGAACAACGGCTCGCGCGGCGGCTGCAGGTCGAGCGTGGGGCGCTTTACGCTGTTGAGCCCGCCCACGATGCGCCGGGCGATGCCGAGCGCGTCGGCGTCGTTCTCGGCCAGGTGGTCGGTGACGCCGCTCGTGCGGCTGTGCAGCTCACCGCCGCCGAGGTCCTCGGCCGTCACCACCTCGCCGGTCGCAGCCTTCACCAATGGCGGGCCGGCCAGGAAAATGGTGCCCTGGTTGCGCACGATCACGCTCTGGTCCGACATCGCCGGCACATAGGCACCCCCGGCGGTGCAGCTCCCCATCACGACGGCAATCTGCGGAATGCCGGCAGCCGACATCTGCGCCTGATTGTAGAAAATCCGGCCGAAGTGGTCACGGTCGGGGAACACCTCGTCCTGGTTCGGCAGGTTCGCGCCGCCGCTGTCCACCAGGTAGATGCACGGCAGCCGGTTCTGCTGCGCGATCTCCTGCGCCCGCAGGTGCTTTTTCACCGTCATCGGGAAGTAGGTGCCGCCCTTCACCGTCGCGTCGTTCGCCACCACGACGCACTCGCGCCCGGCGATGCGGCCGATGCCGGTGATGATGCCAGCCGCCGGCACGTCATCGCCATACAGGCCGTGCGCCGCCAGTTGCGACAACTCGAGGAACGGGCTGCCGGGATCGATCAGCGTGCGGACCCGGTCGCGCGGCAGCAGCTTGCCGCGGCCGGTATGGCGGTTGCGCGACGTCTCGCCGCCGCCCAGCCGGACCTGGTCCACCACGCGGCGCAGCTCCTGGACCAAGCCCGACATCCGCTCGCGGTTGGCGGCGAACGCCTGGGACCGCGGGTCGACGCCGCCGTCGAGCACGGTCATTGCGGCGTTGGCTGAAAGTCGGCGGGGCGGATCATGCCGCCGTTCTAATGCTCCAACGCAGACAAAGGAAGTCGTCCGCGCCCGACCCGTCTTGGACGTCCGGCCGAGGATGGTCTTTCGATCTGCGCTATAAGCCCGTCGCTCGCGCGAGCGAAAAGGCGCTGAACGACAGCATTGCGATGGCGGCAACGCAATTGATCGTTCGCAAGATGCCGCTGCGCAGGCGCGAGCGGAGTGCTGCGATCACGGCGCTGAACCCGATCCACCAGCCGATCGAGCCGAGAAAAATCCCTATCAGGACGATCGCAAGCACCTTCCCCGCCGGCACTTCCCCGCCGGTCACGACGCTCACGGCACCGAGCAACAGGACGCATGTCATGGGGTTGGTCAAGCAGAATGCGACCGCCGACGCGTAGTTGACGAGCGCGGAGCGTGGCCCTGGAACGCCGTGCCGGGCGCCTGTGGAGCGTCGGAGGATTCGATAGGCGAACAGCAACATGAGAGCCGCCGCGAGCAGGCTCAGGGCGGCGCGATGCGCGGCGAGCCATGGCTCGATTTGCCGCAGGCCGAGCAGCACCGTCACCGCATAGGCAAGCAACACGGTGGTCGCACCCGCCCCCGTGCTGATCCCCGACTTGATGCCGCCCTCCAGCGTGCGGTTCATGCACAGGATCGCCATTGGCCCCACGGGCGCGCTGACCGCCAGGCCGATGGCGGCGCCTGAGACAAGCGCGGAAACCTGGTCCATGACGTGTGCCCTCCGCCGACCGAGAGGGTCTGCTCGGCCGGCATGAAGCAGTCCGTACCCGAGCCGTGTCTGTGATCCACGTCACACTGCAGCATGCTGCGCCCAGATCATTGTCTGCTCAGAGCGCCTCCGCCCCAAAGAGGCCATCCCGCTTTCTGGCGGGTCCGATCGGGTCGTGACCGCCTTGGTTGGGTCGAAACCGGCTGACCCGCGCCGCTGTGCAGCGGTACTAGCGGCCCAACTGTCCCGCAAGCAACGCACGCGCGGCGACCGAGAAGTCTTTCGTCCCCATCCCGAGTTCCTGCAGCCGCTGGTAGGCCGCCCGCGCATGCTCGCCCAGCACGCTCGCCGCCCCGGTCGCGGCAACCGCGTCGGTCGCGAGCGTCAGGTCCTTCAGCATCAATGCTGCGGCGAAGCCAGCCTGGTAGTCGCGGTTGGCAGGCGATGCCGGCACCGGGCCGGGCACCGGGCAGTAGGACGTGAGCGACCAGCATTGCCCCGATGCGGTCGAGCTGATGTCGAACAGCGCCTGCGCCGACAGGCCGAGCTTGTCCGCCAGCGCGAACGCCTCCGACACGGCCAGCATGGAGATGCCGAGGATCAGGTTGTTGCAGACCTTCGCCGCCTGCCCGGCCCCGGCGTCGCCGGCGAGCACGATGGTCTTGCCCATCGCCCCCAGCACGGGTTTCGCCCGATCGAACGCGGCCTGGGCACCGCCGACCATGAACGTCAGCGTTCCCGCCGCCGCGCCGGTCACGCCGCCGGAAACCGGGGCGTCCAGCATGGCAAAACCATGCGAACCCGCCTGACCCGCCATGTCCCGCGCGGTGGCGACGTCGATCGTCGAGCAATCCAGCAGCAAAGCCCCGGACGCCGCGCGCGCGAACACGCCGTCCGCGGTCGTGTAGACCTCCCGCACATGCTGCCCGGCCGGCAGCATGGTGACG
>CAZZWN010000107.1:0-11249 GCA_964657765.1 uncultured Acetobacteraceae bacterium
CGGCGCGCACGAACCCGGTGCGGATTTCCTCGCCGGCGGCACCGACATGATGCAGCTCATGGGCGAGCATTTGCGCAACCCCGATCGCATCATCGACATCTCCGCCCTTCCAGCGCTGGATCGGATCGAGTTGCGCGCCGGCAGCTTGCGGCTCGGCGCGCTTGTGCGGATGAGCGACGCGGCGGCGCACCCGGCAGTGCGGGCCGAGTGCCCCGTGGTGTCGGAGGCGCTGCTGGCGAGTGCGTCGGCGCAGGTCCGCAACCTGGCCACGCTCGGCGGCAACCTGCTCCAGCGCACCCGCTGCGGGTACTTTCGTGATCCCGGCGCGCCCTGCGAGAAGCGCGAGCCCGGGACGGGCTGCCCGGCCATCACCGGGCAGAACCGTTTCCACGCGGTACTCGGCGGCAGCGAGCGGTGCATCGCCACCTATGCAGGCGATCTGGCGAACGCGCTGCTCGTGCTCGACGCGACGGTCAGGATCGCCGGACCGGACGGGGAGCGCACGATCCCGCTCGCCGACCTTCACTGCGTTCCCGGCGACACGCCCGCGGTCGAGACGCAACTGGCACCGGGTGAGCTGATCCTGTCCATCGACGTGCCGACCAACCCCGCCACGCGGCGCTCGCACTACCTGAAGGTCCGCGACCGGGCGAGCTTCGAGTGGTCGATCGCGTCGGCCGCGGTGGCGCTGGATCTCGGCGAGGACGGGACGGTGCGGGACGTGCGGATTGCGGTCGGCGGGGTGGCGACCAAGCCGTGGCGGCTGCCGCAGGTCGAGGCGGCGCTGCGGGGCGAACGCCTCACCCCGGCGCTCGCGCAGGCGGCAGCGGTGCACGCCGCCGACGGCGCGGTCCCGCATGGGTGCAACGCCTACAAGCTGGAGCTGATCCGGCGCACCGTCGCCCGCGCGCTGGCCGAGACGGGAGCGCTCGCATGAACGTTGTCAGCACCCCGATCCCCCGCGTCGATGGGCCGATGAAGGTCACGGGCGGCGCACGCTACGCCGCCGAGTTCCATCCTGACGGCCTCGCCTACGCCGCGACGCACGACAGTACGGTCCCAGCCGGGCGCATCACCGCGATCGACACCGCCGCCGCCGAGCGCGCACCCGGCGTTCTGCTCGTGCTCACCCATCGCAACGCCGACCGGCTGCCCTACCTGGCGCCCGCCGAACGGCCCGCAGTTGATCCGGTCGCGGGCGAGCAGTTGCGCGTGCTGCAGGATGACGAAATCCGGTTCAGCGGCCAGCCGGTCGCACTCGTGGTGGCAGCGACACAGGCGCTGGCGCTTTATGCGGCGTCGCTGGTCCGCGTGGCGTATGCGCCCGACCCCGGCCGCCGTATCCACTTCGACCCGGCGCTCGCCAAGCCGACCTCGGAGGCCGCCGCTAAGAAGGGGCGCGGCCCCGAGGCGAAGCAGGGCGACCCCGATGCCGCATTCGCTGCCGCGCCGGTCCAGGTCGAGGCGACCTACCTCCAGGCGCGCGAGCAGCACAACGCGATGGAGCCGCACGCCGCGGTGGCAGCGTGGCAGGGCGACCGGCTGACGTTGTGGAGCAAGACGCAGTGGGTCGGCAACGAGCGCGACGAGATCGCCCGCCGCTTCGGCATCGCGGCGGAAAACGTGCGGGTGATCAACCCATTCGTCGGCGGCGCCTTTGGCTCGGCGCTGCGCACCTGGCCGCACGTGACACTCGCCGCGATGGCCGCGCGCCGCGTGGGGCGTCCGGTGCGGCTGGAGCTCACCCGGCGCCAGCTTTCCACCGCGATCGGCTTCCGCCCCGAGACCCGCCAGCGTGTGGCGCTCGGCGCGGATCATGACGGCCGGCTTACCGCCATGATCCACGAGGTCACGGGCCAGACCTCCACATATGAGGAGTTTGCCGAGGGCACGCTCGCGCCCGTAGCGACGACCTATGCCTGCCCCAACCGCCGCACCCGTTACGGCCTGGTGCCGATGAACGTCAGCACGCCTTGCCCGATGCGTGGGCCGGGCTGGGCGACCGGGCTGATCGGGCAGGAGATGGCGATGGACGAGCTTGCCGAGATACTCAAGCTCGACCCTATCGAGCTGCGGCTGCTTAACTACGCCGAGCGCGACCCTATGAAGGACCTGCCCTGGTCTTCCAAGGCATTGCGCGAGTGCTACTTGCAGGGAGCGGAGCGGTTCGGCTGGAGCCGCCGCGCGCCCAAGCCGCGCGCCATGCGGGATGGCCACGAGCTGGTCGGGTTCGGCATGGCGACCGCGATCTACCACGTGGCCCGTTACCCGACCTCTGCGTCTGCCACGCTGTTCGCGGACGGCACCGCGACCGTGCGCTGTGCCACCACCGACATGGGGCCTGGCACCTATACGTCGGCGACGCAGGTCGCGGCGGATGCGCTCGGCTTGCCGGTGGGACGGGTGCGGTTCGAGCTTGGCGACTCTACGTTTCCGGCCGCCAAGGAACATGGCGGCTCGACCACGATGGCCAGTGTCGGCTCGGCGGTGCAGGCCGCCTGCACGGCGTTGAAAACGAAGCTCGCCGATTTGGCCCGCACCCGGGGCACAAACGATCTTGAGAGCTTGCTCCGCAAGGCCGGCTTGCCGCATCTCGATGCAGAGGCCAGCGCCGCGCCTGGCGACGAGGCGAAGATGCACAGCTCCGTTGGCTTTGGCGCCGTGTTCGCGGAGGTGCGTGTCGATCCGGACCTTTGCACCATCCGTGTGGCGCGGGTGATTGGTGCCTACGACGCCGGGCGCATCATCAATCCACGTCTGGCGCACAGCCAGTGCATCGGCGGCATGGTCGGCGGCATCGGCATGGCGCTGCTGGAAGAGGCGGAGTGGGACGCAAACCTCGGCCGCGTCGCCAACGCGACCCTCGCCGAGTATCTCGTGCCGGTGTGCGGCGACATTCACGAGCTCGACGCGGTGTTCGTCAAAAGCGACGACCAGATCATGAACCCGCTAGGCGTCAAGGGGGTCGCCGAGCTCGGCCTGTGCGGGGTGGCGCCCGCCATCGCCAACGCGGTCTGGCACGCCACAGGCAAGCGGTTGCGCGAGCTGCCGATCACCCCCGACCGTCTACTGATGGCCTAAGCGAAGGAGTTGTTGATGCGCTTGGGCACGAGAGCCTGTTCTGCCGATGTGTCACCGTCTGCATCCCCCTACCCCTCGAAACCTGCCTGCTCATGCCCGAAACTCGCAACAGCCCGGCCATGGCTGACGGGGCCATGGTTGCTAAGGCGAGGTAGCCGCAACTGGAGCAAGCGCGGTTGACGCACGCCGGATCGCAGCCACGATCGAATCATAGCCCGTGCAGCGGCACAGGTTGCCGATCAGGGCATGCCGGATCTCGGCGTCGCTCGGGTGCGGGTTCGCCCGCAGCAGTTCTGCGGCGGTCAGCACCATGCCGGTCGTGCAATATCCGCACTGGAACCCGTTCTCGGCGACGAACGCGTCCTGGATCGCGGACAAGCCGTCCGCACCCTCGATCGTAACGACCTCACGTCCCTCGGCTGACAGGGCCAGCACGAGGCAGGACTTCACCACCTTGCCGTCCAGCAGCACCGTGCAGGCGCCGCAATCCCCAGTGAGGCATCCCATCCGGGTGCCCTTCAGGTCCGCCACGTTGCGGACGAGGTCGAGCAACAGCAGCCGCGGGTCGATCTCCCGCTCCAGGTCCTCTCCGTTCAATCTGCAGCGCAGGCCCGCCAGGTAGTTCATACGACAGCTCCTATTACGGCGCGCAGGGCGCGCCCCGCCATCGTTCCAGCTACCGCCCGGCGGTAGCCAGGACCGGCCAGCTCGTCCGCCCACTCGGTCCCGATCGCATCGGCCGCCTCGCGCGCCATGGACTCGATCCGGCCTGCCGCCCCGTCCAGCTTCCATTCCTTGAGCACCGGCACCGTGGCCGCGGCGCCCAGGCAGAGCCGGACGCGGCCCTGGCCAGGCAATAGGCAGGACGAGGACACAATCGGCCAGGAACTCGCAGCGCCCTTCAGCTTCAGGTAGACCGGTCGCCCCGGCGAAGGCGGCGCGGGCACCACCAGCTCCGTCGCGATCTCGTCATGGGCACGCTCGGTGTCGAACGCGCCGCGGTAGAACCTCGTCGCCGGCATCAGGCGGCTGCCGCGCACGGACACCAGGCGGAAGCTGGCGTCCAGCGCCACGACGCAGCCTGGCGCGTCGGAGGCAGGGTTGGCGTGGCAGGCCGACCCGGCCAGCGTCGCCAGGTTCCACAGCCCGGGGCCGCCCGTCACCTCGTCCACCATGGCCGCCAGCAACGGCAGGCGGCTCCGCACGATTGAACTGGCAGCGAGCTGCGCGTAGGTTGCGCCCGCTCCGAGCACAACATTCTCGCCATCCTCGCGGATGCCGTCCAGCCGGAGCCGCCGCAGATCGATCACCAGGCTCGGGTCGTCGAGCCCAGCCGACAGCGCCGGCACCAGGACGGAGCCGCCGCCGAGCACTCGGCCGCGCCCGCCGGCCTCGGCCAGCAGCCTGGCCGCTTCCCCAAGAGTCTCGGGCCGGGCGAAGGCGAAGCGCTTGCGGATCATGGCGCCGCCCGCTCGGCCAGGATCCTGACCAGGCGCTCCGGCGTCGCCGGCACTGTAGCCAGCCGGGGTCCGTCCCGGCCGAGCGCGTCGCTGACGGCGTTGAACACCGCCGACAGCGCGCCGCCCAGCCCGGACTCGCCGGCGCCCTTCATGCCCAGCGGATGGAACGGGCTCGGCGTCTGCATGTGAGCCAGGCGGATCGGCGGCAGGTCGGTCGTGCGCGGCAGCAGGTAGGTCTTCAGGCGGTCGCTCATCAGCCGCCCGCCGGCGTCGAACAGCAGCTCCTCCCAGAGCGCCATGCCGATGCCCATGACGACCGCGCCCTTGAGCTGCCCGCTCACCAGCCCCGGGTTCACCATGACGCCGCAATCGTGCATGACCGCATAGTCGAGCACCGTCACGCCGCCCGTGCCGAGGTCCAGGCTGACCGCCGCAGCATGGACGGAGTAGGGAAACGACGAGTAGGTGGCGATGCGCCCGCTCTCGTCCGCGATCGGCGCGATGTTGCGCGCGCGGTAGCTGCGGGTCGCCTCCAGCGGCAGCTCGACGCCGTCGCCGACCGTGAAAGGGTGCGTGTGCGCGCCAAGCGCCAGCTCCCTCAGGCCGACGCTGCCGCCGCTGGGCGCCCAGGCCTGGCCGTCCGCGAAGGTGATGGCGTCCGGCTCGGCCTGCAGCACGTTGCCGGCGCAGATCGCGAGCTTGGCACGCAGGTCGGTCGCGGCCAGGTGCGCCGCGGCCCCGCCGTACAGCAAGGCCCGGCTGCTGGCGTTGCCGGTGCCGACTGGGACGGTGTCCGTGTCGCCCTGGATGACCCGGATCGCCTCGGGCGGCAATCCCAGCACGCTGCCTACGAGTTGCGCGATGCCGGTCTCGTTGCCGCTGCCGGGCGAGGTCACGCCGAGCGCCACCTCGACATCCCCAGTCGGCGACATCCGGATCGCCGCCGTCTCGAAGCCGCTGGGGAAGGCGCCCGGCCGCGCACCGCCCTCCGGCGTTAACTCGAAGCCGATGCCGATGCCGATGCGCCGTTCGGGGTCGCGCTCGACCTGCTGGCGCGCGCGCCATTCATCATAGCCGAACAGCCCCTTCACCCCCGCGAGCGCGGCCGGGTAGTCGCCGCTGTCGACGTTGAGGCGGGATGGCAGGCGGCGCGGCAAGCCTTCCGACCGGACCAGGTTGCGCGCCCGCAATTCTGCCGGGTCCAGCTCCAGTTCAGCGGCCAGAAGATCAACAGCGCGCTCCATAACCAGATTGGCGATCTCCTTGCCGTAGCCGCGGACGGGCTGCCACGGGGCCTTGTTGGTGGCCGCGAGGGTCGCAATCACCTCCACATTCGGGATGTCATAGACGGTTGGAAACACCGTCGCCGTGATCAGCGGCATGGTCCAGCCGTTTCCGGGGCTGACCGTGCCCACGTCGGCTACGAACTCGTCGCGGAAGGCGGTGATGCGCCCGTCCGCCGTCGCGGTGATCTCAAAGCGATGCACCTGCTCGCGCGAATGGCCCAGCATGGTCCATTGGCGGCTTTCCACGTAGGCGACCGGGCGGCGCAGCATCCGGCTCAGCAGGCCGACCAACGCCTCCTCCGTGTGGCCCGACATCTTGAAGCCGAAGGTGCCGCCTAGGGCGGGCGCGATCACCCGGACGTCCGTTTCCCTGAGGCCGAGCGAGGTCGCGACCAGCCAGCGGCTGGCGTGCGGGTTCTGGAAGGTGCCGGTCAGCGTCAGGCGGCCGGTGCGCTCGTCCCAGTCGCCAGCGTAGCACAGCGTCTCCATGGGCATAGCGGTCGAGGGCCGGAAGGAGAGCGTGCCGTGGACGACCCGGTCCGCGACCTCGATGACCGCGCGGGGATCGCCGGCCAGCACGTGGTCCCTGGCGACAACGTTGGACGTCCAGCCTGGATGGACGACCGGCGCGCCCTCGGCCAGCGCCTCGTGCGCGTGCAGCACGGCTTGGAGCGGTTCGTAGTGGACGATGACCTGGTCGGCTGCGGCATCGGCGTCCTGCTGGCTCTCAGCGACCACGGCCGCGACCGGCTGCCCGGCGAAGCGGGCCGCGTCCGCGGCCAGGCAGCGGCCGATGATCAGACGGGCTGCATCCGGGTGCCGGAACGGCAGCACCTGCGGCATCGGCGCGCAAAGCCGGTCGGCCTCCGTCCCGTCGATCACCGCGACGACGCCCGGCATGCCGCGCGCTGCTGCCGCATCGACGACCGCGATCCGGGCATGGGCGTGCGGCGACCGGACCAGGGCGACGAACAGGCATCCTGCCGGCAGCAGGTCGGCGCTGTAGCGCACCTGGCCCGCGGCATAGCGGTGACCGTCCAGCCGGGGCACGGAGCGGCCGATCAACGACCTCCTTGCGGCCTCCGCGGCCTCAGGGCTGGGAGACAGCGCGGTCATGGCTGCCCTTCCGGCGCCCGTGCATCGGCGTGCATGATCTTCAAACCTCCTCCAAGAGAACGCCGTCCGGTTCCAGCGACCCTGCGCCGGGGGCTGCCTCCCGCAGCATGCTGGGACGGACACCGACCAGGATGGCGACGCCGCCTAAGGACATGAGGGCCGCCATCAGCCAGTTGCCCCAGTCGAGGCCGCCCGTGCTGGTCTTGATCCAGCCGAGTACGAAGGGGCTCAGGAAGCCGCCGACCAGGCCCAGCGTGTTGATGAATGCGATCCCGGCGGCGGCACCGGTCCCTTTCACATAAGCCGTCGGGATCGACCAGAACAGGGGAACCGTGGTCGTCGTGCCGAGCGCCGCGAGCGACAGCATGGCGAAGGACAGGACGATGTTGCCGCTGGCATAGATCAACCCGATCAGGCCGAGCGCGCCGACGAAGGCCGGCACGGCGCAATGCCAGCGCCGCTCCAGCGTGCGGTCTGAATGCACCCCGATGGCGATCATGGCCGCGATGCTGATGCCGTAGGGGATGGTGGCGAGCAGGCCGACGTGCAGCGGGTCCGACACGCCCATCTCCTTGATGATCGTCGGCAGCCAGAAGCTGATCATGTAGATGCCACAGATGAAGCAGAACCAGCCGAACGCCATCGTGTAGATCACCGGGTTGCGCATGACGGCCCAGAGCGCCTGCAGGCCATGGCCCCCGGCGACCGATCCCGCGCGCTCGGCCCGCAGGTCGCGCTCGACCGTCTCCTTCTCCGCCGCGCTGAGCCAGGCCGCCTCGCCGGGTCCGTCGCACAGGCGGGCGAACACGAACAGGCCCATCAGCGTCGTCGGCAGGCCTTCGATGATGAACATCCACTGCCAGCCTGCCAGTCCGGCGTATCCGGACGCCCCCTTGAGGACCCAGCCCGACAGCGGCCCGCCAATCAGGCCGGCGATGGCGGTCGCGCTCGAGAAGATGGCGATGGCACGGCCGCGGTAGGCGCCGGGGAACCAGTAGGTGAGGTAGAGGATCACGCCGGGAAAGAAGCCAGCCTCGAACGCGCCGAGCAGGAAACGCAAGGTGTAGAACATCCAGGGGGCGTGGATGAAGGCCATCGACGCCGAGATCAGGCCCCAGACCACCATGATGCGCGAGATCGTCCTACGTGCGCCGACCTTCACCAGCAGCAGGTTGCTGGGAACTTCGAACAGGAAGTATCCGACGAAGAAGATGCCGGCGCCAAGGCCGTAAACCGCATCGCTGAACCCGAGGTCGGACTTCATCTGCAGCTGGGCGTAGCCGATGTTGATGCGGTCCAGGTAGGCCAGGACGTAGCAGAAGAACACGACGGGGGTCACCCGCCAGGTGATATTGGAATAGACCTCGCCCCCGCCTCCAGCACGGACGGATACGTGGCCACTCGCGACATCGGCCGAAATTCCCGGCATGGTTCCCTCCCTTTTGTGCTGTGCTACCGGCGTTCTCGTGGCCGTTTCGGTCCTCATTCAAACAGGGCGATCAGATCGTCCGAACGACATGCCCAGGCGCGAGCCGAAACGCCGGGTCAGCGCTTCATCCGTGCCATGCCCTCGAGCGCCAGGCCGTAGGCAAGCAGGCCGTGCATCCGCCCGCGCAGCTCCTCGGTCAGTGCGATGCGGGTGTAGCGGCGCACCAGCTTCGGCTGCTGGAGGATTTGCCGGGCCAGTTCGCGCGCCCGGTCGAGCAGCTTGTCGCGGGGCAGCACCTCGTTCACCAGGCCCATGGCCTTGGCCTCCTCGGCGTCGATCTTCTGCCCGGTGAACAGGAAGTAGCGGCCCCGGTTGAAGCCCATCAGCAGAGGCATGACGATGTGCATGCCGTCACCCGGCACCATGCCGCCCGGGAAGTGCGCCGTGTCCTGGAAGTAGGTGTCGTCCGAGGCGAGCACGATGTCGGACAGGAGCGGAATTTCCCCATGCCGCACCGCCGGGCCGTTGATGGCGGCGATCACCGGGGCCTCGATCGATAACAGGTGCGGCAGGAGCTGCTTGCTCTCCCAAAAGATCGGGTCGTAGGTCTCGGGCGTCATCACGTTGCGGTTCGGGTGCTTGCCCGGCTCGATCGCGGGGCCGCAGAACTCGGCCCCGGTTCCGGTCATGATCACGACCTCGTTGCCGCGGTCGCGCCCGATCTCCAGGAACGCGCCCTCGAACTCGTTGTGCGCCAGCAGGCTCCACTGCAGCGGGCCGCCGTTCGTGTGAAAGCGCATCTCAAGGATGCCGTCCTCGCGGCTGAGGTGGATCGTCCTGTAGCGGTCCTTGTAGCTGTCGAAGCTGGTCGCCACCCGCTCGATCTGGGCCATGCTCATGGTGCGGTCGCCTCCTGTGCCGTTTGGTCGTCGAAGATCGCGACCGCCCGGGTCCAGCCGGCCGAGGCCGCGTGGATCTTCACGGGGAAGCAGGCGATGCGGAACCCGTGCGGCGGAAGCTGGTCGAGGTATCGGAGCTTCTCGATCTGGCAGTACTCCGCCTCGAGCCCCGCCTTGTGCCCTTCCCAGATGATGGAGGCGTCGCGGTCGCGGCCGTAGCGTTCGGCGACATACTTGAACGGCGCGTCCCAGCTCCAGGCGTCCGTCCCCACGACCCTCACGCCCTTGGAGACGAGGTGCAGCGTCGCGTCCCGGCCCATGCCGCAGCCGCTTTGCGGGAACGCTGTCGTGCCGAAGCGGGCGCCGGCAGACGTATTGACGACCACGATGTCGAATGGCCGTAGATCGTAGCCGATCCGGTGCAGCTCACGGTCGATATCCGCGGGCTGGACGACGTATCCGTCGGTCAAAGCGCGGAAGTCGAGCTTCACGCCGGGGCGCAAGAACCAGTCGAGCGGCATCTGGTCGATGGTGCGGCTCGGCGTGCCGTCGGCCATGGTGGAGCCATAGTGCCAGGGCGCATCCACATGGGTCCCGTTGTGGGTAGACAGCCGGACGCTTTCGAGCGCGAACGCCTCGCCGCCGATCAGGTCTGCAGCCTGTAGGCCTTCGTAGCGGTTTTGCAACGTCAGCACCGTGTCGGCGTGGCCGATGTAGTCCACCTGGAACTCGTAGCCCGGCGGATCCGACGGCACCCCGTTCTCGATCGACATGGAGATGTCAAGGAACCGCTGCATCATATCCCTCCCGGTGCTGCTATTGTTAGTCGCATATAGAGCTGACTGATCGTTCAGTCAATAATGTCGTGACTAGAATTCGCCAGCGGATCGTGGTTCATGCCAACCTATGAAACAGACCAGCACCGCATCCACCGAACGCCTGGGCGGTCAGCCAGTCAGGTCGAAGCCGGCCGACACCACCCGCGCTGCGATCCTCGACGCCGCCGAACAGGCGTTCGGCCTGCACGGCTTCGACGGCGCCAGCATGCGTCCCATCGCAGAAGGGGCCCACGTCGCTCAGGCGCTCCTGCACTATCACTTCAAGAACAAGGAGACCCTTTACGAGGCCGTGTTCGAGCGGCGGGCGGAGGTGATCCGGACCGTGCGCCAGCAGCACCTGGACGAGGCATTCGGCGGCAGCGATCCGGTCACGCTGGAGGACGCGCTCGGCATCCTGTTCATGCCCTTGGAGGACCTGCTCGGGGCGAAGCGGGGCGACCTGCGCTTCTACGTCCAGATGGTGGCCGAGGTGACGATCTCCGCGGACGAGCGTTCGATAGGCATCGTTAAGCGCTTCTACGATCCGTCAGCCGAGCAGTTCGTCGCCGCGTTTCAAAGGGTGCTGCCGGGCCTGACGCGCGAGAGAGCGGTGTGGGCCTACCTGTTCGCGATTGGCGCGCGCATGCAGGCGCACTCGCCCAGTGCCCGCGCCGCACGGCTCGGGGCCACCCGCAACCCTCGCTGGTCCTACAAGCTCCTGGTGCCGTTCGCAGCCGCGGGCATCCGCGCCGTGTGCGAGAAGGATGGCCGCATGTGGAACAGCTCCGACATGGTAGGCGTTTCTCCAGAAGCTGTCTGATCGTGGCCATGTCAGCATCCGCAGCTTGCTGGGTTCGACGCGCTCATGGCCCGCGTAATGCAGGATGGGCGTTGCCATCAGGAAGCTCCGTGTCTTGTGCGTCTGGAGCAAGGGCGGCGGTTCTGTTGCAAACGCTGGGGCGGGACGCACGATGGCAGGACAGCGACGGTTTTAGGTGCCGACTTCGAAGAGCCCGCGATGAAGCCGGCCTGGGCCGGCATGTCGCGACCGCCAACGTTGTGGACCTGCCCCTTCCTGATCATCGCCATCATCTCGTAGCCCGCCAGCGTCCGTTTCGCGGTTTCCAAGCCGCCGAAGCCAAGCCCCGGCCGGACCAGGC
>CAZZWN010000108.1:0-1267 GCA_964657765.1 uncultured Acetobacteraceae bacterium
GCGCGCCCTCGCCGACACGCTACCCGCACGCCTCGACGACGGCGGCGTGATCGCACCCGGCTTCGACGGCGAGCTGGATGCCGAGCGGCGGCTGCGCGACGACAGCCGCCGGGTGATCGCCGGGCTGACGCTCGACTACGCCCAGCGCTACGGCGTTGCATCGCTCAAGATCAAACATCACAATCAGCTCGGCTATGTCATCGAGGCGCCGGCCGCGGCGGTCGAGCGACTGCAGGCGCATCCGGAGCTGACGCTGCGCCAGGGCATGGCCAACGGCGCTCGTTTCGGCAACACGGAACTGGCCGAGCTCGACCGCCGCATCAGCGAGGCGGCCGACCGGGCGGCAGCGCGCGAGCGCTTGGTGTTCGCGACCCTGGTGCAGGCCGTGCTGGCGCAGTCGGACGCGCTGGGCGCCTGCGCCGACGTATTGGCCCAGGTGGACGCGCTGCAGTCTTGCGCCCGCCTCGCCGAGGGCGGGCGCTGGTGCCGCCCGACCATCACCGACGACGACCAGTTTTGCATCCGCGCCGGCCGCCACCCCGTCGTCGAGCACGCCCTGCAGGGGAACGCTGGCTTCGTCCCCAATGACTGCGACCTGGGGGCGGCGCAGCGCGTGCTGCTGCTGACGGGGCCGAACATGGCGGGGAAGAGCACCTACCTCCGGCAGAACGCGCTGATCGCCATTATGGCGCAGGCCGGGCTGCCGGTGCCGGCCGAGAGCGCCCGCATCGGCGTGGTCGACCGCCTGTTCAGCCGGGTCGGCGCGGCGGACGACCTCGCGCGCGGCCGCAGCACGTTCATGGTGGAGATGACGGAGACGGCGGCGATCCTGCACCAAGCCGGCCCGCGCTCGCTCGTGATCGTGGACGAGATCGGCCGCGGCACCGGCACGCTCGACGGCCTGGCGATCGCCTGGGCGGTGCTGGAGGCCCTGCACGGCCAGAACCGCTGCCGCACCGTGTTCGCGACGCACTTCCACGAGCTCGGACAGCTGGCGGCGCATCTGCCGCGGCTGCGCCCCTGCACCATGCGGGTGAAGGAATGGCGCGGCAGCGTCGTGTTCCTGCATGAGGTCGCCGACGGCGCCGCCGGCCGCAGTTGGGGCGTGCACGTGGCGCAGCTTGCCGGCGTGCCGCAGGCCACCGTGCGCCGGGCAGCCGCGCTGCTGAACGCGCTGGAGAAAAACCGCCACGGCAGCCCGGCCGAGCTGCCGCTGTTCGCCCAAGCCGCCCCCGAGCCGGCCGATCTGCCGCCTGGGCCGCTTTCT
>CAZZWN010000108.1:1277-11182 GCA_964657765.1 uncultured Acetobacteraceae bacterium
GGCCACCCCCCGATCCGCTCCGGGATGCGCTGCACGAGCTTGAGCCCGACCGTCTCACTCCACGGGACGCGCTGGAAACCCTGTATCGTATCAAAGCACTTGCTGCTGTTCCCCCGGCGATTACGGATGTAGCATTGTCATAATGTCCAACCCACTACCCCTGCCCGATCGGCCCGAGGAGGCCATCAAGCTCCTCGATACTGCGCTGCGCGGTATCGCCAACGCCGGCCGGTCGCCACCGCGCGACGCCGCGCTGAGCAACTTCAGGCGTTATCTGGGCCGTGTGCAGCATCATGTGCAGGAGCGGTTCGAAGCCGGCGGCATGAGCGGCCTGGAGGCCGGACGCCTGCTCGGCCGGCTGATGGACGGGGTGATCGGCGCGCTGCACGACTATGCCCGCGCACATCTGGCGGCCGCGGACGCGGACGGCGTGCAGCCAGCGCCACCGCAGGCGATGGCGGTCGTCGCCACCGGCGGCTACGGACGCGGCGTGCTGGCGCCGTTCAGCGACATCGACCTGCTGTTCGTCACCGAGGAACGGCCCGCGGCGTCGAGCTTCGCCGTCGTCGAGTTCATGCTCTATTTCCTGTGGGACCTCGGCCTCAAGGTCGGGCACGCGACCCGGTCGATCAGCGAGTGCATCGCCGAGGCGGAGCGCGACCTCACCATCCGCACGTCCATGATCGACGCCAGGCTGCTCGCAGGCGCCGCTGGGCTGTTCGAGCCCTTCATGGAACGCTTCCTGCAGGCCTGCACCGACGCCGGCGCCGGCGGTTTTATCGCCGCCAAGCAGGCCGAGCGCGACGCCCGCCACCGCCGCTATGGCGAGACGCCGTTCCTGGTCGAGCCCAACATCAAGGAGGGCCGCGGCGGCCTGCGCGACCTGCAGACGCTGTATTGGATGACCCGATACGTGTTCGGTACCCAGGTCATGGGCGAGCTCGTCGGTCCCGACAGCCCCGGCGGCGGCATCCTCAACCACCAGGAGGCCAAGCACGCCCGCCGCTCCTGGGATTTCCTGTGGACCGTGCGCTTCCACCTGCACTACGTCGCCGGCCGTGCCGAGGACCGGCTGACCTTCGACCTGCAACCCGTCGTCGGCGCGCGCATGGGCTATACCCGTCACGGCCGGCAGGACGGCGTGGAGCGCTTCATGCGCCACTATTTCCTCACGGCGCGGGAGATCACCCGGATCACGACCGTGCTGGAGCCGGCTGTGGTGCGCGCGGCGCTCGGCCCCCCAGCCGTCGCCGCCGTGACCGACGCCGCGTTGCTGGAGCAGGGCTTCGTGCTCGCCGACGGCAAGCTGCTCTCGGCACCCGGCAATGATTTCGGCCGGCACCCGATCGCCATGCTGCGCATCCTGCAGGTGGCGCGCGACCGGACACTCGAGCTGCATCCGCTGGCGCTGCGCGCGCTGATCCGCCACGAGCGCGGCGCGATCGACCTGCGCGGCAATCAGCTGGCGGCGGACATCTTCCTGGATTTGCTATGCGGCCGCGACGGCGAGCATAGCCGGGCGGAGGGCGCCAAGTGGCTGTCCGTTCTGAACGAAACCGGCTTCCTCGGCCGCTACATTCCGGACTGGGCCCGCATCGTCGGCCAGATGCAGTTCGACACCTACCATGTGTTCACCGTCGACGAGCACACCATCGAGGCCGTGCGCATCCTCAATGCCCTGGAACGCGGCGAGCTTGCGGACGTGGCGCCGATCGCGTCCGGCCTGGTCGAGGACCTGCAGTCGCGCCGCGCGCTGTATGCCGCCATGATGCTGCACGACATCGCCAAGGGCCGCGGCGGCGACCACTCGGAACTGGGTGCGGAGATCGCGACGCAGGTCGGTCCCACCATCGGCCTCTCGGCGGAGGAGACGGAGACGGTGAGCTGGCTGGTGCTGCACCATCTCATGCTCAGCCAGACCGCCTTCAAGCGCGACATCGACGACCCCAAGACCATCTTGGACCTCGCCGACACCATCCAATCGCCGGAGCGCCTGAAGCTGTTGCTGGTGCTGACGGTCGCCGACATGCGCGCCGTCAGCGCCAAGGTTTGGAACGGCTGGAAGGCGACGCTGCTGCGCGAGCTGTATGCCCGGGTGGCCGACGTGCTGGCCGGCGGCCTCGCGACGACGGAACGCGACGTGCGCGTGGCGCGCGCCAAGGAGGCGGCCGCGCAGTTCCTGACCGACTGGCCCCGTACGGACCAGGACTTCTTCTACGGGCTCGGCTATCCCGGCTACTGGCTGAGCTTCGATCCCGAGACGCACGCGCGGCACGCCCGGCTGACCCGCGACGCCGAGCGGCGGCACGCGCCATTGACCGTCGACACCCAGCCGCTGCCGTCGCGCGCGGTGACGGAGGTGACGGTCTACACCGCCGACCACGCCGGGCTGTTCAGCCGGATTGCGGGCGCGCTCGCGGTGGCCGGCGCGTCGATCGTGGACGCGCGCATCCATACGCTGACGAACGGCAGCGCGCTCGACACGTTCTGGATCCAGGACGCGGCCGGGGGCGCGTTCGACGCGCCGCACCGGCTGGCCCGGCTGCATGTGCTGATCGACCAGGCGCTGTCCGGACGCCTGGGGCTGGACGGCGAGATACGCCGTGCGTCCCGGGCGCTCATGGGCCGGCGCATGCGAGCGATCCACGTGCCGCCGCGCGTGGTGATCGATAACCGCGCCAGCAACACGCACACCGTGCTCGAGGTGAACGGCCGCGACCGGCCCGGCCTGCTGCACGACGTGACGGCCGCCATCAGCGAGCAAGGGCTGCAGATCGCCTCGGCGCATGTCACGACTTACGGCGTGCGTGCGGTCGACGTATTCTATGTGAAGGACGTCTTTGGCCTGAAGGTCGAGAACGAGCGCAAGCTGGCGGCCTTGCGCCAGGCGCTGCTCACGGCGCTGCAGGCCCCCGACGACAGCACTCCGGAACCGGCGCCATTGGCCCGCCGGCCGCGGGAGGCGGCGGAGTAAGCTCGCGTCTATAGGCGGGAAGCCAATGCGGCGGTTCCGCGTTATGCCCGCATGACCAGACGACCAAATGCAACACGGACCCAAGGCGCATGGCGGGCAGCCAGCGCTTGGCCCCTCGTTGCGCCACTCGCATTGCTGCTCGGATGGCGGCACGCTGGCCGACTGAAACAGGCGTTGCGGCAATCCCAGGCGGCGATACGCACCACCCGCGAGCAGCTTGGCGCCATCATCAGCCACGCCCCGATCGGCCTGGTGCAGGCCGACCTGCGCGGGAACATCCTGCGCGCGAACGCGTGCTACTGCAGCCTGGTAGGCCATCCTTCGGAACACCTTCGCACGCTCATGCTGCACGAGCTCACGCATCCCGAGGACCGGGCCGAGCACCAGGAGCGTCACGCGGAAATGCTGCAAACCGGCCAGCCGTTCCGCATCGAAAGCCGCCTTGTCCGCGCCGATGAGAGCGACGTCTGGGTCATCAGCAACATGGATATCACGCAAGACGAGGATGGCAGGCCGTTGCACGTTATCGCCGCCGTACAGGACATCTCGCACCGGCGCGCGGCTGAATCGGCGCTACAGGCGCTCACTGCGAACCTGGAGCAGCGGGTGACCGAGCGCGTTGCCGTGCGGGAGCGGTTGTGGGCCTTGCAGCGCACCGCGGCGCTGGATCAGCTGGCCGGGGGCGTCGCGCATGATTTCAACAACGTGCTGCAGGCCATCGCGGGAGGCGCCCGGCTGATCCAGCGCAAGCCGGACAACGCCGCTGCGGTGGAGCGCCTGGCCGGGCTGGTAGTGGACGCCGCCGAACGTGGCGCGGTCGTGACCCAGCGACTGCTGAGCTTTGCCCGGCGCGGCCCCTTGGAGCCGGAGCCGATCGACCTGAGCGCGCTCCTGACCGAGCTGCGCGATATTTTCGCCAGTACCTTGGGGAGCACGATCAAGGTCGAGCTTGCCATAACCGGCACGTTGCCGCAATTATTGGCAGACCGGAGGCAACTCGGGGCGGTGCTGGCGAACATCGCAACGAACGCAAGGGATGCGATGATGGAAGCAGGACCCGCGGATGGTGCGCATGATCCCGACCATGTCTTGCGGCTTTCGGCCACGGCCGTTGATGGCGCGGCAGTCGGGCTGCTGCCAAAGCCCTATATCAAGATAGAGCTCAGCGATACCGGTCCCGGCATGGACGACGAGACGCTGGAGCGTGCGACAGAGCCGTTCTTCACCACGAAACCACGCGGGCGCGGCACTGGCCTGGGTCTCGCGATGGCACGGGGCTTCGCCGAGCAGTCGAATGGCAAGTTGCTGCTGCACAGCGAGGCGGGCAAGGGCACGACGGTAAGCCTGCTGTTGCCCCAAGTAGCCCCGGTGCCTGGGTCGGCGGCGAGCGGCAGCGTCTCGGGCGCAGCCAAGCGGCCCCACATTGTCCTCGTCGACGACGACCCGGAGGTGCTCGAAGTGCTGGGCGAGGTGTTGACGGCTTGCGGCTACGGCGTCGAGAATTTCGAGAATGCCGACATTGCACTGGACCACTTGAGCCGCAGAAACCGCGCCGACCTGCTCATCACCGATCTCTCTATGCCCGGCACCGATGGCCTGGTGCTGATCGGCGAGGCACAGCGCCGGCAACCGGGCCTGCCGGCCATCCTGCTCTCCGGATACAGTGGAGAGGAACTGGGGCTGACGACCGGAACATTGCCCGGCGGGCAGCTATTGTTGCTGCAAAAACCGATCCGCGCCACCGAGCTTGCGAAGCAAGTTGCCGCGATGCTGGCGCGCCCTCTCGTTTAGGCTTACGGCCGCGCCTTGTCCGGCGCGTTGCTGGCCCACGGGCCCCGGCACCGGGTTAAATTCGACACCCAGGGCAATCGAATTTGCCCCTCTCCTCCGTCATTGCGAGGAGCGCTTGCGACGCCCCAATCGAGGGCGGCAGGCAAACCGGATCAAATGCGACAGCCTTAGTTCTGTGCCAGCTTGGCCTTGATATTTTGTTGGGAAGAACATATGATGAACGTTAACGAATGCTCGATAACTGCGCAGCATTACCGACGAATTATGGACTAAACGTAGAACGAAAGGTGATTTAAAATGCATTTGGTGAGCGCGTCCTCCGCCCGCAATGTCACGCTTTCCCGCGTCGTCCGCCGTCGAGCAGTTCTACCTGCTGTCTCGCATGCAAGAGTGAAGGATGCTTTGCATGTAGCCGGTCAGGCATTGTGGCTCACAACGCAGGCGCTGCTGTTCGCCGCGTCGATGTGGCTGCTGCTGGCGGCGCCTGCCCTCGTGCAGCCTCAGCAAAGCCTTGCCCAGGCCCCGGCAGCGCTTCAGGCTTCGCGGTAGCCCAGCAGGATCGCGCCGACCAACAGGAAGCAGACCGGCCATACCCAGCCCGCCGAGCGCCGGATCAGGCCGTCCGTGCGCAACTCCAGCCAGCGCGACCAACCGGCGCCGATCCCGGCGAGGGCCAGCGGCGTGTGCGAAACCTCGATGAGCAGCTGCTCCTTCACGTTGGCGATGGCGTGGCTGTGCGTTAGCAGCAGCGCGCCGCCCAGCGCGGTCAGCAGCGGAAACACCAGTGCGGCCCGCGGGCGTCGCAGCCGTCCGGTCCGCACCCCCCACTCGAACAGCGCGAACGCCACGATCAGCAGGACAAACACCCGATGCTGGAGCACCTCCGCATCGCGCATGCTTTCGAAAAAGCCGATTTGCCCCAGCGGCCAGGTCTCGGGGTCCGAGCGCACGAACAGGAAGCCCGCAAGTCCGAGCAGCACCAGCGGCCAGTGCCGGGCCGCACGCAAGCCGGCGCGATGCAACAGCCCCAGCAGGCCGATGGCGATCACGAACAACCCGGCCCAATGATGGTTATACTCGCTCCAGGCGATGTCGGCGGCGTTGCGCGCCGACAGTTCGCCCGAGCCTGGCGTATAGGCAGGCGCTGCCTTGGTCCGGTTATGCGCAGCCTCGGCGTCCAACTGCGCCTGCAGCGCCGGCAGCGCCAGGCTATCGAAATCCGGCGACGCGAGCCGCGGCGCCTGCGGCGTGTTCCGCTCTACGATCTCGGCCCAGGTGACGCGGTCATGCACCAGGTCGACCGCAGGCGGCACGGAGGTCAGTGAGGCGGCCGCGAAGAATATGGTGAAGCCGATGCCGACCTCGACCTCGGCGAACCGCCGCAGGCGCAGCACGGGCGTACCCGGATCGCGCCGCAGCCGCTCGACCACGAGGAAGTTGCCCAGTCCAAGCAGCAGCAGGGCCGCGAACATGGCGACCTTGGCGCCGACCATCACGCCGTAGGCGGTGCCGTAGGCAGCGCTCCACGAGCCGACGTAGAACCACGCCATCGTCGCGGCCGAGACCAGGATGCAGCCGACGCCGGCCATGCTCATCCGGGAGAACCGCGCGCCGACCCGGCGGAACGCAGCCCCGTCCTGCAGCCGGCCGAGCGCCATCACGAAGAACGGAATGCCGCCCACCCAAATTGCGGCGCCAAGGATGTGCAGCGCGGTCGCGATCATCAGCACCGCGCTGTCCGTCATGCGCGCGGCCGCGTGCGTCGTCAGGGTCGCCGCTGCCAGCACCACGACGCACGGGGCCAGCAGCGCCGCTTTCGGCAGCGGTCGCCGCGTGAAAAGGAGCATGCCGAGCATGCCCGCTGCAGCCGCCTTGACGAAGCCGGCTAAGGCGGACTGCGCCGTGAGCGCCTCCGGCAGACCGATCTGCACGGTGTCCATCAGGACGGCCGCCTGCATGGCGATGGACAGCGCCTCGCACCCCACCAACGCCACCGCGCTCCATCCGGCGATGACGCGGGTCCGGCGCATGATCTCGTCCCCGTCCGGCAGGCTCGTTGCCAGCGGCTGCGCGAGGAACACCAGGAACAATGCGCCGCCGACCGCCATGCTCTGCGCGACGATGGTCAGGCCGTGCAGGACGATGGACAGATAGCCGAACAGGTCGATGAGCAAGGACATGTCAGGGCGTCTGCAAACTGCGTGCAGGCGTATCGGGCGCTTGCACGGTGCGCACCGGCGTCGCCACGGTGAATGGCACCTCGCCGCGGGTGATATGCCCGTCCACCGCCAGGACCTGCCAGCGCACGACATAATCGCCGGGCGTCAGCGTCGAGGTTGCGGCCAGGGCATCCGCGGCACTCGCGGGATCGATCGGCAGCATGGTCTCGATCCCATTGGCGCGGAGCGCAATGCGCGAGCGTGCATGGTCGACGCGGCTGTTGAACTTCAGGTTGATGGTGGCTGGGCCCGGTGGAATTGCGGCCTGGGACGCCGGCTGGCTATCCATCAAGATCGCATGCGCTTGGGCCGGTGCAGCCGATGTGAACCAGGCTGCAGCAAGCATGGCAACCGCGAATGAGAAGCGAAACATAAGCTTAAATCCCGTTGAGCGGCGCCGGCTTCTGGCGCGGCGAGGCGAGGGACTGCATAGTCCCCGCCCGATGATCACACTCCTCCCCAATGGATGGGCCGACTGACGCGGCCTCGTTCTCAAATCGGGCGCTGTCTGCATGCCAACGCGCCTGATTAGCATGATAGAGCAGGCCGCCCCGGCTTTTCGATACTCCAACCGAACACTTTTTTGTGCATCATTTCAAAGGACTGGTAACTCATGGACATGGGTCTGCACGGCAAGCGCGCCTTGGTCTGCGCCGCAAGCAAGGGCCTCGGTCGCGCCTGCGCCATGGCGTTGGCGCACGAGGGAGTGGCGGTCACGATCACCGCCCGGACCACGGGTCCGCTGGAGCGCACGGCGGAAGAAATTCGCGCCGCGACCGGCGCCACCGTCACAACCGTAGCCGGCGATATCACGACGGAGGACGGCCGTGCCGCCGCCTTGGCCGCCTGCCCCGATCCCGACATCCTGGTGAACAATGCCGGGGGCCCGCCGCCCGGCGATTTCCGGGATTGGGAACGCGAGGACTGGATACGCGCGCTCGACGCCAACATGCTGACGCCGATCGCCCTCATTCGCGCCGTGGTGGACGGCATGGCGGCGCGCCGGTTCGGCCGCATCGTCAACATCACCTCGGCGAGCGTGAAGTCGCCGATCCCGACGCTCGGCATGAGCAACGGCGCCCGCGCGGGGCTGACCGGGTTCGTGGGCGGCCTGTCCCGCCAGGTCGCCCGGCACAACGTGACGATCAACAACCTGCTGCCGGGCCCGTTCCTCACGGACCGCCTGCGCGCGAACAGCGCGGCTGCAGCGGAAAAGGCCGGGCGAACCGTCGAGGAGGAGGTGCATGAACGGGGCAAACTATCGCCCGCCGGCCGGGTCGGCGATCCTGCCGAGTTCGGCGACGCCTGCGTGTTCCTCTGCGCGGCGTCCTCCGGCTTCATCGTTGGCCAGAACCTGTTGCTGGACGGAGGCGCGTTCAACGCCACGATGGGTTGACGCTCGCTCGCGCGCCGTCGCATTGCGCCGGGTTGCGCAGGTGTTTAGCGTTTCCGGACGTCGGATTTGAGGATTGGATCATGCGGAAACGCCTGTTGCTCAGCGGCCTGGTCGCCGTCTTCGCACTCGGGCCATGGGCGCCGGCCTACGCGCAGAAGGCACAGGACACCCTGCGCATCGCCTGGCGCGACGCCGTGCCGAACGTCGATCCCTATTACAACTCGCTCCGTACGGGCCTGGTCGTGGCGCACCAGGCCTGGGACACGCTCATCTACCGCGACCCCGAGACGTTCACTCTGAAGCCGCTGCTGGCGACGTCCTGGCGCTACGTCGACGACACCACGATCGAGTTCGAGCTGCGGCCGAACGTCAAGTTCCACGATGGCAGCCCGTTCACCGCGGACGATGTCGTCTATACCGTGACGACCGTCCTGTCCGACAAGCAGGTCTCGGTGCCCAGCAACTTCAGCTTCATCGACGGGGCCGAGAAGATCGACGACCTGCACGTCCGCATCAAGCTGAAGCGGGTGTTCCCGGCGGCGCTCGAATATCTCGCGATGGTGCTGCCGATCTATCCGAAGGCCTATCGCGAGCGGGTCGGCGGCGACTACTCGAAGATGCCGGTCGGCACCGGCCCCTACCGCATCACCAAGGTCGACGGCGCGACGCAAATCGAGATGGAGCGCAACGAGGACTACTTCGACGGCCCGAAGGGCAAGCCGGCGATCCACCGCCTGGTCATCAAGGAGGTGGCGGACGCGACCGGCGAGCTGACGGCGTTGTTGGGCGGCCAGGCGGACTGGATCTGGATGTTCAGCCCGGATCAGATCGACAGCATCGGCCGCATGCCGACCCTGCAGACCCAGCGCAGCGAGAGCATGCGTATCGCCTACATGAACATGGACAGCGCCGGGCGGACCGGGGCGGACAACCCGCTGACCAACATGAAGGTGCGCCAGGCGATCATGCACGCCGTCGACCGGCCGACCATGGCCAAGCAGTTCATGCCCGGCGGCTCCCGCGTGCTCGACGCGCCATGCTACCCGACCCAGTTCGGCTGCGACCAGGGCATCGCCACGAAATACGAATACGACCCGGCAAAGGCGCGCGCGCTGCTGATCGAGGCGGGCTATCCGCAGGGTTTCGAGACCGACATCGTCGGCTACCTGCTGCCGCAATGGCAGGGCGCGATCCAGGGCTACCTTGCGGCCGTCGGCATCCGCGCGAACATCCGCCAGCTGCAGGTCGGCGCCGTGGTCCAGCGCAGCATCGAGGGCAAGAACCCGATCGAGCTGGGCAGTTGGGGCAGCTACTCGATCAACGACGCCTCGGCGTATATGCCATACTTCTTCGCCGGCGGCGGCTCGGACTACGCGCGCGACCCCGAGCTGCAGGCCATGGTGGAGGCCGGGGGCAGCAGCACCGACCCGGACAAGCGCCGCGCCGGCTATAGTGCCGCCATCAAGCGCATTACCGAGCGCGCCGACTACATGCCGCTGTTCACCTTCGTCACCACCTACGCGAC
>CAZZWN010000109.1:0-11093 GCA_964657765.1 uncultured Acetobacteraceae bacterium
TTGCAGCGCCCGCCGCCGCTGATCAGGATCTTGGCGCCGGCCTGGTCCGCATGGTCGAGCAGCAGCACGCGCCGCCCGCGGCCGCCGGCTGCGATCGCGCACATCATCCCCGCCGCACCCGCGCCCAGAATGATGGCGTCGAAGGCGGCGAGCTTGGGGGAGGGGGAGTGCGCGGTCATGGACACCTCATTTGGTAGGTGCCGGCGAAAGCGGGAATAGCTGGATTCGAGATAGGGAGCGAAAGCCTTTGTCATGCGTTGCAACGATACGGGCATGAAGCCCGGCAAGGGCTTTTGGTCATGGCCGACATCGCGTTGAACTCGCCGCGCATCAAAAATCAAGTGCAGCCGCCGGAACTGCCGGGCCTGCAGGCGCTGACGACCGTCGTGGTCGCCGTCGTCGTCATCGCGGCGCTGTATCTGGCGCGCGAGGTGCTGGTGCCGATCACCCTGGCGATCCTTCTATCGTTCGTGCTCGCGCCGCTGGTTGCATTGCTGCGCCGGATCGGCCTGCCGCGCGTGCCCGCCGTAGTAACCGCGGTGCTGTTCGCGCTGGGCGTCCTGCTTTCGCTTGGCGGCGTGATCGGCACCCAGGTCGCGAGCCTGGCCAACGACGTTCCTCGCTACGCCGCGACCATCGAGCGCAAGATCGACACCGTGCGGTCCTATACCGTCGGCCGGGTCACTGCGATGACAGGGAAGCTTGGGCGGCAATTAGACGACTTCCCGCCCCCACCGCCGACGCCGGACGGGAAGGCGGCCCAGGCGAGCCAGCCCTCCGACGTTCAGAAACCCGTGCCGGTCGAGGTCCACCAGCCGGACCCGACGCCCATGGAGATCGCGACCCGCGTGCTGTCGCCGATCGTGTCGCCGCTCGCGACCATGGGGATCGTGCTTCTGGTGTCGGTATTTATCCTGATGCAGCGCGAGGACCTGCGGGATCGGATGATCCGGCTGTTTGGGTCGAGCGACCTGCACCGGACCACTGCCGCGATGGACGACGCGGCCGCCCGGCTGAGCAAGTACTTCCTCACCCAGCTCGCGCTCAATGCGGCATTCGGGGTGGTGATCGGGCTGGGACTGCTGATCATCGGCGTGCCTAATCCGGTGCTTTGGGGCATCATCGCGGCGCTGATGCGGTTCGTACCGTATATCGGCGCGTTCGGCTCTGCCATCCTGCCGATCAGCTTGGCCGCGGCGGTGGACCCCGGCTGGACCATGGCGCTGTCGACCGTTGCACTGTTCTTGATCGTCGAGCCGCTGACAGGGCAGGTCGTCGAGCCGCTGGTTTATGGCCACAGCACGGGGTTGTCACCGGTTTCGGTCGTGGTCGCCGCGATCTTCTGGGCGTGGCTCTGGGGGCCGGTCGGGCTGATCCTGTCCATGCCATTGACGCTGTGCCTGGTCGTGCTCGGACGCCACATCGACCGATTGGAGTTCTTCGACGTCCTGCTGGGCGACCAGCCGGCGCTCACTCCCGCTGAAAGCTTCTATCAGCGCATCTTGGCCGGCGACGCAGACGAGGCGCTCGATCAGGCCGAGGTACTGCTGCGGGACCGTGCCTTGTCATCCTATTACGACGAGGTCGCGCTGAAAGGCCTGGCGCTCGCGGCCAACGACTCCGTGCGCGGCGTCCTGAGCGACGATCAACTCTCCAACATCCAGGACGCGATCGACGGCGTGGTGGTCGACCTTGCGGACCACGACGACACCGACCCGGCGCCGTCCAAGCGCAACGCTGGCAACGCGCCGGTCTCGGCGACCGTCGTGCAGCCGCAGGCGAAGCCAGCGCCGGCCGGAAGCGCCGCCGACTTGGCGCCCGAGTGGGCGGGTGCCGCGCCGATCCTCTGTGTCGCCGGGCGCGGTCCGCTGGATGAGGCAGCCTGCACCATGCTGGCGCAGTTGCTGGGCAAGCATGGGCTGCGCGCGCGCGTGGTGAGCCAGGAGGCCGCATCCCGTGCGCATATTGCGTCGCTCGATGTCGGGGACGTCGCGATGGTGTGCGTTTCCTACCTTGAGGCAAGCGGCAGCCCGTCGCCATTGCGCTACTTGATGCGCCGGCTACGGCAACGTGCGCCGGGCGCCCCGATCCTGGTTGGCTTGTGGCAGGCGGACGCGAACCTGCTGGAGGATGAACGCCTGCGCGCTGCGGTTGGGGCCGACCATTATGTGACGACGCTGCGCGATGCGGTGAACGCCTGCCTGGCTGCGGTGCAGGCCGCGTCGGAGGCGGCGCAAATCGGCGCTGCGCCTGTGCCGGTGCTGTCGGGGGCGGGACAGTAGCGACTGCGCCGGCCCGGCTACTGCGCTGCTTCGAGACGAAGGGTGTCGATCGGAAGCAGGACGCCGGCGCGCTCGAAATGCCAAAAGGTCCAGCCGTTGCAACTCGGCGCATTCTGCAATGCTGCGCCGACCTGATGGATCGACCCCCGGACGACGCCGACGACCCCGGATACCAGCGTCCCGTCGGCCGTCACGATGGCAGTGACCCGGCGCTGCTTGTCGAACAGCGCCGTCCCCGGCGCGATCAGGCCGCGTTCCACGAGGCTGCCAAAGGGAATACGTACGGCCTCGCGCTTGGTCGGCGTCGCGGCCATGCCCATGATCGGCGCTGGCTTTTCACGCCAAACCCGGCCGATCGCGGCCTCGGCATAGGCGGGATGGCGCTCCATGCCGATGAAATGACGATGCAGGCGCTTGGCCATCGCGGCCGTGGTGCCTGTGCCGAGGAAGGGATCGAGGATGATGTCGCCGGGCGAAGTGCTGGCGAGCAGCACGCGGTGCAGCAGCGCCTCGGGTTTTTGCGTGGGATGCAGCTTCAGGCCGTGCTGGTTGCGCAGGCGCTCCGCCCCAGTGCACAGCGGCAGGAACCAGTCGCTGCGCATCTGCAGATCGTCGTTGAGCGCCTTCATGGCTTGGTAGTTGAAGCGGTAGCGGCTGTCACGGCCGCGGGCGGCCCAAATCAGCGTTTCATGCGCGTTGGTGAAGCGGCGGCCGCGGAAGTTCGGCATCGGATTGGCTTTGCGCCAGACGATGTCGTTAAGGATCCAGAAACCTAGATCCTGTAAAATGGCGCCAATCCGGAAGATGTTGTGGTAGGAGCCGATGACCCAGATCGTGCCGTCCTTGCGCAGCAGGCGCCGGCATTCGCCAAGCCAGTCCCGGGTGAACGCGTCGTAGGCGGCGAAATCGCTGAACCGGTCCCAGTCGTCGTCGACCGCGTCCACAAGGCTGTCGTCCGGACGGCGAAGCTCGCCGCGGAGCTGGAGGTTATAGGGCGGATCGGCAAAGACGCAGTGGACCGACGCCGGCGGGAGCATGCCCATCAGCGGCACGCAATCCCCTAGCAGCACCTGATCCAGCGGCAACTCACGAACTATTTCCACACAATCCAACCAGCCGTTATCGCCTTATCGTGCCTAAGGCGCGCAAGCCGCGTCAATCCGCCACTGCTTCGCACCTGGCCTGTCGCAGCAGCCGCACCGTCCCGAACGCAGCCCGGTGATGTCGGCATGGTCCGACTCGGTGCAGCGCCGTCCGATGGGCGGGCGTGCCGTAGCCAGCGTTGTCCTGCCAACAATAGGCCGGATAGCGGATCGCCAGGCCTGCCATTATTCGATCGCGCATCACCTTCGCGACGATCGATGCCGCCGCGATCGATAAGGACGACGCGTCGCCGCCAATGCAGCACTGGACCCTGCAGGGCAGGTCGGGCGCCTGGTTGCCGTCGACCAGTGCGAGGTCGGGCGGGGTTGGCAGCCGAAGCACGGCGCGGTGCATGGCGAGCAATGAGGCGTGCAGGATGTTGAGCCGGGCGATCTCGTTCACCGATGCGGCCGCGATGCCGATTTCTACGGCGTTGCAGGCCCTCAGTGCTTCGAACGCTGTCTGCCGGGCGGATGCCGACAGCTTTTTCGAGTCGTCGAGCAGCGGCTTGAGCCCGGCGGGAACGCCGAGGGGAAACACCACCGCAGCCGCCACCACCGGTCCCGCCAGTGGACCGCGCCCGGCCTCATCCACCCCAGCGACTCGACCTCCATGCCGCGATTCGCGCTTGAAGTCAGGACCCATGGCGCGGGATAGCAGGTTCGCCCTACAGCAGCGAGAGCTGGTCCCCCGCCGCAACCGGCCGGCTGAATTGTGCGGCGTCGAGCGACTCCCGGCCCAGGAAGCCTAGTTTCTTTTGAATATGCTGGAACCGCTGCGCCAGCAGGTCGGCATAGGGTCCACTGCCGCTGAAACGATGGTGGAACCGGCTGTCGTTCAGCTCGCCAGCCCGAGTCTCCCGGATCAGCGCCAGAATGCGGCGTGCACGGTCGGGCACATGCTCCTGCAGCCATGCGGTGAACACCTCGCGCAGTTCGAGCGGCAGGCGCAGCAGCACATAGCCGGCGTGGGTCGCGTTGTGCCGTCGGGCGGCGGTGAGGATGCTCTCCAGTTCCATGTCGTTCAGCCCGGGGATCATAGGGGCGGCGAGCACGCCGGCCGGAACGCCCGCCCGGGTCAACGCGGCGATCGTCTGCAGCCGTCGGGAGGGCGACGCCGCCCGCGGTTCCATGCGCCGTGCCAAGCCGGCGTCCAGCGTAGTGACGGAAAGCCAAACCCGCACCAGCCCGCGTGCCGCCATGCGCTGCAGGATGTCGAGATCGCGCAACACGCCGGCGGATTTCGTGACGATGCTTACCGGATGGCTGAACCTGTCCAACACCTCCAGCACCGCACGCGTCAGCCGCAGCGTGCGGTCGACGGGTTGGTATGGGTCGGTGTTGGAGCCCAGCGCCATCGGCCGCGCGATGTAGCCGGGTTTGCTCAGCTCGCGCTCGAGCAGGGTGGCGACGTCGGGCTTGAACACGATCTGCGTCTCGAACTCGAGGCCGGGCGAATAGCCGAGATAGGCGTGGCTGGGTCGGGCGTAGCAATAGACGCAGCCATGCTCGCAGCCGCGATAGGGATTGATTGCGCGGTCGAAGCCAATATCCGGGCTGCCGTTCCAACTGATGGCGGTTTTGCTGTTGTCCCGGGTCAATGTCGTTGGCAGCGGCGGCAAATCCGCCAACTCGGCGCCGATCGAGGCCCACCCATCGTCGAGGGACACAGACGTATGGCGGTCATAGCGCACTGCCGGGTTGTTTGCCGCGCCGCGGCCGTGGCGTGCAAGCGGCCGCTGCAGCGCATCGGGTTGCGACTCCACCGCCTCAGCCTGAGCAAACGCGGCGAGGGCATCCAGGTCCAAGGCGCTTCGAGATAGATCCCGTCCGGCGATGGTCCCATCCGGCATAGCTATGTTCCCTGTGCGTTCCGATACACCTTGAACGACCTAGGCCTATGAAGTCAAGAACGAAATAAGAACACAGTGAATGTTTCAATCGTGGAGATGCTCCTGCAGCCGCGGCATTAGCTCGACCAAGTTGCAGGGACGGTGCCGGCTGTCGAGCTGCCATAAAAGGATGTCGTCCCAAGCGTCCTTCACGGCGCCCGTGCTGCCCGGCAGGGCGAACAAATAGGTGCCGCCCGCCACGCCAGCCAGGGCGCGGGACTGCATCGTGGATGTGCCGATCTTCTGGTAGCTCAGCATGCGGAACAGCTCGCCAAACCCCTCGATCCTCTTCTCCAGAACGCGGTCGAACGCCTCGGGCGTGACGTCGCGGCCCGTAATGCCGGTGCCGCCCGTGGTGATGACGGCGTCGATCGCCGGGTCCGCGATCCAGCCGCGCAGGCGGGTCTCGATCAGGGCAGCGTCGTCGCGCTCGATCGCACGGGCGCCGACATGGTGGCCGGCCTGGATGATGCGTGCGGCCAGCGTGTCGCCCGAGCGGTCGTCGGCAGCGCTGCGCGTATCGGAAACCGTAAGGACGGCGATGCTCACGGGGACGAACCGGCGGCTTTCGTCGATTGGCATGTTCATTGGTCCGGATAAAGATTCGGTTAAGGATCTGGTTGTAGGCTGCTGCGAAGTGCAAGAAGGTCGGCCCAGCTATCTCGCTTGGCCGCAGGGGTTCGAAGCCATTGATCCAAGGGGAGCATCGCGAATGCAGGCAGGGGCGTGTCGAAACCGGGAAGCGCCGCCTGCAGCCAGCGTCCGCGCAGCCGCCGGATGCTGTCGTTGCTGCCGGTGATCGCTTTGACGGCGGCCGAGCCCAGCAACAGCAGCCGCTCGGGCCGCACGAGCTGCAGGAGGCGCAATACGAATGGCAGGCAGGCGTGGATCTCGGCATCGGTCGGGGCACGGCCCCCGGGCGGGCGCCAAGGCACCAGATGGGTCAGCAGCAGGCCTGTGCGATCGAGGCCGGCGCTCCCAAGCACGCGGTCGAGCGTGTGCCCAGCCGCTCCAGCGAATGCAACGCCTGCGCGGTCGTCATCGGCGCCGGGCGCATCGGCGATCAGGACCAGCTTGGCGGCTGCATTGCCTGCAGGGCGTACTGTGGTCGTCGCAGTGGCGCGGAGCGGGCAGCCGTCGAACGCTTCGAGGGCCGTATGGAGACCGCCCATCGTTTCGGCCAAGACTACAGTCGCTTGGCCCCGCGCGGTGGCTGGGGCGACTGGGGGCTGTTGGGGCTGGATCGGCGCCAAGGGGTGCAGCGCGGGCGTAGGCCGGAGATGGTTGCGCGGCAGGTCGCCCAGGGCCTCGTCCGCACCCCATTCGATCTGGAGGCGCAACGCTGCAAGGCTGTCCATCGTGCCTAGACCGTTCTATGTCGCATAGGAGAGAAAATGTGCCGGGTGCGGGTTTTGCGCAACCCGCGCCCGTCCCCACTTAAAGGGGATAGACGGAGGGATGGATGTCGGAACGTGAGGTGGCCCGCGAGGCCATGGAATTCGATGTGGTGATCGTAGGCGCGGGTCCGGCCGGGCTCGCAGCGGCGATCCGCTTGAAACAGCTTGCGCCCGATGCAACCGTGTGCGTCGTGGAAAAGGGCGGGGAGGTTGGCGCCCACATCCTTTCCGGCGTCGTTATCGAACCGCGTGCCCTCAACGAGCTGCTGCCTGATTGGCAGAACGCCGGCGCCCCGTCGATGACGCCGGCCGGGGAGGACCGCTTTCTGTTCCTGACGGAAACCCGGGCGATCAAGCTGCTCACGCCGCGGCAGATGCATAATGCCGGCAACTATGTCGGCAGCCTTGGCGACATGTGCCGCTGGCTCGGCACCCAGGCCGAGGCGCTGGGCGTCGAGATCTATCCAGGCTTCGCCGCGGCCGAGGTGCTGATCGAGGACGGCCGCGTCATGGGCGTCGCGACCGGCGACATGGGCATCACCAAGGCGGGCGAGCAGGGCTCCAACTACCAGGCCGGCATGGAGCTGCGTGCGGCCTACACCCTGTTCGCCGAGGGCTGCCGCGGCTCGCTCACGAAGCAGGTCGCCAACCATTTCAACCTGCGGGAGGGCCGTGATCCGCAGACTTATGCGTTGGGAATTAAGGAGCTGTGGGAAATCCCTGCGGCATCGCACAAGCCTGGGCTGATCGAGCATTCGGTCGGGTGGCCGCTCGACCGCAACACCTATGGCGGGTCGTGGCTGTATCACTGGGGCGAGAACTTGGTGTCGTATGGCTTCGTGGTCGGGCTCGACTACCACAATCCATGGCTGTCGCCGTTCGACGAGATGCAGCGGTTCAAGACCCACCCGGCGATGCGCAAGCATTTCGAGGGCGGACGCCGCATCAGCTATGGCGCGCGGGCACTGAGCGAGGGCGGGTTCCAGTCGATCCCCAAGCTGACTTTCCCCGGCGGCGCGCTGATTGGCGACACGGCCGGTTTCCTGAACGTGCCGAAGATCAAGGGTACGCATACCGCGATGAAGTCGGGCATGCTGGCGGCGGAGGCAGTGGCGGAAGCGCTCGAACGCAACCGTCCCGCCGAGCCCGATAGCTACGAGACCCGCTTTCGCGAGAGCTGGCTGTTCGAGGAGCTGCAGGGAGCGCGCAACATCCGGCCGGCGTTCGCGAAGCTGGGCCTGTATGGCGGCATCGCCTACTCGGCCGTCGACACCTACGTCCTGCGCGGCCGTGCGCCGTGGACGATGCATCATGCCCACGCCGACCATGAGGGGCTGCGCCTGGCCAAGGATGCGCCGCGCATCGACTATCCGAAGCCCGACGGAAAGCTGACGTTCGACCGGCTGTCCTCCGTGTTCATCAGCAATACGAACCACGCCGAGGACCAGCCGCCGCACCTGCAATTGAGCGACCCCAGCCGGTGGCTCGGGGTGAACTGGAACGAATACGCCAGCCCGGAAAGCCGGTATTGCCCGGCCGGCGTATACGAGGCCGTCGACGTCGAACAGGGCGCGCCGCGGCTGCAGATCAACGCGCAGAACTGCGTGCACTGCAAGACGTGCGACATCAAGGATCCGACGCAGAACATCAACTGGGCGGTGCCGGAGGGCAGCGGCGGGCCCAACTACCCGAGCGGCATGTAGCTCGATGCAGCAGCTTAGGCAGCGGTTCGGCCGCTTGGCGCTGGTGGCGGTGGCCCTGCTGGCGTGCGGGGCTGCGAACGACTTCGGTCAGGAGGACGCGTCCAGAACGTCGCATTACGTGCCGAATGGGGCGTTTGGCGACTACCTGACGGGACGGTTCGCGGGGCAGCAGAGCGACCTGGACGTCGCCGCCGACCGTCTGGAGGCGGCGCTGACCCGGGATGGCGGGGTGCCGGAGTTGGCGAACCAGGCGTTCATCGCTGCCGTCATGGCCGGCCGGCCCGGCGCCGCGCGGCTGGCGATGGGCGTGCCCGGCAATGCAGTGGCCGAACTGGTCCTCGCCGACCGGGACGCCCGGGGCGAGAACTGGGAGCAGGCCAAGGTGCGTTTCACCGGCCTGCCGACGCAGGGGCTGACGCAGATCCTGCGGCCTCTATTGATCGCCTGGTCGGACGAGGGCGCCGATCATGCCAGCGCCGCTTTAGCCGAACTGCAGCCCGCGCTGGATGACCAACGCTTCCGCGGCGCCATGGCGCTGCACGGGGCGCTGATTGCCGACCTCGGCGGATTGAGGCCCGATGCCGACCGGCTTTATCGGGTCGCGCAGGCGGAGTATGGCGGCCTCAACATCCGGCTCGGCCAAATTCTGGCGAGCTGGCAGGCGCGGCAGGGCAACCTCGACGAGGCACGAGGCATCGTGCGCGACATGGTGGGCGTGAACGGCGATTTGGCGTTGGCCCGTTCGGCACTGGAGCGGGACATAGCGGAACCGGCGGTGCGCAACGCGACGGACGGGATCGCTGAGACCTATCTCGCAATGGCTGCAACGCTGCGGCAGCAGAATGCCAATGATTCTGCCCAGGTATTGCTGCGTCTTGCCCTGGATTTGCGCGGCGATTTCACTGCGGCGCGGCTGTTGCTGTCCGACATCCAGGAGACCGACAAACGGACCCAGGTGGCCCTCGATACCCTGGCAACCGTGTTGCCGTCGGACCCGCTTGCGGCAGTGGTCGCCCTGCGCCGGGCCAATTTGCTGGAGGGTTTGGGGCAGCAGGAGGAGGCGTTCAAGATACTCGAGGCGCTGGCCCAGGACTTTCCGGACCGGCCGGAGCCCCTGGCGCAGATGGCCGCCAGCCTGCGCCTGCATGGACATTTCAACGAGGCTGTTGCGACCTATGACCGCGCGGTCGCCCGCATTGGCACGCCGACCCGGGCCAACTGGCCGCTGTTCTATGAACGCGGCGTCGCCTTGGAACGCGCTGGCGACTGGCCGAAGGCCGAGGCCGATTTCGAGTATGCCCTGCAGCTCGCGCCGGACCAGCCGAGTGTGCTGAACTACCTTGGCTACGCTTGGGTGGAGCAGGGTCAGCATTTGGACCAGGCCCGACAGATGATCGAGCGTGCCGTGGAGCAGCGGCCCAACGACGGCGCGTTCATCGACAGCCTGGGCTGGACGCTGCTGCGGCAGGGCGATACCGCAGGGGCCCTGAAAAACCTGGAACGTGCCGTCGAACTGCAGCCGGAGGATGCGACGATCAATGCCCATTTCGGCGACGTGCTCGATGCGGTCGGCCGGCGGCGGGAGGCGGAGTTCCAATGGCGCCGTGCCTTGAACCTGAACCCGGAGCCTGAGGACCTGGCGCGCATCGAGGGTAAGCTGCGCGGCGCCCAGGCTGCCCCGCCAGGCCCGGCCGCAAGTTCCGGGAACGCACCCTAGAAGGTGCTGACCGAGGCTGCGCCGGCGAAGGTCAATCTATATCTGCACGTTGTTGGCCGGCGTGCCGATGGCTACCATCTGCTGGACAGCGTAGCCGTCTTCCCTGGCGCGGCCGATACGGTGCAGGCGACGCTGGCGGACACGCTGACACTCGAAATCACCGGTCCATGCGGCATCGGGTTGGAGAACGGGCCGGACAACTTGGTGCTGCGAGCGGCTCAGGCGCTGGCGGTTGCGGCTGGAGTGACGGGCGGTGCGCGACTAACGCTGGAAAAACGGCTGCCGGTGGCGAGCGGGATCGGCGGCGGCTCGGCCGACGCCGCGGCTACCTTGCGGGTGCTGGCCCGGCTTTGGGACGTGCGCCTGCCCACGGACCGCCTGCAGATGATTGCACAAGGCCTGGGCGCGGACGTGCCGGTCTGCCTCGCGAGCCGTCCGGCGCGCATGCAGGGCATTGGCGAGAACCTGGTCCCTGCGCCCGGGCTGCCGGCGTGCGGGATGGTGCTGCTCAATCCCCGTGCAGCGGTGTCGACCCCGGCGGTGTTTCGCGCCCGGCACAGCGCGTTCTCCGGCCTCCCGTTGCTCCCGGCGGCGTGGCTCGACGTGGCGGGGATGGCCGCAGACCTCGCGCAAATCGGCAACGACCTGGAGGCTCCTGCCATGGCCCTTTGCCCGGCTATTGCCCCAGTGCTGGACTGGCTGCGCGCCCGGCCCGGCTGCCTGCTGGCGCGCATGAGCGGATCGGGCGCCACCTGCTTCGGCCTGTTCGACGACGCGGATGCCGCGGCAACAATCGCGGCGCAGGCGCCTGTATCCTGGTGGGCGTGGGGCGGCGCGATGTTGGGCGACGTCCGGGGCTTTACGGAAGGGTCCCGCACCCCCTATTGACAGCATCGGCAATGGTTGTGGCCGGTGATGGGGCGTCGCCAAGCGGTAAGGCAGCGGACTTTGAATCCGCCA
>CAZZWN010000110.1:0-9691 GCA_964657765.1 uncultured Acetobacteraceae bacterium
CAACGACCCGGCGCCCAGCTGCCCAGGCGCCGGCGCGGCCGTCCCGCGCAGCCTCGCCTCAAGCGCGCGGCCGACCTCGGCCGCGATTTCCGCGGCGAACACCTGCACCACCGGGCCACGGCCGAATTGCGCCAGCGGCCCGCGCAGCGAGTAGCCGATGTCGAGCCGCAGCGTGCTCGCCTGCTCGCCGTCCGCCATCACTGCGAAGCCGGCCGTCGCACTCAGCCTCGTGCCGCTCGCCGGGTCGCGTCCCTCGCCCTCGATCGATCCAATGCGGGCTTCTGCGTCGTAGCCCACCCGCGCCTGCCCGGTGAAGGTGCCCTTGATCGGCCCCAGCGCGACCAGCAGCTTGCCGGTGATGTGGTCGCCGTCGACCGCGGTCAGCGTCGCGCCGGGCACGCAGCTGGCAATGAGCGCCGGGTCCTGCACAGCCGCCCAGAGCTGGTCCGCGGGCAGGCCGAACGCCAGCGATTGCACGATCCGGTTGGGGTCCGGTTGGGCCTGGGCCGCTGGAGTCATGGGTGCAGACGGGGCGATGGCGTAGGCGGGGGCGATGGCGTTCGGCACGCTGAACCGTCCCGTTGCCATCGGCAGAAGCACACGGGCCTCCGCCCCCTCCCGCGCATCCAGCACCCGCCGGATCGCCCGCACGATGCCGTTATAGCCGGTGCAGCGGCACAAATTGCCCGCCAGTTCGAGCCGCACCCGGTCGTCGTCGGCGCCCGGCAGCCGCAGCACGATGTCGCGCGCCGTCACCAGCATCCCCGGCGTGCAATAGCCGCACTGCAGCGCATGCTCGGCCGAGAACGCCTGGCGCAGCGACGCCATCACCTCGTCATGCTCCAGCCCCTCGATGCTGCACACCTCGCGTCCGGCGCAGTCGGCGGCGTAGGTGATGCAGGCGCGCGCCGGCTCCCCGTCGAGCAGGACCGTGCACGCGCCGCAGACCCCTTGCTCGCAGCCCAGATGCGTGCCGGTGAGCAGCAGGTCCTCACGCAGGAAGTCAGCCAAATGGGTGCGCGGCTCCGCTTCGGCGTGCGTTTCCGCGCCGTTCACCCGCAGTCGGAACGCCGTCATGCCTGGCCCCCGCGTGCCATGTCCATCGCTCGCCGCAGGATCACGACCTGCATATGCCGCCCGATTGCATCCAGCCCGCTCGCTGCCAGCGCCTGTTCCGCGGCCTGCTCCCTCACGTCGTCGCCCTCCAGCACGACGGGCGCGCCGCCCACCGCTCCGATCACCGCCCGGCGCGTCCCGTGCGCCGGGTCCTCAAGCACCGCCGCCATGGCGTGCGCGAACTCGCCGGGCTTGCGGCAGGCTTTCACGTAGCCCCATCCGGCGTCGGCGCTGGGCCGCGGGATGCGCACCGCCTGCACCATTTCGCCCGGCAGCAGCGCATTGCGGAACGCGCCGGTCACGAACTGGCGCAGCGGGACCATGCGGCGTCCCTGCGGCCCCTCGGCCAGAACCGCAGCGCCCAGCGCAGTCAGCGTGCACAGCCAATCCGCCGCCGGATCGGCATGGCACAGGCTGCCGCCGATCGTGCCGCGGTTGCGCACCGCCTGGTAGGCGATGCCCTGCGCCACCCGCGCCAGGATGCCCCGCCCGGTCCGGTCCGCGATGTCCGGCGTGCGGCCCTCGGCGATGGCGGCGTGGGTCACGCACGCGCCGAGCGTCACCGCGCCAGCCGCGTCCTCCACCGCGCCCAGCTCCGCGACCCGGCCGACGGAAATCAGCCGGGACGGCGTGGCAAGGCGCAGGTTCAGCATTGGCCCGAGCGACTGCCCGCCCGCCAGCACCCGCGCCTCCCCCGTCGCAGCCAGCATCTGCACCGCATCCGCCAGCGAAGCCGCCCGGTGATGCTGGAATGCCGCCGCCTTCATGCCGGAACCCGCGCATCCAGCAACGCCTGCAGCACCCGGCGCGGCGTGATCGGCAGCTGATGCACCGCAGCGCCGAACGGCCGCAGCGCGTCGTTGACCGCGTTGGCGATGGCCGCTGGCGGACCGATCGCGCCGCCCTCGCCAATGCCCTTTTGCCCGAAGCTCGTGTAGGGCGACGGCGTCTCCATGTGGTCGATGCGCAGCACCGGGACCTCGGTCGCGCCCGGCAGCATGTAGTCGGCGAGCGTCGTCGCCAACGGCTGGCCCGCCGCGTCGAACGGCATCTCCTCGAACAGCGCCGTGCCGATGCCCTGCGCCACGCCGCCGATCACCTGGCCGTCCACGATCATCGGATTCACCAGCACGCCGCCATCCTCGCAGATCGCATAGTCGAGGATCGTGACATCGCCCATCTCGGTATCGACCGACACGACGACGGCGTGCGCCGCGTAGCTGAAGGTGCCGGTATCGCGCGTCGCCCGGTAGCCACTGGTCACCTCGAGGCCGCCGCCCGCCACGCCCGGCGGCAAATCCTGCGGACGCAGATACCAGGTGCGCGCGACCTCGCCGATGCCGACGCTCGTCAGCCCGGCCGCGACCACGCCGCCCGATACCCGCACGTCGGCCGGGTCGCGCTGCAGCAGATGCGCGCCGATCTGGACGATGCGCTCGCCCAGCTCCCGGCACGCCGTCGCGACCGCGCCGCCGGCCATCACCATGCAGCGCGAACCCCACGTGCCGGTCGAGTAGGGCGTCAGCGCCGTGTCGCCGTGCACCACGCGGATGCGCTCGATCGGGATGCCGAGGATTTCGTGCGCGACCTGCGCCAGCGTCGTCTCCAGCCCCTGTCCGTGCGACTGGATGCCGACGCGCAGTTCGAGCCCGCCATCCGGAGTGAGCCGCGCCACGGCCTGCTCGAAGCCCGGCACCATCGGGATGCCCCAGCCGTGGTAGACGGACGTGCCGTGCGCCGCCTGCTCGCAGAAGATCGCGACGCCGACGCCGGTGCGGACCGCGCCGTGCTCGCTGGCCTGCCGCCGCCGCACCGCCGGGATGTCGATGGCCGCCACCGCCCGGCGCAGGCATTCCGGGTAGTCGCCGCTGTCGAAATGCTTGTTGGTGATGTTGTCGAACGGCATCGCCTCGGGCGGGACGAGGTTGCGCAGCCGCACTTCGTACGGCTCGATCCCGGCGGCGTGCGCGACGGCGTCCAGCACGGATTCGATCGCATAGCACACGCCGGCGCGGGCGACGCCGCGATACGGCAGGATGCCGGGCTTGTTGGTGGCGGCCGACCAGGTGGTGCAGCGGTAGGCGCCGAAACGGTACGGGCCCGGCAAGATGCTGGCGACCTGCGCCGCCTCCAGGCAGGCGGAGAACGGGTAGATCGAGTACGCCCCGGCATCCACCGTCGCCTCCGCCTCGAGGCCGATCAGCGTGCCGTCCGCCTGGGCATAGGCGGTGATCTCGTACTGGTGCTCCCGGCAATTGGCGTTGCCGGCCAGTTGCTCGCGCCGGTCCTCGATCCAGCGCAGCGGCACGCCGAGCCGTCGCGCCAGATAGGCGGCGCAGACCTCCTCCGGCAGCAGGATGCCCTTGTAGCCGAAGCCGCCCCCGACATCCGGCGCCACCACGCGCACCTGCTCCTCCGGCAGGCCGAGGCAGCCCGCCAGACCGGTGCGGATGATGTGCGGCATCTGCGTCGAGGTGTGCAGAACGAGCTGTTCCAGCCGGCGGTCCCAGGTGGCGACGACGCCGCGGCCTTCCATGGGCGACATGCATTGCCGGGCGGTGCGCAGGCTGCGGCGGACCACGATGGGGGCGGTGGCCCGGACCGCGTCGAAGCCGATGTCGACGCGGGTTTCGAGGAACACGTTGTCGCCCCAGGCCTCGTGCACCAGCGGGCTGCCGGGCCGGCGCGCCGCCAGCATGTCGACGACGGCCGGAAGTTCGTCATATTCGACGTCCACCTGCGCCGCGAGGTCCTCTGCATCCGCCCGGGTCGCGGCCACGCAGACGGCGACGGCCTCGCCGACATGCCGGACCTTGTGTTGCGCCAGCACCGGCTGCGACGACGGCTTGAAGCCCGGCAGGGCAGAGTTGGCGACAATCGGCAGCACGCCGTCCAGGTCGTCGATGGTGAACACCTGCGCCTCGTGCCCCGGCGGCTTACGCACCGACAGGATGCGGGCATGCGCCAGCGGGCTGCGCACGAACGCCAGGTCGCGCATGCCCGCGAGCCGGATGTCGGCGATGAACTCGCCCTTGCCGCGCAGGTAGCGGTCGTCCTCCCGGCGCAGCACCGACCGCCCGACACCGCTGCCTGAGCCGCCCGCCATGGCTCCATCCATCCCGTGAACTCCCGCTGCATCTGGGTGGAGCAGGCAAATCTTGCGCCACGGCAAACTCGTTAGCATACTGACGGCCATCGGCGTCAATCAGCGGAGGCGAACATGGCGGCAAATCTGGACATCGTGCTGCGTGGCGGCCGGGTGATCGACCCGGCGACCGGGCGCGACGGCATTGCCGACATCGGCATCGCGGCCGGCCGCATCGCCGCCATCGATCCAACCCTACCCGCCGACGCCGCCCGCGAGGTCATCGACGTGTCCGGCAAGGTCGTGACCGCCGGCATGATCGACACCCACGGCCACGTCTATCAGCACGTGACCGGCAAGTTCGGGCTGAACGCCGACATGGTGGGCGTGCAGTCCGGCGTCACCACGGTGGTGGACCAGGGCGGGCCGAGCTGCATGACCATCCCCGGCTTCCGCAACTTCATCGCCGACCCGGCGCAGACCCGCGTGCTGTGCTTCATCTCGGCCTATCTGGTCGGCGGATTGGAGGGGCATCTGTATCCCGAGCTGTACGGGCCCGGGCAGTTGAACGTGGAGCATACGGTCCGTGCGGCGCGCGACAACGCCGACATCGTGCGCGGCATCAAGGCGCATGCGGAGATCGGCGGCGCGTCGCGCTGGGGCCTGGAGGTGATCAAGATCGGCAAGCAGATCGCCCGCGGCGCCGGGCTGCCGCTGTATATCCACCTGGGCCAGCTCTGGCCGCTGCAGGACGGCGTCACCATCGACCCGGACGAGGTGGTCCGCGAACTGGTGCCGCTGATGGATCCCGGCGACGTGCTGGCGCATCCGTTCACCCGGCATCCCGGCGGCTTCATCTCTGCCGAGACGGGCGAGGTGCATCCCGTGGTGTGGGCGGCGCTGGAGCGCGGGGTGACGGTCGACGTCGGCCACGGCTCCCACTTCTCCTTCGACATGGCGCGGAAGGTGCTGGCGGCGGGCATCCGTCCGCACACGCTGGGCGCCGACATGCACGGCTACAACGTGCGCGTGCCGGATGCGACGGCGGCGGAGAACCGCGTGGCGAACCCGTTCTTCGGCGTCGCGCCCTTCAACCTGACGAACGCGATGACGAAGCTGCTGGCGCTCGGCATGACCCTGCCGGAAATCCTGGCCACCGTGACCAGCAACCCCGCACAGATGCTGCGGATGCAGGACAGCATCGGCTCGCTGCAGGTCGGGCGCGAGGCGGATATCTCGGTGCTCGAAGTGCTGCATGGGCGCTTCGAGCTGGCGGACAACAGCGGGGTGAAGGTCACGAGCTCGGAGATGATCGTGCCCGCCTTCGCGCTGCGGGCCGGCCGCCGCATTGACGTCAGCAGCCCCCTGGTCCCCGCGCCGCTGGAGGTGGCGGCTTGACGGCGAGATAGGCTCGCCGGTTCGGCGGCCTCGGCAAGAGGTGAGGCGGGCAGGCGCTGGGATCAGACCACTAATTCGGCTTGCCCCGCACTGCCCCTATCTTCGCGACGTCCAGTATCGTCCTGCCCATGCGCGACCATAGGCTGCCCGTGGCTGCCCGAGGTGTGGGACACGGCGGCAGCCAAGCTGGAGCGGCGCCTTTCAGCATCGCTTGCCGCCCGGACTTCGACAGCGGCGCAATGGCAAGCAGGGCATCGGTAAGCGTCGAGAACGATGACGTCAGGCCCATGCAGTCGGTGGTTGAAACCAACTTGGTCGTGCGGTGCACCTTGAACGCCGGGATCGCCGAATCGGGAATATAGATCTCGATGATTTCGTCGGCTTCTTTGTAGTTGGGCGTGATCACCATCCGGTAGCCACGGGACCGGACCTGCTCCTCCCAGCGGCTGGCAATCAGGGCGTCCTCGATGCTGAATGCGCGGCCCCGCATCAACGGTCCACTCCGGGCCAGCGCAAGGTCATGCCTGAAAACCCATGGCAAAATGCGCAAGCCGCGATACGGCGACGAATGCCAGGGCCTCATCCCATCCGTTCAGGCTCCCGCACCAGAGCGGCTCATTGCGCATCCTTGCAAACATCATGCTGACGAACCCGCATAGGCCGCACGCCACGGTCAAGATGGCGGCGGCGCCCTGCAACGTTCGTGCCCCGGCGAGACAAGGCCCGAACGCGAGCACGACCAGACAGCCGACACGGAACGCGAACCATACGGCCCTGTGACGCGAGACTGGGTCGATCGACTCCGCCGGGTTCACCGTCCGTAGCCGACGGTCGCTCATAGATGCCCGGTCCTGACATGCACGGCTGCACGGCCCTCGAGGGCAAGCGCAGCCTCGTCGCGGCAGCCGGGGGTTGCGTCTGTGGAGCACCGCCCGAGAGCGAATGGCCAGCCGCGGCCAACGGTGCCGTTGAGCTCGGAGGTCACGTTCCGCACGATAGGTGCCGCGATCATCGCGAGGCCAAGCGCCACTGCGACCTGCACCACCGCGGCGGCATTGGTCAGGCGCATCATGGCACGAGGTGCAAGGCCAGGCAGGGCAGCCCCGCCGCCTCGTCCTCAGACCTGATAAGCTCCGGCAGCAGGGCGGCCAAGGCGTCGAGGGTGGAGCTGCATGCGCGGGTCAGCGGCAGGCGCAGGTCGCCGTTGCAGAGGCCGGCCATGCACATCGCGGCCTTCACCGGGATGGGATTGCTCTCCATCGCAAGCGCCTGGTGCAACGGTGCCAACAGGTCGCGGATGCGGGCGAACTCGACGATTTCGCCCTCGTCCCACGCGGCTTGCATGCGCGCGCAGAGCGCCGGGGTCAGGTTGGCCGTGACCGAGATGCAGCCATCCCCGCCCATCGCGCGATACGCCGGCGCGGTCGCGTCGTCGCCCGAGAGCTGCAGCAGGTCGCCGCCGCACATCGCGCGCAGGCGGGCCGGCCGCGACAGGTCGCCAGCAGCGTCCTTGATCGCCATCACCAGGCCGCCGTCGTGCAGGCGCGCGATGGTCTCGTCCGCGATCGCGGCGCCCACGCGCTTGGGAATGTCATACAGGATGATCGGCAGGTCGGCCGCGTGCGCGATGGCCCTGACGTGTGCGGCGATGCCCGCCTGCTCCGGCCGGGAATAGGGCGGCGGTGCGCAAAGCAGGGCAGCGGCCCCGTTCCGCGCGGCCTCGATGGCCAGGATGGTGGCCGCCTCGGTGGCCGGGGCGTTGCAGCCTGCGATGACCGGCACCCGGTCTGCGGCGGCCTCGACCGCGATGGCGACGACGCGGGCCTGCTCGGCAGGCGAGAGGGATGCTGCCTCGCCCGTGCTGCCGCAGACCACGAGCGCTGCGGTGCCGCCCGTGATTTGCCGGGTGCACAAGGCCGCCAGCGCGCTGCGGTCGACCTGCCCGTTTCGGAACGGTGTCACGAGCGCCGTCATCAAACCGCCAAGGCGCGAGAGGCTGCCGCGCCGCTGATTGGTCGCAGCACGTCCCAGGGCGGAAAGGCCGGGGATCAGGCGCATGCGAGCCGTCCGAATAGCGGCAGCTCAGCGCGGATGAGGGTCTCGCCGGAGAGTCGCACCACACGGATCGCGGTGAAGCCGTGCAGGAGGAGCAGACGGCCGACTTGCTGCGGCAGCGCGTCGGCCGGGTCCGCCGCCACATGGAGGGCGATCGTGCCGAGCGGCGACAGTATCCGGCGGGCATGGGCGATAGCGCGCACGAGGCAATCCGGCGAGGCGACGCCCGGAATAATCGCGACATCGGCCGTAGCCGGGTGCGGCCTGTCGCTGACCCGCGTTGCCGAGACATCGGCGTTCCCGCGGCGCACCAGCGCACAGAACAGTTCCAGCGTATTGGGGCCGATGAGGCTGACCCGGCTCTCCAGGCTTGGATCGGCGAGCGTCAGCAGCGCGGCGCCGATGGCGCCTGGCTGGTGAGGAGGTCCGTCGTGCTCCGGCGGCGGTGCGACTGCAAGACTTGCATGTTGAAGCAACGGAAGACTCCTGCGAGAGGATGGGATTCGGGGCCCTCCCGAATAGCCCGATGGCGAAACCAACACGCCATGCGGCCAATGGACCGCGGTCGAGGTGGATGCGTGCAGCAATGATCGTCGAAGCGAGATCCTTGAGAGCGAGCTTGACTTTGGGCGATGATCGATAAAAATTCCATATCGATAATAGAGATACTATATCAATAACGAGTGCCGATGATGCTGCGCCTCGTCTCTCCATAGCGGACTTTTATGGTAATTTTATCTAAGCCGCTGCAGACATATATCGCGCATACATCCCATTCGCGCTACTTAGGGATCTCATCCGCAGCCCCTAGGAATTTTCTATGCTTGATATTTTGATCGTGGTCCTCGGAACCGGCGGCATCATGCTCATGGCGGCCTATGCCGCGTTGTGCGAGCGGATCTAGCCCGTGCTCGACCTGACGCTGGGCGCCTTGGTCGCCGCCGGACTGCTGGTTTACCTCGTCTGGGCGCTCGTGCGTCCCGAAGATTTTTAGGATCAAACTGAAATGACGCTGATAGGCTGGGCGCAAATCGCGCTCGTGCTGGCGCTCGTGTTCCTCGCAGCGGTGCCACTGGGCGGCTACATCGCCCGCGTGGTGCAGGGCGAGCGCACCTTCCTCTCTCCCGTGCTCGGCCCGGTCGAGCGCGGCTTCTATGCCGTTGCCGGCGTCAACGCCTCGCGCAGCATGGGTTGGCTCACTTATGCCACCGCGCTGATCGTGCTGCAGGCGGTGCATTTCCTGATCCTGTACTTGATGCTGCGCTTCCAGGACAAGCTGCCGTTCAACCCGGCGGAGCAGACTGCGCTATCCCCACAGCTCGCGTTCAACACCGCGATCAGCTTTGTCACCAACACGAACTGGCAGGCCTATAGCGGCGAGACCACGATGTCATACGGCAGCCAGATGTGGGGGCTGACGGTGCACAACTTCCTCTCGGCCGCGACCGGCATCGCCGCAGCCGTCGCGATCTCCCGGGCGTTCGTGGCGGGCGGCGTGAAGGAGCTCGGCAACTTCTGGGTCGATCTGACCCGGATCACCCTGTATCTGCTGCTGCCGATCGTGCTGGTTTACACCGTGTTCCTGATTGCCTGCGGCGTGCCGCAGACGATGGCCGGCTATGTGGACGCGACGACGCTCGAGGGCGCCAAGCAGACGATCGCGCTCGGCCCGGTGGCGTTCCAAGAAGCGATCAAGATGCTGGGCACCAACGGCGGCGGCTTCTTCAACGCCAACAGCGCCCATCCGTTCGAGAACCCGACCGCGCTCACCAACGTGGTCGAGACCTGGTCCGAGATCGTCATCCCCTTCGCGCTCGCGGTGGCCTTCGGCCATATCGTGCGCGACAAGCGGCAGGGTTTCGCCCTGATGTGGGTGATGGCGATCCTGATGGTCGCCGCCGTGGTCGGCTGCTACGCCGCCGAGGGCGCAGGCAACCCGTTGCTGACCGCCGCCGGCATCGACCCCTCGATGGGCAACATGGAGGGCAAGGAGGTCCGCTTCGGCACCGCCGTGTCGTCGCTGTTCGCCGTCACCAC
>CAZZWN010000110.1:9791-11002 GCA_964657765.1 uncultured Acetobacteraceae bacterium
TGAGCGAGATGCTGTATGCGTTCAGCTCGGCCACCGGCAACAACGGCAGCGCGTTCGCCGGCATCACCGCCGATACGCCATTCTTGGACTATGGCCTGGGCATCTGCATGCTGCTGGGGCGATTCGCCTTCCTGGTGCCGGTGCTGGCGATTGCCGGGTCGCTGGCGGCCAAGCCGAAGCTGCCGCCCAGCGCCGGGACGTTCCCGACGCACGGCCCGCTGTTCATCGGCCTGCTGATCGGCGTCATCCTGATCCTGGGTGGCCTGCAATTCCTGCCCGCGCTGTCGCTCGGGCCACTCGCCGAGCATTACTCGATGCTCGCCGGCAAGACCTTCTAAGGACGCCCAAATGGCACAGAACGCTGAATCCATCGCGCTGTTCGACGGCGCGATTATCGCCCGCGCGGCCCGGGACGCTTTCGGGAAACTCAACCCGGCCCGGCTGATCCGCAACCCCGTCATCTTCGTCACGGAGATCGTCTCCATCCTCGTGACTATCCTGGCGATCCGCAACCTGGCGACCGGGCAGCCGGCCGGCTTTCCGCTCGCCATCGCCCTGTGGCTATGGCTCACGGTGCTGTTCGCAACGTTTGCCGAGGCTGTGGCCGAGGGCCGCGGCCGTGCCCGCGCCGAGAGCCTGCGCCGCGCGCGCAGCGATACCATGGCCAAGCGCCTCGTCGGCAACGACCGGGCGAAAACGATGAACGTGCCGGCGCCGGACCTGCGCAAGGGCGACCTCGTGCTCGTGGAGACCAATGACCTCGTGCCGTCGGACGGCGAGATCATCGAGGGCGTCGCCAGCGTCAACGAGAGCGCCATCACCGGCGAGAGCGCCCCGGTCATCCGCGAGGCCGGCGGCGACCGCAGCGCCGTGACCGGCGGCACGCAGGTCGTCAGCGACTGGCTGGTGGTCCGCATCACCGCCGACCCCGGCAACACCTTCATCGACCGCATGATCGCGCTTGTGGAGGGCGCGCAGCGCCGCAAGACGCCGAACGAGATCGCGCTCGACATCCTGCTCGCCGGCCTCACGATCATCTTCCTGATCGCGGTCGTGACCCTGGTCGGCTTGGCCAAGTATTCCGGCACCGACCTTGCCGTCCCGGTGCTGGTGGCGCTGTTCGTGACCTTGATCCCCACCACGATCGGCGGCCTGTTGTCGGCCATCGGCATCGCCGGCATGGACCGGCTGATCCGCTTCAACGTGGTCGC
>CAZZWN010000111.1:0-10793 GCA_964657765.1 uncultured Acetobacteraceae bacterium
ATGGCACGGCTGCTCGCAGACAGCATGCGCGCCCTGCTCGAAGGAGAGGCGGTCGCCAATCGATTGGTGTGACCCGGCCCGCGGGCTGCATGGACCTGGCTGGACGCTGGCGACCGCCATGGCCACAGTCGCTCTTAATGCGTCCGCCATCGCGGACCGCTGCAACGTCGACCTTGCCATATTGGGCCGCTCCCTCGTTTTCGGGATGCTTGATGGCCTACAAGGCGAATGTCGCGCGCCGCCACAAGATCCCTGGAGTGCGCTGCAAGGTCGCCAACTGGCCAGAGTATGACAGAGCGCTGCAGCAGCGCCGAATGCTGACGGTCTGGGTGACGCCCGAGGCGCTAATGACCTGACAGATGCCCCGCTCGGGCCAGCGCGGGCGCCCAGCATCGGCAACAGCCCGCGCGCTAGGAGTATGCCGGCCCAGAGGACCAGGACCAACGTCGCCTGCGCGGTGCTGAACCGAACAAAGAAGCTTACTATGCCCTCACACCGGTTCATCTGCTGAAACCGCGTCGGGCAAGCACCCTATCTTCGTCGTCAAATTTATGCACCAACGCTGCATAGTCGTGCGCCCAGCGAAACAACGTCGTGTGGTCGACCGCGATGCCACGGTCCGACAGCATCGCCGCGAGATCTCGATAGCTGATCGGAAGGGCCATATATTACCGTAGCGCCCGCAGGATCAGCTCGAATGTGAAATGCCGCCCTTTGAATACGCCGGCCTGTCCAGCCGTCATCGCGCCTACCCGACCAAAAGTCCGGCGAGCTTCTACCCCGGCAACGGCCGATCCGCCGTTTGCGGCCGAACCGGCTTGGACTTGTGAAGATCCTCCGATTCAGTAAAGAATGCTTCAGTGCCGAAGGTGCGGTCCCTATCGCTGCGGGACGTGACCGGAGGTTCAGCCGCTGAGGGAGTGCTGCTCCAGACTGATCGTGAACCAGAGGGCGGCTCAGGAGAAGCGTGGGGTCGCGTAGATAGGCCAGTGCATCAAGATAGGTTAATGGCGTAACGAAACAACGAAAAAGCCGGACGAGATGCTGATCAACGTCACGACGCACCAACGGCCTGGCGCATCGCACGGCAGTGGAGCGAGCGAATCAGCGTTGCAGCCCGTCCGGCGCGCCGCGGCCGGGTTGCATCGAACGTGACTTTTACCCGACCGCTCCAGCGGGCTGCAGCCGCGAGAAGGGCGGCGGGGCGGCGGCTGAACGGACTGTCGATCAGCTCGCGAGTCTTGGTGCTCGCCGGCATCCTGCTCGCCATGTTGATCGGCACCGACCTGTTCGCCGGCCGGGCGCTCCAACGCGCGGACGATGCTCGCCTGCAGCAGCGCTTGGCCGGGGCGGCACTCGCCGCCAATCACGAGGTGCGGTCGGCCTACGCGGACCTGCGGCACAAGCGCGTGTACGATGCCGGCGAGACTGGGCTCACGGGCGACGCAAACGTCGACCCGGTCGCAACAATGGTGCGCATCTTGGCCGCGCTGGACAAATTGGCGCAATACGACAAAGTCGGCGCCATCAAGCTTCGGTCCGAGATCCTCGCCTATGACGCCGCTGCCAAGTCGGCCCGAGATCCGGCATTGCAAGCGACGGCGCAGGAACGCCGGCAGGAGGCTGGCAGACAGCTCGACGCACTGGACAGCATGCTGACCGACGCCGAGAGAAACGCGCGGGTTGCGCTTGACCGTGAGCTGGAGATCTCGGCTGTCCACGGCTTGGCGATCGCCGCGACTGCATTCGGGCTGGTCGCGACCGCAACCATTTTACGCTCCATCCTTGGATCGCTGCGCGAGGTGACGCGAGCCTTGGACAACATCGAGCGCGGCGAATTGGAGACACTCCTTCCTCGGGTCGGACGTGGAGATCTCGGCGCGATCGGTCGGGCCGTGAGGAGGCTCCGTGATCTACAACGTGAGCGCGAGCTGATGGCAGCCGAGATCGCACGCCAGGACCGTATTCGCGCAGAGGCGATCGCCACATTCGAAATCGGCTTCGCGTTATTTGGCCTGCAGGACGAACTACTGATCTGCAATCCAACCTTCATCGAGCTCCACAGCGGCATCCAGGCGCTGATCAAGCCCGGTCTGCGCTTTTACGAGCTGCTGCGCCGAAGCATTGCGGCCGGATTGATCGAGCTGGATGGTATGGAGGCCGAGAGCTGGATCGCACAGCGGATGGCCCGCCGGTCCTTGTCGCTTGACTCGATTGAGCTGCGGCTCGGCGAACGCTGGGTATGCATTACGGAGCGTCGAACCGTCGACGACATCATAGTCGAGGTTTACGCCGACATCACCGTGGCCAAGCAACGCGAGGCCGAGCTGGAGCGGGCGCGCGCGGACGCCGAGGCGGGCAACCGCATCAAGAGCGAGTTCTTGGCCAATATGAGCCACGAACTGCGCACACCATTGAACGCCATCATCGGCTATAGCGAAATCCTGCAGGAGGACGCCGAAGATGCTGGCGACGCGTCAGTAGCGGCCGATCTCAAGAAGATCGAGGGTGCCGGCAAGCATCTGCTGGGCCTGATCAACGACGTTCTCGACCTGTCCAAGATCGAAGCGGGCCGCATGGAGGCTTGCATCGAGGCGCTAGATGTGGCCGCACTGGCCAACGACGTCCGCCTGATGGTCGAACCGCTTGCCGCGGCCAACGGCAACAAGCTATCGGTCACACTCGAGCCGGGGCTTGGCCCGATCGAGAGCGATGTCACCCGGTTGCGCCAATGCCTGCTCAACCTGCTCGGCAATGCGTGCAAGTTCACGAAGGACGGACAGGTGTGGCTCGATATTCGGCGGGCGGACGGGCATATCGCCTTCACCGTCAGCGACACCGGGATCGGAATGACGCCGGCGCAGTCGGCTCGGCTCTTCCAGGCGTTCTATCAGGCCCACACCTCGACCACACGCAATTACGGCGGCACCGGGCTCGGCTTGTCGATCACGCGCGGCTTCGCCCACATGCTGGGCGGCGAGATAACTGTGCAAAGCCGGCCCGGGGAAGGGTCGGTGTTCACGCTGACGCTGCCGCTGCCGCCCGTGCCAATAGGCGGGCCAGGGAAAGACGCAGTACCTGCGCCGAAGCCAGCAGGACCGGACGCAGAACCCGCGGTCGCACCGAGCTTAGTGACCGAAAACGATGTCACCGGTTCCCGTCTTTCGCAAAAGGGATAAGGTTGGTCGCGGCCTCGCGCAGCCGTCCCATGAGCAGGAGATGAACCTGGCTATAAGACCGCCATGACGCTGTTAGAAACCGAGGCTGCCCTGTCACCGTCGCGTCTCCTTGTCGTCGATGACAATCCGGAAAACCGCGACGTTCTTACCCGTCGTCTCCGCCGCATCGGCCACGAGAATGTCGAGAGCGCCGTCGACGGCTTGGCCGCGCTCGAACGCATCATTCAATGCGCCGACGCCGATGCTCCGTTCGACGCCGTCCTCCTGGATGTCATGATGCCGCGCATGAATGGTATCGAGCTCCTCGAACGGCTTGCCTCCGACCCCCACCTCGCCAAGACCCCCGTCATCATGATTTCTGCCGCTAGCGAGATCGACACTGTGGTCCGGTGCATCGAGCTCGGCGCCGAGGACTACCTGCCCAAGCCGTTCAACCCGGTGCTGCTGCGCGCCCGCCTTGGCGCTGTGCTCGAGAAGAAACGTCTTCGCGATGCATTGGCCCGGCAACTGCTCCGTCTCGAGGCTGAGATGGCCGAGGCCCGGCGACAGCAACTCAGCATGGTTCCCTCCGAGTTTCCCCCTGCCGACCCCGCCCATCCAGCCCGCATCCACGCCGTGATGAGCCCCGCCCGCGAGGTCGGCGGCGATCTCTACGACTGTTTTGAGTTGGCGGCCGGCGTACTTTGCCTCGCCGTTGGCGACGTGTCGGGCAAGGGCATGCCGGCCGCATTGTTCATGGCGCGCAGCCGCAGCCTGCTCCGGGCCTCGGCGCTGCAGTTCGCCGCCGCCGGCGCCGTGCCGCAGCCTTCCGACATCGTCGCCGTGCTGAACGAGGAGCTGTGCAAGAACAATCCGCTCGGCATGTTCGTCACATTCTTCGTTGGCATCTTCGAGGCCGCCACCGGCCGGCTTGGCTTCGTCAACGCCGGGCATGTGCGCCCCTTTCACCTCGCGCCCATCGCAGACCCAGCGGTCAGCGAGGTGGTCACGCGCCCGGCGCCCCCGCTCGGCATCTTACCCGGCCTGCGGCACCAGGACCACGAGCTCGTGCTCGGCCCGCAGGAGGGCTTGGTCGTCATCAGCGACGGCCTGCCGGACATGACCGACGCCGGCGGGCAGCTCTATTCGACGGCGCGGCTGATGGCCGACCTGGCCGGGTTGCTGGACGCCACACCCGAGGTGATCACCGCGACCCTAGCCGCGCGGGTGCGCTGTTTTGCAGGCACGACCGAGCCGGACGACGACGTCACCGTGCTTGCGATCAAAAGGCTATGAATAACCGGCCAATCAGCGCGCGAGCTGCGCCGCGATCTTGCCGAGCAGGCGCGGCAGATCGAGCGGCTTGGTGTCGTAGTCGTCGCACCCGGCCGCTATCGCCCGTTCGCGGTCGCCCGCCATCGCGTGCGAGGTGAAGGCGATGATGCACAGCGCCGCAGTCGCGGGGTCGGCGCGTAGACGCCGCGTGGCCTCCCAGCCATCGATGACCGGCAGGCTCAGGTCCATCAGCACGACTTCGGGACGCTCGGCCTGCGCCTTCTCGATCGCCTCCTGTCCGTTGACGGCGAGAATGACCTCGTGCCCAACTCGACGCAGTCGGCGCGACAGCATGTCGCGGTTGAGCTCGTTGTCCTCCACCAGCAGGATGCGCGCCATCTCTAAGCTTCGGGCAAGCCGGCCGCCGGTGCCGTGTCGTGCGCGACGATGACCTCGCGCAGCACCTTGCTGAGCCCGAGCTGGTCGGTCGAGCCCTTGGTCACGACCTGCTGCGTCGACTCCGCCAGCGCCGTGCGTTCGGCCTCATTCAGCGTCTTGGCGGTGAGCACGACGACAGGGATCCTGGCCCAATCCGGCCGCTCGCGGAGACGCCGGAGGAACTCGAACCCGTCCATCACCGGCATCAGCAGGTCGAGCAGGATCAGCGCCGGCACCGGATGCACTTCGAGCCAGTCGAGCGCCTCGCGGCCGTTGCCGGCGACGGCTGCCCGCAGCCCGACGCGCTCGATCGTGCGGGCCGTCAGCGCCTGGACCGCCGCATCGTCCTCGACGACCAGGATCGGACCGGCGTCGAGGGCGGCGCTGGTCGCGCGCAACGCCGCGGCCAGTTCCGCCCGGTCCACCGGCTTCGTGAGCACGGCGGCGGCCCCCAACGCCAGGCCGAGCCGGCGGTCGGCGGCCAGGCTCACCAGCACAACCGGGATCGACGCCAGCTCGGGATCGGCCTTGAGCGACCGCAGCACCGCCCAGCCGTCAACTTGCGGCATCATGATGTCCAACGTGATCGCGTCCGGGCGCTCGCGCCGGACAGCTTCCAGCGCCTCCGGGCCGGAGCTCGCGTAGGTGACGTGGTAGCGCTCGCGGGCCAGATGCGCCCCGATGATGCGGCGCGACGCGAGCTCATCGTCGACCACGAGCACGGTCGCCAGCGCCTCGGCGGCCGCCATGCCGGCGGGCGGCAGATCCGCCCCGGTCTCGGCCATCGCCACCGGCCTCGCCTCGGGCAATGCCAAGATGAACGTCGAGCCATGGCCCAGCTCGCTCGACACCGTCACGTCGCCGCCCAGCATGCGCGCGAAGCTGCGCGTGATGGCGAGGCCGAGCCCGGTGCCGCCATACTCGCGCGTCGTGGAGCTGTCGGCCTGGTGGAAGGCTTGGAACAGCCGCGCCTGCTGCTCGTCGGAGATGCCGATGCCCGTGTCACTCACCGTGAACAGCACGCGGCCCGGCTCGCGCCGTATGCTCAGCTCGATCCGGCCATCGCGGGAGAACTTGCACGCGTTGCTCAGCAGGTTCAGCAGGGACTGCTTCAGCTTGGTGACGTCGGACTCGAGGCTGCCGAGATCCGGGGCGCACACGATGACCAGCGTGTTGTTGTTGGCGGCGGCCAGCGGCTCGATCATCAGACGGACGTCGTCGGCCAGCGCCTGCAGCCCGATCGGCTCGACATACAGCTCCATCTTGCCGGCCTCGACCTTCGATAGGTCGAGCACATCGTTGATCAGCCCGAGCAGGTGCTTCCCGGCCCCCTCGATCTTGGCGAGATCGGCCACCACGGTGGTGTCGCCGGCGTCCTCGGCGTCCTCGCGCAGGATCTGGCTGTAGCCGATGATGGCGTTCAGCGGCGTGCGCAGCTCGTGGCTCATGTTGGCGAGGAACTCGCTTTTCACCCGGTTCGCCTGTTCGGCCTCCGCCCGTGCGCGTTCGAGATCGGCCTCGCGCCGCTTGACCGCGGTCACGTCGGTGAACACCTCGACGGTCACGTTGTCCTTGGTCCGCCGCTCCACGACCGAGATGATGCTCGCGCCGAGCTGCATCTCGAAGGCGCCGTCGGAGGCGCCGCGCCGGGCCATGCGCTCGGCGAGCCACTCCTCCGGGCCACGGCCGCCAAGGTCGATCAGCCCGTGCTCGATCGCGCCACGCAAGATTGCCTCGAAGGTGATGCCCGGCTGGATCGTGTCCTGCAGGTCGCCATGCAGGGTGGCGAACATCGGGTTGCGTATCAGCATGCGGTCCTGTGCGTCGAACAGCGCGAAGCCGATCGGGAACAGCGCGATCGCGTCGGCACGGATCCGCCACTGCCGCGCGTTCTCGCCGGCCAGGGCCTCGCGCTCGCGCTGCGCTTGCTGCAGCACGCCCATCGCTCGCACGATGGAGCCGATCCCGTCCCCCGCCGCCCGCGGCAGCACGACCCCGGCGTCGCCGCGCGTCACCGCGTCGACCACCGCAGCGATCTGGTGCAACGGGGCCAGCGCCCAGCGCAGGCCGAGCGTGAGTATTACGGCGCTGGCGAGCACCGCGACGAGAAGTGCCGCGCCGACCCCTAGGCCCGGCACGGCGCCAAGGCCGAAGGCGAGCGCGGCCAGCAGCGCACCAACCAGCGCAAACCGCTGCGAGACGGTGAGGCGGTCCAGTCCCGCTCCGGACAGAGCAGCGCTCAACGGTGGCTCAAGCCTGGGCCGTCGAGGCCGTCGCGCGGCGGACGGCATCTTCGCGTGAGGATGCGACGACGAACATCTCGATGAAGCCGCCGATCTCGAACAGCTCCAGCGTCAACCCCTGCAAGCCGCACAGCACCATGCGCGCGCCGAGGTCGTCGGCGCGCTTCTCGGCCTGCAGCAGCGAGCGGAACCCGGCGCTCGTCATGTGGTCGAGCCGGGACAGGTCGACGACGATCGCCCGGCAGCCGCGATCGAGAGCGGATTGCAGGCGGGTCTCCATTTCCCGCGCATTCGCACTGTTCACCCGGCCCACGACGTGGACCACGGTCACCCCGTCATGCGCCGATTCCAGCAACTCCATCCCGTAACCTCCCGTTGTCATTCTGATTGGGGCAGCCGCTTACGCAGCGTCAGCCGATTGCGCCCATCCTGGTGCACGAAGCTGACCTCGTCCATCAACGCGCGCACGAACAGCAGCCCGGCGCCGCCGACCCTGCGTTCGGCGGCGCGGACTTGCGCCGGGACAAACACGAACTGCGTGGGGTCGAATGGCGGCCCGTCATCCGTGACCTCGAGCTCGACCGTTTCCGAGTGTCGCCGTAGCGCCAACACAACCTCGCCCCCGGGCGCGCCGTGGCGGATGACATTGCTCAATACCTCGTCCAGGACGACCTGCAGCTTGGCGGTGACCTCCGCCGGCACGTCGGCGCCGGCCGCGAACTCGTCCAGCCACGCCGCCGCGCGATCCACCTCATGCAGGGTTCGGCCAACGTGCAGCAACGCCTCGCGAACTCCCATGCTCGCCCTCATGCCGGCTTCGCGCCCGGCCGCATCCAGCTTAGGCCCGCGTTGTCCGTCGAACTTCTTTACACAGTCATCGCGACCATGCACAAGGCAACAGTATTAAGTCGGGCCAAGCAAGCATTGCCCGCCAGTTCTTGACGGGTCGGGGATGCGAAAGCCAGACGCTATTTTGTATGGCACCGAGGAGGTGCCGCCGCCGGGGATACTCGCGCTGCTGTCCGCCCAGCACGCTTTGGTCGTCTCCATATTCCTGGTCGTGCCGCTCGTCATCGTCCGCGCTGCCCGGCTGCCGGTGAGCGACGCCGAGAACATGATCTCGCTCACCATGATCGCGCTCGCGGCGGCAACCCTGCTGCAGATCAAGCGGCGTGGCCCGGTCGGCTCCGGCCTTCTGGCCATTCCGGCGGCGCAAAGCGTCTACGTGCCCGCGTCGGTGATCGCGGCGCGCGCGGGTGGGCTCGCCGCGGTCGCCGGGCTGCTGCTGATCGCCTCGTCGCTGGAGATGCTGCTGTCGCGCTTCCTGCGCCGGTTGCGCGGTGTGCTGCCGACCGAGCTGTCCGGCCTGATCGTGCTGGTGACGGGGCTCGGCGTCGCGCAGACAGGCATGGACAACATCGTGGGCGCGGCCACCACGGCGTCCGGGCAGTGGCTAGTGGTGCTGGTCATCGCCGCCGGAACGCTCGCGGTGATGGTCGGTCTCAGCGTGTGGGGGCGCGGCCCAATACGAACGCTGGGCGCCGTTGTTGGCCTAGTGTGCGGCTACTTGGCGAGCAGCGCGCTCGGCTTGGTCGACCCGCAAGCGCTGGAGCAGATCGCAGCGGCGCCGCTTGTGCAGTTGCCGACGTTCTCGCCGGCCACGCCTGCATTCAATGCCTCGCTGCTGCTGCCGGCGCTGGTCAGCGCGCTCGCGATCACGCTCAACTCCATCGGCGCGATGACGGCGGCGCAACGGCTGCACGACGCCGATTGGAGGCGTCAGGATATCGACGGGCTCGCGCGCGGCCTGCTCGCGGACGGCGTGGGCACCGCGCTGTCGGCGTTGGTCGGCGGCTGCGGCATCTCGGCCAGCGCCTCGAGCGTCGGCCTGACCGCCGCGGCGCGCGCGACCAGCCGCGCAATCGGCTACGCCGTGGCCGGGATCTTCGTCGCACTCGCCATGGTGCCGAAATGGGCGCTGCTGGTGCTCAGCCTACCTGCGGCTGTGCTCGGGGGAGCGCTGGTATTCTTGTCGTGCTCGTTGCTCATCGGTGGCATCACCATCATGAGCTCTCGGCTGCTCGACGCACGCAAGACCTTCACCCTGGGAATTGCCTTCGCCTTCGCCGTGGCAACACCGGCGCTGAGCCGGGCGCAGCCGGTGCTGCCGGACTGGATGGCGCCGGTGATCGTCTCGCCGTTGCTGGCCTCCGCGTTGGTCGCGATCCTGATCAACCCGCTGCTGCGGCTCGGCATCCGCCAGCAGGTCGAGCTCATCATTCCGTTCACAGGAGTCGACCATGCCGCGATCAATGCCTTCGTCGCACGTGCCGGCGCCTCTTGGGGTGCACGACGGGAGATCATCGAGCAGGCGCAGGGCTCGATCGCCGAATGCATCGATGCCATCGTCGATGCGGAGCTGGCGCATGGGGACGGCCGGCTTACGCTCGGCTTCAACGAGCTCCAGCTTGATGGGCGGATCAGCTGGCAGGGCCTACCTCTCGAGCTCTCGGCAGCGCGGCCCACGAAGGCCGAGCTGCTGCGGGACGATGGTGCGGCGGCGCGGATGGCCGGTTACCTGGTGAGCCGGTTGGCCAGCCGGGTAACGAGCCGCGCCGCAACCGGTACCGCCGAGGTGCACCTCGTCTTCTTTCATTGAAGCGATCACGTCGCAGTGGCCGCTCAATTTCATCGCGACCGTTACGCGCATGGTGCTAAAGCGCGACATGAGCGGAAACCTCACGATGCTTCTGGAGGTGTAGGGTTCTGCTCGATAGTCGACCGGGCTTGTCCCGAGCCGCCGCGGCGAATCGCCCGACGTGTTCAATCTAACGTCATAGGACCGCTTTAATCGCCCAAGGCGTTTTGCGGCTTAGAGTGCAGCGAACGTCGTTTTTGAAAGCGGTTCGATAATTGCCTCCCCCTGGGCGCTTCGCACCAGACACGCCGCCCGCGGACTCGGCTGCCGTAGCAAGGATCACGTATCCCGGCTCCAGCGTCAGCAGCTCTTCCATAGCATCCACCATGGTTGCTCGCATGTTCTCCAGCTGCTGGCTGAACTCGGCATTGGTCCGCGTGGGCGCATTCGGGATACGAAACGCGCGGACGTGGTTCGTCACGCCAACCGGGCGCATGGCGTCGTACTCGGGTTGCACGGAGGTGTTCGTGGACGGCACCAGCACGCCGAACTTCAAGCGCCAGCCATAGGTATCCGCCATCCTCTGCTTCCTATTTGGCACCAGGGCTTCCACAAACACGTCAGTCTTGCCAATCATTACAAGGTTCAGGTCGCAAACACGCCGTCGCTACTGCCATGACCCGTTGCGGGCTGAGTGTATATGGTCGCGGATGCTGCGGACCTGGATCCAGCGGAGGACACTTTATCGGCGCGCCCGGGGCGGGTTGATCGAGGCGGCTGAGGCGCTGCGGACCGGCGAATTTTCTGTCGCCGTGCGCGGTGCATTGGCGAGGCCGCGACTTGGGCGACCTGCTGCCGCCATAAAATGCCGATAGAGGCACAACTGGCCGTAGGCCGTTCGCTTCTTTCCGGCATCGAACGGTGCACTATGGATGCTTGCATTGGGCGTAGACTAGAAGGACGGCATTCGGCAGGAATTGGCCGGATCCGGTCCGGCAGGTTCAGGGAGTGTCGGCGAGATAGCTGCCGTTCATCTGGGTT
>CAZZWN010000112.1:0-10754 GCA_964657765.1 uncultured Acetobacteraceae bacterium
GTCGGCGAGCACCGGGGCAGGGCGGGCATTGCGCGCCGGGAACGAGCCGACCACGCCCGCGGTACACTGCGCGATGACGAGGTCCGGGTTCGAGATGATGAACAGCGGCGACGCGATGACCGGGACGGACAGCCGCCCGGCCAGCATGCGGGCCAAGTTGGGGGGGAGCGACATGGGGATTTCCTCGGGTTTGCCGCGATCCTGCCACGGCCGGGGCGGGGGCGGTCAAGTGATGCGGATTATTGGGGTTCCCAGGGATTGATGACCGGCACGCCCATGGGTGTGAAGTCCGCCACGTCGCGCGTGACCACGGTCATCTGGTGGACGAGCGCAGTGGCGGCGATCATCGCGTTACGCTCGGGCCGCGGGTCCGGCACATGAAGCCGGGCACAAACCCGGGCGATGGTCGTCGTGATCGGGAATGTGCGGTTTGCAAAAGTCGGAAAAACGTAATTGTCGAGCCAGGACCGCAAGACTGCACTCTGCGCGGGATCCCGGTGCTGTAAGAGCAGCGTTCCCAGCTCCAATTCAAATATCGTCATTACCGACAAATAGAGGCTTGATGGCAGCACGCTAAGTGCCCAGCGCATCACCCAGACATCCCCCTTGCCACCCGTTGCTTTACGGAATTCCGATAGGACATTGGTATCGAGGACGTACACTTAGGTAAAATCGACAGGTTTGCTGACTAGGTTCATCCGTGGCGCTTCGAAGTCGATGTCCTCGACGCCTGGCATGGCAAGCAAATCTATAATGCTGGGGCCCGCAGCACCAAGCCTCCAATAATCCTCTATCGTCAGCAGGACATACGCTTGCCGGCCACGGTCTGTGATGAAAACTGGACCTTCCTGGGCGGCCTTCTTTGCGCCGTTCGTATTTTGATTGAATTCACGGCTAGACAAAGTTTTTACCATGATCATCTCCCTTGCAGTAGTAATGTAGCAACGTTACTACAATTCCGCGCCGTGCGCTATCTTGCCAACCCGAAAATCCCGTCGCACAAGCCCGTTGACGCGCAAGCCGTTGCGACCGAAAACTACCTGCACGAACAATGGTGCCCGCAATGAGGCGCTGCCGGAGGAAACCCATGCTCAACCGCCTAGCGGCCGCTGCCATCGCCACCTTTGTCCTCGCCGTCCCTGCCGCGCGGGCCGATGAGGTCGTGCGAATCGCCTATATCGACCCGCTCAGCGGCTCCTTGGCCGCAACCGGGCAGTTGGGCGAGCAGCATTTCCGCTTTGCGATCGACCGGGCGAACGCCGCCGAAGCCGCCGGGCCCGGCCGCAAGCTGGAGCTGGTGGCGCTCGACAACGAGGTCAGCCCCGAGAAGTCGCTGACCCTGTTGCGCAAGGCGATCGACGACGGCGTCCACTACGTCACCCAAGGCAACGGCTCCTCCGTCGCGTTCGCGCTGTCCGACGCCATCGCCAAAAACAACCGTCGCGCGCCCACCCAGGCGGTGATGTTCCTGAACTACGCCGCCGTCGACCCCGGTCTCACCAACGAGAAGTGCAACTGGTGGCACTTCCGCTTCGACGCCGACAGCGACATGAAGATGCGCGCGCTCAGCGACTACCTCGTCAGCCAGGCGCAGATCAAGAAGGTCTACATCTTCAACCCCGACTACTCGTTCGGCCAGTCGGTCGAGCGCGCGGCGCAGGCGATGCTGGCGAACCGCCGGGCGGACCTGCAGGTCGTGGGGGCCGAGCGGGTGCCGCTGGGCAAGGTCAAGGATTTCGCGCCGTACGTGCAGAAGATGCAGGCCGCCGGCGCCGATGCGGTCGTGACCGGCAACTGGGGCGCCGACCTCACCCTGCTGTCCAAGGCCGCGCAGGATACGGGATACAAGGGCACTTTCTTCACCTACTACCTCGGATCGAGCGACATCATCGCCGGGCTCGGCGTCGAAGGCGGTAAGGGCTACGCGCAAATCAGCGAGTATCACGCGAACCTCGGGATCCCAGAGCTGGAAAAGGTCGCCGCCGAGTTCGAGGCGAAATACGCCAACACCCAATTCTATTACTGGCGGGTCGTGAACGAGATCGACATGCTGGCGGCAGCGATGAAGCAGGCCAACAGCTCGGACCCCGCCAAGGTCGGCCAAATCCTTTCGACGATGGTGCACAAGACACCGCTGGGCGATGTCACGATGCGCGAGGACAACCACCAGCTCCTGCAGCCGATGTTCATCTCGGAGCTGGAGCCCGGCATGAAGTTCACCTTCCCCAACAACAAGATGGGGTTCAAGACCGTGAGCCGCACCGAGGCCGCGACCCAGCGCCTGCCGACCACCTGCAAGTTCCAGCCGCCGGCCTAGGCCCACAGGACAATGCAGCAGCTTGGCCTCATCCTGCTCAACGGCCTGGTCTACGGCATGCTGCTGTTCATGCTGTCCGTTGGGCTGACCTTGATCTTCGGCATGATGGGCGTGCTGAACCTGGCACACGCCAGCTTCTACATGCTCGGCGCGTTCCTGGCCTTCACCATCAGCATCCGCCTCGGCTTCTGGGTGGCGCTCGTTGTCGTGCCGTTGCTGGTGGGGGCGCTCGGCGCGGTCGTCGAGCGCTACGGCCTGCGCGCCGTCCACAAGCACGGCCATGTCGCCGAGTTGCTGTTCACCTTCGGCCTCGCGTTCGTCATCGGCGAGGTCGTGCCGCTGATCTGGGGCCGCACCCCTGTGCCATACCGCGTGCCGGCGTCGCTCGACTTCCCGCTGTTCTCGATCGCCGGCAACGCCTATCCGGCCTACCGGCTGTTCATGATGGCGGTCGCGGTCGCCATGTTCCTGGCGCTGTTTCTCACCCTGGCGCGGACCCGGCTCGGCCTTGTCGTGCGGGCAGCGCTCACCCATCCCGATATGGTGAGCATGCTCGGCCATGACGTGCCGAAGGTTTTTACACTTGTCTTCGGCGCGGGCTGCGCTTTGGCCGGGCTCGCCGGAGTGATCGCGGGGAATGCCTTCACCACTGAACCCGGCATGGCCCGGTCGCTCGGCGCCATCGTGTTCGCGATCGTCGTGATGGGGGGCCTCGGGTCGATCTGGGGCGCGCTAGTGGCGTCGCTGCTCATCGGCTTCGTGCAGACCGCCAGCATCAGCCTCGATATGCCGCTCGGCACGGCGCTGCTGCGGCTCGGCATCCCGGTCGATACGGCGGTGCTGTCCGACCTGTGGCAGATCACCATCGCGCGGGTGGCGCCGGTCGTGCCGTATCTGCTGCTGATCCTGGTGCTGGCGCTGCGTCCGCGCGGCCTCATGGGCACGCGGTCCGCCTGATGCCGGCCCTGGCACAGGTCGCGCTGGCCCGGCCGCAATCCGGCAAGACCCTGCGCGCTATGCTGCCCTGGGTGTTGGCGGCGGCGGCGGCGCTGGTGCTGCCGCACGTCGTGCCCGGCGGTTTCGGCCTGTCGCTGCTGTGCCGCATGGGCATCGCCATCGTCTTCGCGCTATCGTTCAACATGCTGCTTGGCCAGGGCGGCATGCTCGACTTCGGCCACGCCGTGTTCCTGGGGCTGGGCGGCTTTCTCGCGATGCACGCGATGAAGCTGGCGGACGCCGGCTGGTGGCTGCCGCTGCCGGCGCTGCCCTTGGTCGGCGCAATCGGCGGCCTGGCGGCTGCGATGCTCGCCGGATGGGTGTCGACGCGCCGGGCCGGCACCGCGTTCGCCATGATCACCCTGGGCGTCGCCGAGCTGGTCGTCGCCGTCGTCCTGCTGTTTCCCAGCGTGTTCGGCGGCGAGGAGGGCCTGTCCGGCGACCGCTCCTCCGGCCCAGCGCTGCTCGGCTTCGACTTTGGGCCGCAGCTACAAGCATACTACGTCATCGCCGCCTGGGCCTGGATGGCGGCGCTGCTGATGTGGCTGTATACCCGCACCCCGCTCGGCCGCCTCGCCAACGCCGTGCGCGACAATCCGGAGCGGGTCGGCTTCCTCGGCTACGACCCGGCCCGCATCCGGCTGCTGGTGTTCTCACTCAGCGGCTTGTTCGCCGGGGTCGCGGGTGGGCTCGCGGCGCTGAACGACGAGATCGTCACCTCGGGCAACATGTCGCCCGAGGCATCGGCCGCCGTGCTGGTCATGACCTTCATCGGCGGCGTCGGCACCTTCTGGGGCCCGGTGGTCGGCGCCGTGCTGATCACCTTCTTGTCCGTGGCCCTCAGCACCGTGACCGACGCGTGGCAGCTCTATAGCGGGCTGCTGTTCGTGGCGGTGGTGGTTTGGGCGCCGGGCGGGATCTCCGGCATCATCCTGGCGCACACCCCGATTGTGCGGGCGGGCTTGGGCGGGCGGCTCGTGCCCTCCTACGCCGCCATGTTGCCGGGTCTCGTGCTGGCGGTGGCAGGAACGTTCGGCTTGGCCGAACTCGCTTTCCGGCTGCAGAGCGTGCGCAACGGCGCGTCGCCACGCCCGGTGCTCGGCCTGTCGCTGGACCCGCAAAGCCTGCTACCGTGGCTCGTCGCGGCTGCGCTGCTGCTCGCTGGCGCATTGTTGCTGCGCCGCGTAGGTCCGGCTGCCAAGGAGGCCTGGCAGGAGGCCAGCGTCATGGCACAGGCCCAATGACGTCCGCCCTGGTTGTCACGGGATTGGAAAAGGCGTTCGGCCCCACGAAGATCATACGCGGCGTCGAGCTCGATGTAGCGGCAGGCGAGCGCCACGCGGTCATCGGCCCGAATGGCGCGGGCAAGTCGACGCTGTTCCATTTGATCTCCGGCCGGCTGTCATCCGATGCCGGGCGGATCATGCTGCATGGCGACGACATCACCGGCCTCGCCCCGCATGAAATCTTCAACCGCGGCCTAGCCCGCAGTTTCCAGGTGACGAGCCTGTTCCCGCGCCTGTCGGTGTTCGAGAACCTGCGCGCCGCCGCCATGCGCACCCACGGCTGCGGCCACGCCTTCTGGCGCCGGCTGGAGGGGTTCGCCCCACTGCGCCGCCGGGCGGAGGAGGTGCTGACGTTGCTGGGCCTCGAACGCCGGCGCGACGTCCTGGCGGGCGCGCTCGCCTACGCCGACCAGCGCGCGCTGGAGATCGGCGTGACCATCGCCGGGGGTGCGAAGACCATCCTGCTCGACGAACCCACCGCCGGCATGAGCCGCGCCGAAACCGAGCGCGCCATTACCCTGATCCGGCGCGTCTCCGAGGGCCGCACGCTCGTGATGATCGAGCACGACCTGGGCGTCGTCTTCAATCTAGCCGACCGCATTTCGGTGTTGGCCGAGGGCCGGGTGATCGCCTCCGGCCCGCCCGACGTGGTCCGCGGCGACCCGGCCGTTCGCACCGCCTATCTGGGCGCGGCGGCGGAGGCGCTGGTATGATGCTGTCCGTGCAGGGCCTGCAGGCTTGGTACGGCAAAAGCCAGGTGCTGCACGGCGTGGACATGCACGTCGGCCGCGGCGAGATCGTGGCGCTGTTGGGCCGCAACGGCGCCGGGCGGAGCACGATGCTGAAGGCCATCATGGGCGGCGTCGCCCGCGAAGGCGAAATCAAGTTCGACGGCGCCGAGATCGGTCGCCTGCCGCCGCATCGGGTCGCGCGGCTGGGCCTGGGCTATGTGCCGGAGGACCGGTCGATCTTCCCGGACCTGACCACCGTGCAGAACCTCGTTCTCGGCGAAAAGAAGGGGCCCGGCGGCAAGTTCGGCCTGGGCGACGCCTACGCCCTGTTTCCGCGGCTGCAGGAACGCGCGGACGCGCCGGCCGGTGCGCTGTCCGGCGGCGAGCAGCAGATGCTGGCGATGTGCCGCACCCTCATGGGCAGCCCGGCGCTGCTGATGGTCGACGAACCCACCGAGGGCCTGGCGCCCATGATGGTGCAGAAGGTCCGCGAGCTGCTGGTGGCGGTCGCGGCACGTGGAGTGACAATCTTGTTGGTAGAGCAGAAGCTGGATATCGCCTTGGCGATCAGCCAGCGGCTCTATGTGATGGGGCACGGCGAGATCGTATTCGAAGGCACCCCGGCCAGCCTGGCCGGCAATGCCGGGGTAAGGCGCGAATGGTTGGAGGTTTGAACACTATGGGCAGCATTAACGCAGCCGTCGACGTGCGGCATCAGGACGGCGTGGCCGTGGTGGCGATGGACAACCCACCGGTGAACGCGCTCGGCATCGCGCTGCGTTCCGGCCTCATGCAGGCGATGGAGCAACTGCGCCAGGACCCCAGCGTGAAGGCCATCGTGCTGTCCGGCACCGCGCGCGCATTCAGCGGCGGCGCCGACATCACCGAGTTCGGCAAGCCGTCGCGCGACCCCAACCTGCGCCAGCTCATTGCCGTCATCGAGGACATGCCGATGCCGGTGGTGGCCGCGATCCAGGGCGTGGCGCTGGGCGGCGGGCTGGAATTGGCGCTGGGCTGCCACGTGCGGGTGGCGTGGCCGACGGCGCGGCTCGGCCTGCCCGAGGTGAAGCTCGGCCTGCTGCCCGGCGCCGGGGGCACGCAGCGCCTGCCGCGGATCGTCGGCATCGAGAAGGCGCTGTCGATGATCGTCACCGGCAACCCGATCGGCGCGAAGGAGGCGGCGGAGTGCGGCCTGGTCGACGCGCTGCTCGACGGCGTCTATCCCGACGCTGCGGTGGAGTGGGCGCGCAATGTCACGGATCGCCGCCAGGTGCGCGACCGCGACGACGCGCTGGCGCCTGCACGGGCGGATGCCGGGCTGATTGACCGGGTTGCGGCGCCGTTGCTGAAGGCGTCGGGCGCCGCCGCCCCGCGCGCCTGCGTCGAGAGCGTGCGCGGCGCGGTCACGATGCCGTTCGACGAGGGCCTGGCGCATGAGCGCCGCCTGTTCGAGCAACTCGTCACCGGCGACGAGAGCCGCGCCCAGCGCCACGCCTTCTTTGCCGAGCGGGAGGCGCAGAAGCCTGATCTCCCTGCCGGCACCCAGCCGCGGCCCATCGGCCGCGCTGCGGTGATCGGCGCCGGCACCATGGGCGGCGGCATCGCCATGTGCTTCGCCAACGCCGGCATCCCCGTCACGGTGATCGAGACCGAGCAGGCGGCGCTCGACCGCGGCATGGCGCGCATCGCCGAGCTGTATGGCATTTCGGCCAAGCGCGGCAGCATCACCGCCGCCCAGGCCGAGGAGCGCCGCGGCCGCATCCAGGGACGGCTCGGCCTGGAGGGCGTCGAGGGGGCAGATATCGTCGTGGAAGCGGTATTCGAGGACATGGGCGTGAAAAAGCAGGTATTCGCCGAACTCGGCCGCCTCGCCAAGCCCGGCGCAGTGCTGGCGACCAACACCAGCTACCTTAACATCGACGAGATTGCCGACGCCTCCTCGCGGCCCGGCGACGTGCTCGGGATGCACTTCTTCAGCCCGGCCAACGTCATGAAGCTGCTGGAGGTCGTGCGCGGGGGCCAGACCAGCCCGGACGTCATCGCCACCGCGTCGGACATAGGCAAGAAGCTGTCGAAGGTCAGCATCGTGGTCGGCAACTGCTTCGGCTTCGTCGGCAACCGCATGCTGGGGCGGCGCAGCGACGCGGCGGAACGGCTGCTGCTCGATGGCGCCAGCCCTGCGGAGGTCGACGCGGCGCTGGTCGCGTTCGGCTTCCGCATGGGGCCGTTCGCCATGGGGGACCTCGCGGGCCTCGACATCGGCATGCGTATCCGCAAGGCGTTCGGCAAGCGCGCCCCGGTGTCGGACGCGCTGTGCGAGGCCGGGCGTTACGGGCAGAAAACCGGTGCTGGCTACTACTTGTATGAGGGCCGCAACGCCACGCCGGACCCGGAGGTGGACCGCATCATCGCCGCCGAGTCCGCGAAGCTGGGCATCACCCGGCGTCCGATCGGCGCGGAGGAAATCACCGAGCGGCTGGTATATCCCATGATCAACGAGGGCGCGCGCATCTTGGAGGAGGGCATCGCCGCCCGGCCCGGCGACATCGATGCCATCTGGCTGCATGGCTACAACTGGCCGGCCTGGCGCGGGGGGCCGATGTTCTATGCCGATCTCGTCGGACTGCAGCGCATTCGCGGGCGGCTGCAGGACTTCTTTGCCGCGTCCGGGGACGAGACGCTACGCCCGGCGCCGTTGTTGACGAAGCTCGCCGACGCCGGGCAGGGCTTCGCCAGCCAGACGGCAAAGGCGGCGTGATGCCACGCCCGTTCGCTTGGGAAGCGAGCTACCCGGACCATCTCCGCTGGGACACGCCGATCACGGTCAGCACGCTGCCGGAACTCCTCGACCGCGCCGTGGCCAAGTATGCCGAGCGCCCGGCGCTGGAGTTCCGAGGACGGCGCATGAGCTATCGTGAGCTGGGCGAACGGGTGGACCGGCTGGCGCGGGGGCTCACGGCGCTCGGGCTGCTGCCGGGCGACGCGGTGGCCCTGCTGCTGACCAACAGTCCGGCCCATCCCATCGCCTTCTTTGCGGTGCTGCGCATCGGCGGCGTGGTGGTGCACCTGAGTCCGCTCGACCCGGTGCGGGCGGTTGAGCGCAAGCTGGCAGATAGCGGCGCGCAGACCATGATCGTCGGCAACCTGCCGGTGCTGCTGCCCCAGGCGCTCGCCGCCCGGCAATCGGGCGCCATCAGCAAGCTCATTGTCGCGGAGGACCTGGATTGGGGCCCGGGGGGCGTGGATGTGCCGGTGCCGCCGGGCGCACGCACCCTGCGCGACCTCGATGGGCCGGAGGCGGCGTGGCCGGCGATCGAGCCGCAGGACCTGGCCGTGCTGCAATACACCGGCGGGACCACTGGCGCGCCGCGGGCCGCGATGCTGACGCATGCGAATATCACCAGCGCGGTCGCGATCTATGAAGCCTGGGGCGCCGGCAGCGAGCGGGGCTACATGGCTGGCGACCGGGTCATGTGCGTGCTGCCGCTGTTCCATATCTACGCCCTGTCCGCGGTCATGCTGCGTGCGCTGGCGGCCGGCGTCGAGTTGATGCTGCGCCCCCGGTTCGACGTGAACCAGGCGCTGGACGACATCGAAACCGGCCGCTGCACCCATTTCTTTGGCGTGCCGACCATGTGGATCGCGCTGGAGAACCATCCCGGATTCGCCTCGCGGGACCTTTCGAGCCTGAAGGTCACCAGCTCCGGCGGCGCGGCGCTGCCGCACGATGTGGGCATGCGGGTCGAGGCGATCACCGGGCTGCGGTTGGGCGGCGGCTGGGGCATGACCGAAACATCGCCGGCCGGCACCAACGTGCTGACGGACCGCGTGCCGGGGCCGGGCGACATCGGCGTGCCGCTGCCCGGGATCGAGATGGACGTGGTGGCGGTCGACGACCCGACCCGCGTGCTGCCGCCGGGCGAGATCGGCGAGGTGCGTATCCGCGGGCCCAATGTGACGCCAGGCTATTGGCGGCGTCCGGCCGAGACGGCGGACGCGTTCGTCGATGGCTGGTTCCTGACCGGGGACATCGGCCGGATGGCGCCCGATGGTGTTTTCACCTTGGTGGACCGCAAGAAGGAGATGATCATCTCCGGCGGCTTCAACGTGTATCCCCGGTCGATCGAGGACGCGATCCACGAGCACCCCGACGTGCAGGAGGCCGCGGTGATCGGCATCCACGACCCGTATCGCGGCCAGGCGGCGAAGGCCTATGTGGTGATGCGCAATGGTGCGCCGGACCTGACCCTGGACGCGTTGCGGGAGTTCCTGGCCGATAAGCTGGGCCGGCACGAACTGCCGACCGCGCTCGAAATCCGCGAGCAGCTGCCGCACACGCCGGTGGGCAAGCTCGCGAAACGCGAACTGATTGCCGAACTTACGCAGCCCGGACACTCACGGTCCGGGCCTTCGCAACACGGAGCCTCGAACCATGGTTGAAGCCGTCATCGTCTCGACTGCGCGCACCCCGATCGGCCGGGCCATGCGCGGAGCGTTCAACATGACCCACGGAGCCGAGATGGGCGGTCACGCCATCCAGAATGCCGTCGAACGCGCCGGGCTGGAGCCGGACGAGGTGGAGGAGGTCGTGCTGGGATGCGCCAATCCGGAGGGCGCCACCGGCGGCAATATCGCCCGGCAGGCGGCATTGCGCGCTGGGCTCTCGGCCGGGACGGCGGCGATGACGGTGAACCGATTCTGCTCGTCGGGCCTGCAGGCGATCGCGATTGCGGCCAACCGGGTGATGTGCGACGGCGTGCCGGTCGCGGTCGCGGGCGGGTTGGAGAACATCAGCCTGGTGCAGACGACGCTGAACCGGCACATGTATAAGGACGCCTGGCTCGAGGATCACGTGCCGGCCGTTTATATGCCGATGATCGAGACGGCGGACATCGTGGCGGCGCGCTATGGCATCAGCCGGGAGGCGCAGGACGAGTATGCGCTCGAAAGCCAGCGGCGCACCGCGGCCGGGCAGCAGGCCGGGCGCTTCGACCAGGAGATCGTCCCGTTGCCGAGCGTTATGGCCATCACCGACAAGGTGACGGGTGAGGTGCGGCATGAGGCGACGACGCTGCGCCAAGACGAGGGCAATCGGCCCGAGACCACGCTGGAGGGGCTGGCGAAGCTGAAGCCGGTGCGGGGCGAAGGGCAGTTCATCACCGCCGGCAATGCGAGCCAGCTCTCGGACGGCGCCAGCGCCTGCGTCGTGATGTCGGACCAGGAGGCGGCGCGCCGCGGGTTGGAGCCCATGGCGGTGTTCCGCGGCCTGGCCGTCGCCGGCTGCGATCCGGACGAGATGGGCATCGGGCCGGTGTTCGCGGTGCCGCGGTTGCTGGAGCGTCATGGGCTGACTGTAGACGATATTGATCTATGGGAACTTAACGAAGCCTTCGCTAGTCAGGTGCTATATTGCCGCGACAAGCT
>CAZZWN010000113.1:0-10665 GCA_964657765.1 uncultured Acetobacteraceae bacterium
CGTGGTGACGAACGTGAGCGCCGAGCGGGCCACCGACCCCGACGAGATCCGCGGGCTGCTGGTCCAGCAGGTGACGGACACCGTGCGCTGGCGCGAGAGCGTCCTGGCCTGCGCCGCCATGGGCGTCGACAGCTTTTTGGAGATCGGCGCCGGCAAGGTGCTCGCCGGCCTGGTGCGGCGGATCAGCCCCGACAGCGCGGCGGCCTCGGCGGGCACGCCGTCCGAGATCGAAGCTATGCTGCGGCTGCTGTGAGCGGCATGTTCCGCCTGGACGGCAAGGCGGCGCTGATCACCGGCGCGTCGGGCGGGCTGGGTGCGGCCATCGCCCGCGTGCTGCATGCGCAGGGGGCCCGGGTCGCACTGTCCGGCACGCGGCGCGATGCGCTGGATGCGCTGGCATCCGAGCTCGGCGAGGGTGCGCACGCCTGTCCGGCCGACCTGCGCGACCCGGCCGCCGCCGATGCCCTGGTGGCTGCGGCCGAGGCGGCGTGTGGGCCGCTCGACATCCTGGTGAACAACGCCGGGCTGACGCGCGACATGCTGGCGTTGCGGATGAAGGACGAGGACTGGCAGGCGGTGCTGGACGTGGACCTCGCCGCGCCGTTTCGGCTGGCGCGTGCGGCGCTGCGCGGCATGGTGCGGCGGCGCAGCGGGCGGATCGTCAATATCAGCAGCATCGTGGGCGCGACCGGCAACCCGGGCCAGGCCAACTACGCCGCCGCCAAGGCCGGGCTGACCGGTATGGCGAAGGCGCTGGCGCAAGAGGTCGGCAGCCGCGGCATCACGGTGAACGTGGTTTCGCCGGGCTTCATCGAGACGGCGATGACGGACAAGCTCAACGCGGAGCAGAAGGCGAAGCTGACTGGCGCGATCCCGCTGGGCCGCATGGGGCAGCCGGCGGACGTGGCGGCGGCAGTGCTATATTTGGCGTCCGACGAGGCCGGCTGGGTGACTGGGGCGACGCTGCACGTCAATGGCGGGATGGCGATGATCTAGTGGTGCAAATCAGACGGGAGCATCCGTCCGATTTCCACCACTAGCCTTTGTTTGGTGGGCCGATTCACCTAACGCTTGGGAACCAAGCGTCAGGATTGGACCACTAGATCGAACATTCACCACGGTGCGTCCGCGTACCTGACCGGCCAGGATCGCCTCGGCGCGCGCGGGCAGCGCGTCGAGGCCGACCTCCTCGGTCACCAAGGCGAAATCGTCCGCCTGCAGTTCCTGCGCGATGCGCCGCCAGGCCTCGGTCCGGAGCGCCGCAGGGCATTGGACGCTGTCAATCCCAAGCAGGGCCACGCCCCGTAGGATGAACGGAAAAACCGTCGTCGGCAGGTCCGTCCCGCCCGCCAGCCCGCAGATGGCGACCGCGCCGCCATAGGCCATCGCGGCGATCACATTGGCCAGGATCGTGCCGCCTACCGTGTCGACCGCGCCCTGCCAGCGCTCCGCCTGCAGCGGCTTGCCCAACGCCTGGTATTCGGTGCGTTCCATGATGGCGGAGGCACCCAGCCGCTCCAGGAACTCCCGCTCGCTGGGGCGGCCGGTCAGCGCGGTGACGCGGTAGCCGAGCCGTGACAGCACCCGGACCGCGACGCTGCCGACGCCCCCTGCGGCGCCGGTGACCAGGACGTCGCCGCCCTTGGGGACTCCATGGCGCTCGATCGCCATGGCGGAGAGCATGGCCGTCAGCCCAGCCGTCCCGACCGCCATCGCCTGCCGTGCATCGAGCCCGGCCGGAAGCTGCACCAGCCAGTCCGCCTTGACCCGGGCGCGCTCCGCGAAGCCGCCCGACCAGCCCTCGCCCACGCCCCAGCCGGTCAGCACGACCTTGTCGCCGGGCCGGAAACGGCTGTCGTCCGATTGCGCGACGGTGCCGGCGAAGTCGATGCCGGGCACAATCGGATAACGCCGCAGGATACGGCCCAGGCCCTTGAGCGCCATGCCGTCCTTGTAGTTGAACGACGAGTACTCGACATCGACCGTGACCTCCGCCTCCGGCAGGTCGCCGTCGGTCAGGGTTTCGAGCGCGACCACCTGGCCGTTGCCGTCCTTGCGGGCAACGAGCGCCCGGAAACCCGTCGGGCTCGCAACGTTCGTGGTCGCGCCGGTCTCATTGGTCATCGGCTCTCCAGGTTTGCATTTCCGCGACCTTCACAGATCACGGCATGGCCCGCAATATCCCTCCGAGGACGGTCCGATAGCCGCTTGGTCAGCATCCAGTTCATTCCGGCCTGGGTCGGGTGGGAGCACGCCGTCATGGTCCTGGCGATCGGCCCGGCGCTGCGGATCATCGCCATGGCGCGCCTGCCGCCGGGCCTCGCCACGCGTCGGCTTGCTGCCGGGCCGAGCCGTGTGAGAAGGTAGCGTCGCGTCGGCAACGAGCCGCGCGGAGGGACGCAAGATGATCTCTAAACGACCGCTGTTGGCTGGCCTGGCGCTGCTGCTCACCCTGACGGCCCCGGCTGGGATGCAGCAGGCTGAAGCGCAGCAGGCCGGGGCGCAAGCGACCGTGAAGATCGGCGCGATCTATCCGTTGACCGGCGGCACCGCATCGGCCGGCACCGCGCTGCGCGACGCCGTGGAGATCGCGGCCGAGATCATCAACAATCCGCACCCCGAGCTGTCCGCCTTGCCGCTGGCGGAGGCATCCGGCCTGCCCGGCCTTGGCGGCCGCAAGGTGGAGCCGGTGTTCTCCGACAGCCAGGGCAACCCGGCCGTCGCGCAGAACCAGGCGCTGCGCCTGATTACGCAGGACAAAGTCGTCGCCCTCGTCGGCGCATACCAGTCGAGCGCCACCTTGACGGCCAGCGCCGTCGCTGAGCGCTACGGCATCCCCTACCTCGCCGGCGAGGCCAGCGCGCCCAGCCTGACCACGCGCGGGTTCAAGTGGTTCTTCCGGCCGACGCCGATTGGCACCGACTTCGGCGCGGCCTATGCGGATTTCTTGGGCGGGCTGCAGGCGAAGGGCCGGGCGGTCAGCACCATCGCAATGGTCAATGAGAACACCGAATACGGCACCTCGACCGGCGACGCCATCACGAAGGCGCTCGATGCGAAGGGGCTGAAGATCGCGCTGCGCATCGCCTACTCCGCCAACAGCACGGACGTGAGCGCACAGGTGCTGCAGTTGAAGCAGGCCAACCCGGACGTGGCGATCTTCGTCAGCTACACGTCGGACTCCATCCTGTTCATGAAGACGATGCGCAACCTGGACTGGAAGCCGCCGGTGCTGATCGGCGACGACTCCGGCTTTTCCGACACGGCGTTCATCGCGGCGGTGGGCGACCTGGCGGAGGGCGCGGTCAACCGCAGTTCCTACGACATCGGCAAGCCCGGCACCGTGCCGTTCCTGGTGAACGAGCTCTATAAAAAGAAGGCCGGCCATAACCTGGACGATACCAGCGCACGTGGTTTGCAGGGCTTCCTGGTCCTGTGCGAGGCGATCAACCGGGCCGGGTCGACGGATCCCGCGAAGATCCAGGCGGCGCTGCAGGCGACCGACCTCAAGGCGGACCAACTGATGATCGGCTATGATGGCGTGAAGTTCGATGCGACCGGGCAGAACGAGCGCGCGGCGACCCTGCTGGTGCAGCTCCGCAACCGCGCCTATGTCGCGATCTGGCCCGATAAGCTCGCCACCACGCAGCCGGAGCTGCCATTCCATGGCTGGGGCAACTAGCCGCCCGCCTTGATCCTCCTCCAGGTAATTGTCAGTGGGCTGCTGATGGGCGCGGTGTATGCGCTGTTCTCGTCTGGGTTGACGTTGATCTGGGGCATGATGAACGTCGTCAATTTCGCCCACGGCGATTTTGTCATGCTCGGGATGTATGTGGCGTTCTTCACCTACACGCTGGTGGGGGCCGGGCCGCTCGTCTCGGTGCCGCTGGCGGCGCTGCTGCTCGCGGGGTTGGGCGCGCTGGTCTATCTCGGATTGATCCGCCACGTGATGCGCGGGCCGATGCTGGCGCAAATCCTTTCGACGTTCGGCCTGGCGCTGCTGCTGCGCTACGGCGCGTTCTGGGCGTTCAGCGCCAATTTCGTGACCCTGCCGGACACCTTGGTCGGCGGCACTTTCGCCGTGGCGGGCCTGCGGATTGAGGCCGCCCGGCTGCTTGCCGGGGTGGTGGCGCTGCTGCTGACGCTCGGAATGCACCTCATGCTCACCCGCACCATGCTCGGCAGCCGCCTGCTCGCCGTGTCGGAGGACCGCTCGGCCGCGATGCTGGTCGGCATCCGGCCGGAGCCGATGCAGGCGTTGGCCTGGGCGCTCGCCGGCGCCAGCACCGGGATCGCCGGCGCGCTGATCGCCTTATTCTTCTATGTTTCGCCGACGGTCGGCGAGGCGCTCACTCTCATTGCGTTCATAACGGTATCCCTGGGCGGCTTCGGCAGCGTGCCCGGCGCGTTGATCGCCGGCCTGCTGATCGGTGTGATCCAGGCGCTCTCGGCGTTCTGGGCCGGGGCGGTCTACCAGGACATCGTCATCTATGCGTTGTTCCTGACGCTGCTGTGGGTCCGGCCGCAGGGCCTGCTGGGCCACGCATGAGGGTGTTCGCCGTCGCAGCGTTGTTCCTCGGCCTCGCTGTGCTGCCGCTGCTGCTCGGCGACGTGTTCTATCAGCGGGTCGGGGCGCTGGTGCTGCTGGGAGCGATCTCCGCCTCGGCGTGGAACCTGATCGGCGGCTATGCGGGGCAGGTGTCGGTGGGCCATGCGGTCTATTTCGGCGCCGGGGCCTATGCGTCGCTGGTGGTCTATAACCACCTCGGCTGGCCGCCGATCGCCGGCGCGCCGCTCGGCATCGCAGTCAGCCTGCTGCTCGCGACCGTCACCGGGCTGCCGACCTTCCGGCTGAGCGGGCACTATTTCTCGATGGCGACCATCGCGGCGGCGGAGCTGGTGCGCCTGCTGGTGACCAACTGGGACCTGATGGGTGCCGCGGTTGGGCTGATGGGCCCGGCGGTGCCGCGGGGGCTGCCCGACCTGCAGTTCAACGATCCCCGGGTGTACTACTGGATCTTCCTGGGCGTACTGGCGGTGTTGCTCGGGCTGACCTGGGCGATGCAGCGCAGCCGCATGGGCTACTACCTCCGCGCCATCAACGGCAGCGAACGTGCCGCCCGCAGCCTCGGGGTGCCGGTGCGGCGGTTCAAGCTCTATGCCCTGCTGCTCTCGGCCACGTTCACCTCGCTCGCCGGCACGCTGTATGGCGTGATGGTCGGGTTTGCCGACCCGGACAGCGTGCTGGGGGTGCTGGTCTCGGTGAAAATAGTCATCATCGCGGCGCTTGGCGGCGCCGGCACGCTGTTCGGGCCGCTGATCGGCGCAGCCATCCTGGTTCCGCTCGAGGAGGCCACCAACGCCGCATTCGGCGGCTCCGGCACCGGCATCACCTACGTGGTCTACGGCGCCGTCATCGTGCTGATCGCCCGCTTCCAGCCCGGCGGCCTCGCCGAGCTCGGCCACACGCTGCTGAAACGGGGGACGCAACGGGCGGTCCGACGGGTGCGCCGTGCTGCTTGAGGCGCGCGGCGTCGTCATAAGCTTCGGCGCGTTCCGGGCGGTGGATGGCGCGAACCTCGACGTGGCCGAGGGCGACATCATCGGGCTGATCGGCCCCAACGGCGCGGGCAAGAGCACCTTCTTCAACGCCCTCGCCGGCGACGTGCCGCCCACCGCGGGGACGATTGCCTTCAACGGCCGCGACATCACCCGCGCGACGCCGGAGGAGCACGCGCGCCTCGGCATCGCCCGCAGCTTCCAGGTGCCGGTCACGTTCGAGGACATGAGTGTCGCGGAAAACGTGCTGGTCGGCGCGTTCCTGCGCCACCCCGGCCGGGCGGCGGCCGAAGCGGCGGCGGCCGAGGTACTGGAGTTCACCGGCTTGGCGCCGCTCGCCGGCAGCCGTGCCCGCAGCCTCGGCACGCCCGGCCGCAAGCGGCTCGAGATCGCCCGTGCGCTGGCGACGGCGCCCCGGCTGCTGTTGCTGGACGAGTCGCTGGCAGGGCTGACCCCCGTAGAAATCCGCGCCGCGATCGAGCTGGTGCGCCGAATCCATGCGCGCGGCATCACGTTGATCATCGTCGAGCACATCATGGAGGTGATCCTGACGCTCGCCCACCGTGCTGTGGTGTTCCACCAGGGCCGGGTGATCGCGGACGGCGCGCCGCGCGATGTGGTCGCCGACCCCGCGGTCGTGTCCGCCTATTTGGGCCGCAGCATGACGCGGAAAGCGGCTGTCCCGTGACGGAAGCGGCGCTGGATGTGCGGAACCTGGCCGTGCGCTACGGCGATCTGGTGGGCGTTGCGGACGTCTCTTTGCGGGTATCGCAGGGCAGCGTCGTCGCGCTGATCGGTTCCAACGGGTCGGGCAAGACGACGACGCTGAATGCGGTCGCCGGGCTGGTGCCGGTCGCGTCCGGGCAGGTGATGTGGCAGGGGTCGGACATCACCAATCAGCCCGCCTACGCCGTGGTGAAGCGCGGGCTGGCGCTGTCGCCCGAGGGATGGCGGCTTTTCGTCGGCCAGACGGTGGAGCAGAATTTGCGGCTGGGCGCGACGACCCTGCGCGACAAGTCGCGGGTTCCTGCGGCGCTCGACCGCGTTTTCAGCTTCTTCCCGCGCCTGGCGGAGCGGCGGCGGCAGCGCGCGGGGACGCTTTCGGGCGGCGAGCGGCAGATGCTGGCGATGGGGCGCGCCCTGATGTCCGAGCCGCAGATGCTGCTGCTGGACGAGCCGAGCCTGGGTTTGGCGCCGGCGGTCGTGGAGGCGCTGTATGAGACGCTGGCCCGGCTGCACGCGGACGGCATGACCTTGCTGCTGGCCGAGCAGTCGGTGGAGCTGGCGCTGGAGATCGCGCAGCATGCGTATGTGCTGCAGACCGGGCGCAGCGTGCTGGACGGCCCGGCGGCAGAGCTGGCGCGGGACCCGGAGGTGCAGCGGATTTACTTGGGGCTTTGATGGCGAGGGCCCTACCAGCGGCTTTCCGTCGAACGACGCCCGGGCGGACACTGCGCTGGGTGCGTGCCGTATCGTTCTGTCTGTTGGTCGTCTGACCGAATGTCACACCGGGACTGATGGTGATCGTCGTGCCACTTCACATCTCCTTCACACCTTTGCGGTAAAATCCGCCCGAACAAGGCTGGACGTGCCCCACCTCAAAACGAAGTTGTGGGCAGCCTGCCGCGATACGGTGATCATGTTGCAGGTCAATGGAGGTGCCGGACCAATCTCGCTACAGGCAGCCACTCCGTTAGCGGAGATGACCCTGCCGCAGATTGCTGCCCTCCGCGCCACACAGCTGGCATTGCTTAGCTCCGCAGACGTCGCGGCCCTCTCGCCAAAGCAGGTGGCTGCATTCTCACCGGCAAACATCGGGAGCATTCCCAACGAAGCCATCGGCGGCTTCGGCGCTGGACAAGTCGCGGCATTGACGGCCGCGCAAGTCGCTTCCTTGAGGCCTGGGCAGGTCGGCGCGCTCGTCGCTGCGCAATCGGCTGCGCTCACCCCGAACCAGCTTGGCGTGCTGACCGCGTCGCAAGTCGCGGCGATCCCGCCAGCGACCGTCAGCACGCTCACCGGCCAGCAACTTGCCGCCATTCCGCGTTCGGGTCTCAGCGGGCTTGCTGCCTCCGCGCTGTCCGCGTCGCAGGTGGGCAGTCTCACGCTGCAACAACTCACCTCGCTACAGCCAGCTCAGGTTGCGGCGCTATCGATCAGCGCGCTTGCCGGCCTGAGCAAAAACCAGATCGGTGCATTGTCGCCGCCCGCAATCACCGCGCTCACAGCGCCTCAGCTCACCTCGCTGTCGGGCACCCAGATCACCGGGCTGACGACAACCCAGATCGCGGTATTGAAGCCTGCCCAAGTGGCGGCCCTTTCGGCCAGCATCGCGCAATTCGACGCCCACCAGCTCTCGGCGTTGCCTGCCTCCGGTATCGCGAAGCTATCCGATGCAACGATCGACGGCCTCTCGGCAAGCCAGATCGCGTCCTTTGCCGGACCCCAACTTGCCGCCGCCGGAATCGGTGCGATCGCCGGCTTGACCGCCGAGCAGCTCGCCGCGGTTTCGGCGAGCGCATTGCACGTGCTCACGGTTGGCCAGGTCGCGTCCTTCTCCACGGCCCAGGTCGGCGGGCTCACGCCTACGCAGCTCGGCGCGCTGACTGCGGTGCAGGTGGCGGCGCTGCCGGTCGGCGACGTCGCGGCGCTCGCGCCTGCGCAGCTGGCCGGGCTCAAGCCGGCGGCCGCTGCCGGTCTGTCGGCAGCGCAACTGGGCGCGCTCTCGCCCGAGCAGCTGGGCGGCTTTACGACGTCCCAGGTCGCGGCCCTTCGCCCGCCCCAGGTCGCCTCTCTGTCCATAACCAGCTTGAACGCGCTCAGCCCGGCGCAGGTCGCAGCGCTCGCGCCGATCGGCATTGCCTCCCTGACGCCGTCGCAAGTGGCCGGGCTCGCGCCGGGTCAGCTCGGCGCGCTCTCCGTCTCGCAGTTGGCGTCCATCACTGGACCACAGGCCGGGCAGCTGGCGACCGATCAGCTCGGCGCGCTCAGCGTCAAGCAGACCGCATCCCTCTCGCGCGGTGCCATCGCCGGGCTGGGCAGTACGCAAGTGGCCGCACTCTCGACCGTGCAACTGGCGGGCCTGACCAATTACCAGATGGGCGGACTGCGTGCGTCGCAGGTTGCCGCGATCCCGGCGGCCAACCTCAACGCGCTCGGCACCGGGCAGATCGCGGCCCTCCAGCCGTCCAGCGTAGCTGGGTTCGGGACCGACGCTCTCGCCGCGCTCGGCACCGGACAGATCGCCGCCTTCACCGCGCCACAGGTCGCTACGCTGTCGTCGAAACAGGTTGCCGCGCTCACATCGGAGCAAGTCGACGCGTTCACGCCGTCGCAGCTGGCTGTGCTGTCGAACGCCCAGGCAGGGGCGCTCGCCGACAGCACGGTGGCATCGCTCAGCGGCAAGCAGCTCGCCGCAATCGCCCGAGGCGCCGTCGCCGGGCTATCCACCAGCGCGCTCGCCGGTCTGACCCCGACGCAGTTCAGCGCCTTCACCGCCTCGCAGGTCGGCGGCTTCGGCACCGGCCAGGTCGCGTCCTTGTCCTCGGCCCAGGTCGGCGGGCTCACAACTGCGCAGCTCGGCGCGCTGACCGCAACGCAGGTGGCAAGCCTGAACCCAGGCATCGACGCTGCGCTCGCGCCGGCGCAAATCGCCGGTTTGTCGCCGAATGGGGTCTCGGGGCTGCCGCTCGCGGCCACGAGCGGCTGGAGCGGCACGCAACTCGCGGCGCTCGCGCCTTCGCAGGTCGGCTCCCTCGGCACTGCCAACGTCGGTGCCCTCACCACGGACCAGTTTGCCGCCTTGGGCACGGCCCAGCTCGGAGCGCTGACAAAAGCGCAAGGAGCGGCAATTCCGGCCGGGACCGTCGCCGGTCTGACTGATGCGCAAGTGGCCGCGCTGTCGCCAGTGGCGGTCGGCGGTCTATCGAGCGTTTCCGTGGCGGCCCTGGGTTCGGACCAGATCGCGGCGCTTGGCACGTCGCAGGTGCGGGCACTCGGCGCGGTCCAGGTGGCGGCACTGTCCACGTCTCAACAGGCCGGGCTTACCGATGTGCAGCTGACGTCGGTGTCGCGCGCTGGCAGCGCTGGGCTCGACCTTACTGCCGTAGCGGACCGCATCGGCACGTTGACGGCCGATCAGTTCGGCGGCTTGACGTCGAGCCAGGTCGCGACATTATCCAGCGCCGCTGTCGCCGGGCTAAGCAGCAGCCAATTATCGGCGCTTCCGTCAGGCGCGATCGCCGGGCTCGACCCGGCGGGTATCAGTGGCCTGGGTTCCGGGATCGGCATCTTGTCGACCGCTCAGGTTGGAGGCCTGAACGCATCGCAGATCGCCGCTATCGCGCCCACATCGATTGCCGGCTTGTCGGCACGGCAGGTTGGAGCGCTCGCCTACAGCGCGGTGCGCAGCCTTACGACGGCGCAGCTTGGCGTGCTCTCGACAAAACAAGTGGCAGCACTGAGCCCGACGCAGCTGCTCGCCTTCGGCTCCGACCAGATGGCCACGCTATCGACCGCGCAGATCGGCGCCTTGATCCCGACCCAGATCGGCTCGTTGTCCTCAGCCCAGGTCGCCGCGCTCCGCACCGATCAGATTGCAGCACTCACCGCACAGAACGCCGCGGGCCTCTCGCCGGACCAGGTCAGCGGGCTATCGACCGACGACATCGCCGGCCTAAGCGTCGACGCATTCGACGCGCTCGGCACCGCCGCAGTGGGCGCTTTCACCAATGACCAACTCGCCGCGGTGACGACCTCCCAACTCGCAAGCCTGCGCAGCAGACAGCTCAACGCGTTCGGGCGGGCCCAGCTCTATCACATGACGCCAACTCAGCTGACGACGCTGTACGGATGACGGCCATCGGCGTGCCGAACCTTGGCTGCACCGCTGCTTTTCGCAACGGTGGCAGAGTTCAAACTACGGCCCGAATCCCTGCTGCCACCCGGTCCAGCGTGCGCTCGGTCAGCGCCGCCATGCACAGCCTACCGTCGCTGACGCCATAGATGGCGAACTCGTTCTTCAGCCGCGCCATCTGCGCCTCATCCAGGCCCGAGTAGGAAAACAGCCCCTTCTGCCGCACCAGCCGGTCAAAATCCAACGCGTTA
>CAZZWN010000114.1:0-10617 GCA_964657765.1 uncultured Acetobacteraceae bacterium
TCGACGACGCCGGCGGCGCGCATGTAGAAGGCGATGTCGATGCCGAAGCTCATGCCGGGGTGGGTGACGAAGATCGGGAAGGTCCATTGCGGATAGGCCCATTTCTCGATTGCGGCCCACATGAGGGTGATCGCGGCCGACCAGCGCAGCAGGTCGAGCGGACGCAGGCCGAACGGCGAGCGGCCCAGGCCGATGCAGGCGAGGTAGGCGGCGAGGCCGAGGAACACGGGGTAGTCCATCAGATGGAATATGCCATATTGGCCGACGGCGATGCCGAACAGCGCGACGATGCCGAGCGCCGCCGCCGGCAGGGTGCGCCGCGACAGCATGGCGGCCGCGATGGCGAGCTGCAGCCATGGCACGAAGGCGAGGTCCGTCGTGAGTTCCGGCGTCAGCAGCACGTGCTGCGTCGCCCAGAGCGAGGTGAAGAAGCCGCCCGCCACAATACGGACCAAGATTTCGGTATGCTGGCGCAAAAGGCTCGTCGCCCGGTCCAGCGAGCGCAGGATGGCCCGGCCGAGCGGCAAGCCCTCGATGACGCCACCCAGGACGAGCAGGCCGATCGCCAATGCGACAAGCAGCTCGAAGTCCTGGCATAGAATGTTCAACAGCACGACTGGCGACCCGGCGACATCATAGGTGCAGAACCATTTCACATGCGCCTGGGCCACCGCTGGGGTGAGGACGAATGCGATAATGAGTGAACAGCACAGTAACGAAATTTTAACTTTTTGGAATGACATTGTTGAGCTTCCAGACTAAAGGTACGCGGTGCGATGAGGGCACGGCAGGGATAAGCGATATCAGGCGCTCTAACGCCAGGGTTGAAGAGAGAATATTGATGTATATTGGTTTGATTGTCACGCTTCTTTGTGGCGGCACAGCGGTAGCGTGGGCCGCTGCCTCACGGCCTGCGGTTTCGGCAAAGCTCGAAAATGCTGGCGGCGCGCTGCTTATCGCGGGATTGTCGCTGATTGGGTTCGCATTACCTGTCGTGCAACATATCAGTCACGGGTAAGCGCGTTTGCTGCGATGCAACTAAATGTTTGTTTAACGAAACGGAAATGCCGTGCGGCCGACGCCGTGGCCCAGAGTTGCGCGCCGCCCGGCTTCGCTTGGCGTCAGCGTGGGCTGAGCGTGGGAACCACCTGCTGAGGATCGCCGGTCAACATCGCCAAGAACTCCGTCAACTCCGCTTTCTCGGCTAGCGTCAACCCAAGCGGCTGGATTTGCGGCGACCGGCTCGGGCGGGCGATGCCGCCACGGTCATAGAGGTCGATCACCGACGCGAGCGTGGGGAGCGAGCCATTGTGCATGTATGGCGCCCGCAACGCGACGTCCCGTAGTGTCGGAACCTTGAAGGCGTAGCGAAGCGACACGGATGACGGGAACAGCTTGCCGCGGCCGAGATCGTTGCCGCTTGCGCTGCCGATGTCTTGGAACGAGTAGTTGGTGAACGCCCAGCCGGAATGGCACCCGACGCAGCCGGCCTTGCCCTCGAACAGGGCGAAGCCGCGCTTCGCTGCGGTGCTTACCGCAAGCTCGTCGCCGTCCACCCAGCGGTCGAACGGCGCCGGGGCCGACCGGATGCCACGCTGGTAGGTCGCAAGCGCCTGCTGAACATGGTTTTGCGTGATGACGCCGGGTCCGAATGCGGTACGGAACCGCCGCACATAGGCCGGGTTGGCCGATAGCCGCTCGAGCATCTCTTGCACCGGCAAATCCAAGTTCGTGCCGCTCAGGATAGCCTGCAACGTCACGCCTTCCACGTCGGGGAACTTGCCATTCCAGCCGAGCTGCGGGATCCAGGCGACATCGAGCAGGGTTGGCGACCGCAGCCCCATCGGTTGCTGCCGGTCCCCGATCGAGCTTACGCGGCCATCGCCCCATGCCAGGCTGGGCTCATGGCAGGTCACGCACGCGCTGATCCGGCTGCCGGACAGCACGGGGTCGAAGAACAGAGTGGCGCCGAGCGCCGCCTTTTCCGCGGAATACGGGTTCTCGGCTGGATATGGGCTGACCAAAGGCCGGCGATAGTCGTCGCGCCATCCGGGCCGCAGCTGCGGTTCGCCGCTGCTGGATGATGCGTTGACTGCTGCGACGGCAAGGCCGCCGGCAAGCAAGGTGACGAACGGGTGCAGGGCAAAGCTCCGGGATCATAGGTCCGAAACGATCTTACGCCCGCCCGCTGTCCTCATCGAGTCGAGTTATGTTTGCCTCCAAGTAGTCCAGGCTCCGCGGTTGTAGGCTTCAGGGCAGCTTCAGGAGCGGGAAGGCGCTGTGGGCCTGCGGCACTGCGACGGATTCGGCCGGGCGCAGATAGGATGCATTGAGCTCGGAAAAGCCGGTCACGCCCAACAAGCCCAGGCACTCCGTGACCTCGATGTCCAGCAACTCGATCACCCGCGCGATCCCGGCGGCTCCGGCGGCGGCGAGGCCGTAGCAATACAGCCGGCCGATCCCGACCAGGTCGGCGCCGAGCGCCATCGCCTTTACGATGTCGGCCCCTCGGCTGAGCCCGCCATCGACCATGATCCGCGCCCGGCCGGCGACGGCGGCCACGATCTCCGGCAAGACCTCGATCGCGCCGGCGCCGTGGTCCAATTGCCGGCCGCCGTGGTTCGAGACATAGACGACGTCGACGCCGATATCGCAGGCGACGGCAGCGTCTTCGGCCGTGGCGATGCCTTTAAGGATCAGCGGGATGGCATGCTTGTCCCGGAACCGCCGGATGTCGTTCCAGCTCAGCGCGGCCTGGAACTCCATGCCTTCGGCCTGGGCACGCCATGGCTTGGCGAAGCGGTTGGCGATGTCGCGCTCCCGCCGGCTATAGAGCGCGCTGTCGACGGTGATGCAGAACGCGGCATAACCGGCGTCGACGGCCCGGCGCACATGATCGTCCACCCAATCGCCGTCGCCGCGGACATAAAGCTGGAAGATGCGCGGACCGGCCGAGGCCGCCGCCACCGCCTCCATGCTGCGCTCTGAAACCGAGCTCAGCATGAACGGCACGCCGGCCGCCACTGCGCCCTGGGCCACGGTGACGCCGCCGCCCTCGCCCATGTAGTCGAGGCCGCCCACCGGCGCCAGGCAGACCGGGAGCCGGATGCGTCGGCCGAAAAACTGTCCGGACGTGTCGATGATGGAGACGTCCCGCAGGACGCGCGGCCGGAAGGCGATGCGGTCGAGCGCGAGGCGGTTGCGGAGTTGCGTGGTCTCGGTCCCGGCGCCGCCGGCGAGATAGTCCCACATATTGCGGTCGAGCCTTGCGTGGGCTGCCGCGACGACTTCGTGCAGGGTCTGGAATTGGTCGGTCGCGATGGTGGTTCCGGTGTCCATGCTCTGGTTCCCTTCAGAGTAGGAGGTTGGCCTTTCCGAGGGCGGCTGTGAAGCGTGGGGCAGGCTTGCCCGTCGTGCGCTCGATGCGCGTATCGCCAGGGCAGTCGCATTTGCCCCTTGCCCCTGTCCGTCATTGCGAGGAGCGCTTGCGACGCGGAGATCCAGGGCCGCATGCACGACTATCGGTCCATGCGGCGTTGGACTTCCGCGCCGAAGCCGGCTCGCAATGACGGGTAGTGATAATACGGTCAGCCTGGCTCACTATCAGCAAAATACTGAAGCGGAGTATGTCATTATGGACAAATGTAGCCGGTGCCCCCCGGCGCCTTGAAACAGCCGACGGACTCCGGGAACAGCGTCTTGGGCAAATACAGGATCGCGCTGGGCGCAAAGATCGTGAAGGCGATCGTGGCGAAGAATATAAGGTAGATCGGCAGCGACGCGCGCAGCGCCGAGGCGAAGCGCACGCCGACGAACTTGCTCGCCATCAGCAGCGCCAGGCCATAGGGCGGCGTGATCAGCCCAAACGCCAAGGTCACGATCAGCACGACACCCATATGGACGGAATTGATGCCGGCGCTCTCGGTCAGTTGGTTCACCACCGGCATGAAGATGATGATCGCCGGGATCGGCTCGATGAAGTCGCCGACGATCACGAACACCGCGACCAGCAGGAACATGACCGCCGTCGGATCGGTGCCGGCGACGCCTTCGATCCAGCCGGCGACGACGATGGGGCCGCGAAGATACGCCACCAGCCAGCCGAACGCCGATGCCGCCGCGATGGTGATCAGCGGCAGGCTGAACACCAGCCCAGCTTCGATAAAGTCCCTCGGTAACCTGCGAAAGTGTCCGGGCTTCAGCAACGGCAGCACGACCAGGAGGATGTAGGCGATGGCGATGACCCCGGCCTCCGTCGGGGTGAACCAGCCGGTCATGATGCCGCCCAGCAGGATGATCGGGATCATCAGCGGCAACGCTGCGCCGCGCGTCGCCAGGCCGAGCTGCGGCAGGCTGGCGCGCGGGCGCTGGAAGCCGACGGGGCCGAAGAAGTAGCAGTAGATCATCAGCCCGGCGCCGATCATGAGGCCAGGCACGATGCCGCCCAAAAACAGCCCGGCGATCGACACGTTGCCGATCGCGCCATAGACCACCGCCATGATCGACGGCGGCACCAGGGCCGCGATCGTGCTGGCCGCCGCGATCAACGCCGCGACGAACTCGGGCCGGTAGCCTTCGGCCGCCATCGGCCGGGCCATGGTGCGGGACAGCACGGCGACGTCGGCGGAGCTCGATCCCGACATGCCGGAGAAGAACATGCTGAACACCGTCGTGACCTGGGCGAGGCCGCCGCGCACGTGGCCGACCAGCGCCTGCGACAGGTTGGCGATGCGGATCACGACGTTGGCCGAGGTCATCAGCTCCCCCACCAGCAGGAAGAACGGAATGGCCATCAGGCTCTCGCTGTCGATGCCGTTGAACAGCTGGCCCATCATGGACTGCAGGCTGATGGGGGTCATGGCGGTGCCGACCAGCACGCCGGCGATCAGGCTGAATGCGACGGGAACGCCGAGGTAGCCGAGGGTAAGGAACAGCGCCGTCATGATGCCGAGGATCAGGGCGTTCCCGGCCACCATTCAGATGACGGCCCCATGCGCCGGGGCTTCGTGCATCGAGATTTCGGCCTGCGTCGGAATCGGCTGCACGAAGCCATTTCGCAAACCGTTCACGATCTGCTCGAGGCTGAACAACGCGACCAACGCGCCGCAAACCGGGATCGGCCAGTACAGGTAGGCGATCGGCGTCATCGACGGCATGCGGAAGCTGCTGAGGCCGCTCAGGAAATTCTGCCAGCCGTAGCCGACCATGGCGAGGCCGACGGCAAGCACCACACTGCGGTTGAACACCTCGAAAACCGTCCGCATGGGGCCGCGCATGGCGTCGGTGAGCGCCGAGAGCTGCAGGTGGTCCTGGCGCCGGGTGGCGACGGCGGTGCCGCAGAAGATGCCGTAGGTGAAGAAGGCCATCGTGACCTCCTGCAGCCATAGCCAGGGATGGCCCAGCTCGCGCGTCACCACATCCATGAACACGGCGGCGGAGAAGCAGGCGAGGCAGACGCCGCAGCCGGCCATCATCGCATGCTCCAGCCAGTCGAGTTTTTGCCATTTCAGGTGGCGGTCCCGCTCCAGGACGATCGGACCATCCGGGCCCGGCGGAGGTGGTTGCGCGATCATTTCACGGCTCGGATCAGGGCGAGAACTTTGACCGCATGCGGCCCGAGCTCGCCGGCCAGCTTGTCCTGGAACGGCATGGCGGCGGCGATGAACCCGGATTTGTCCACGTCGGTGACGAACTTCACGCCGAGCTTCGTGAGCCGCGCCTGACTTTCGGCCTCCAGCGCCAGGGCGCGGGCCGGCTGGGTGCGCGACACCTCGTCGGCCGCCGCCTGCACCCAGCCTTGCTGCTCCTCGGAAAGGCTGGACCACAGCTTGTCCGACACCCACACCAGCGAGTTATTGGCCTCGTGCTGCGTCAGCGACATGACGGGCGCGGTCTCGTAGTGCTTGTTCGCCATGTAGACGTTGACGCCGTTCTCGGCCATGTCGACGACGCCGGTCTGCAGGCTGGTGTAGACGCTGCCGAACGGCATGTGCACCGTCTGCGCGCCATAGCCCGGGAAGATCGCGTCCTCGGTCGCCGTCGCCTGCACGCGGATTTTGAGACCCTTCAAGTCCTCGACCCGGTGGATCTCCTTCTTGCCATACAGGTCGCGCAACCCGAGCGTCGCCAGGCCGAGCACGTGTGCGCCGGTCACCGTCTCGTCGAACATCGCCCGCATGGCGGCGATGACGGCGGGGTCGGCCAGCACCCGGGCGAGCTGCGCCTCGGAGGTGAAAAGGTAGTGCAGGCTCATGACGCCGGACTGCGGCGACAGGGTGGCGGCGTTGGCGGTGCTGGTGATCAGGAAATCGATGTCGCCGGTGCGGATCTTCTGCAGTGCCTGCGGTTCCTGACCGAGCTGCGCGCCGGGGAACTGGTCGATGAGCATCGCGCCGGCGCTCGATTTGCCGAGCGAGGCGGCGAAGATATCGGCGGCGACGCCGAAGCCCGTCGTATGCGGCTGGTCGTAGCCGAAGCTGAAGTGGCGCGTTTGGGCCGTGGCGGGCCCGTTCAGCGCGAGCGCGCCCATGGCCACGGCAACCAGGAACCAGGACCGCATTTCACATCCCCCAGCCTCCGCCCAGTTCTCCGGCGCACGCTGCGCAGGGCCGGCGATTGGCATAAAAATAACGTAAAGGTCCAGAGTGCCTCGAGTCACGCACTGTTTCGGGAGCGGCCACGCGCTGCTATAGTTTTGAACGAGGGAGACGCCGCAGATGAACGACCCCGCCTACCGCTACACGGACCTGCTCAGCTTTGCGCAACGGCTGCTGGGGGCGTCGGGCCTGGCTGCCGAGCGCGCGGCGACGGTGGCGGAGGTGCTGGTGGAGGGGGACCTGCTGGGCCACACCACGCATGGCCTGGCGCTGCTGCCGGGCTATTTGAACGCGATCGCCACGGGCGGCATGACGGTCTCCGGCAATTGGGAGACAATCAGCGACCGCGGCGCCAGCGTGCTGTGGGACGGGCGGCGGCTGCCGGGGCCGTGGCTGGTGGTGCAGGCGATCGACCTGGCGATGGAGCGGGCGGCGGCGCACGGCACGGCGACGGTCGTGATTCGCCGCAGCCATCATATCGCCTGCCTGGCGGCATATTTGGCCCGGGTGACGGCGCGGGGGATGGTCGTGGTGCTGCAGAGCTCCGATCCGTCGGTGGCCAGCGTGGCGCCGTTCGGAGGCACACGGGCGTTCATCACGCCAAACCCGATCGCGGCCGGGTTCCCCACCCATGATGACCCGGTGCTGATGGATATCAGCACGAGCACCACGACCAATGGCCTGACGGGCCGGCTGCGGAATGAGGGCCGGACGCTCGATCATCCGTGGCTGCTGGACGCCGACGGGCACCCGACGCCGGACCCGGCCGCGCTGTTCACCGATCCCGCGGGGAGCATACTGCCGCTCGGGGGAATGGACGGCGGGCACAAGGGCTATGCGCTTGGCTTATTGGTCGAGGCGCTGACGGCGGCGCTGGGCGGCTTTGGCCGGGCGGATGCGTCGGAGGGCTGGGGTGCTGCGGTGTTCCTGCAGGTGATCGACCCAGGGGCGTTCGGCGGGTTGGACGCCTTCCTGCGTGAGACGACGTGGCTGGCGGATGCTGCCCGCGCCGTGCCGCCGGGGCCGGGGGTGGACGCTGTCCGGCTTCCGGGCGCACGTGGCCTGGCGCTGCGGCGGCGGCAGGTGGCGGAGGGGGTACATTTGTATGCCTCCATCATGCCTGCATTGGCGCCGTGGGCGGATCGGTTGGGGGTTGCCGTGCCGAGCTAGGAACCTTCAGCATTGAGTAGCCAGGAAGCGGCGTTGCTCTGCTCCGTTTCGCAGTATGGCCTTTCGTCCGGCAAAGCTGTCGATCAGGGCGAGAACCCGGGTCCGCCGGGTGCGGTTCCAGGACCACGCAAAGCGAAGAAAGGCCAAGTCCAACCTCTCGGGGCAGCCCGGCGCGGCGTCTGGACGCACACGTCCGTAGTAGGCCAGGGTCCGCAAGATGATGCGCGGCATCAGAAGCCAGGTCGGCATGTCCAGGTAGATGACGGTATCGGCGGCACGGAACCGGGGTGCGATCGTGTCGGTGTAGTTGCCGTCGATCACCCAAGCAGGCATCGCGGCGATGCGCTCCACTTCCGTTTGGAAGCTTGTTTTTGGCGTCTCGATCCAGCCGGCTTGCCAATAGGCTTGATCGAGATGAAAGACCGGCAAGCCGTATCGTTCGCCTATGCGGCGTGCCAAAGTAGACTTACCGCAACCGGGTGGCCCCATGACAAGGATGCGCTGCATCGAAGGACAATGGCGCGATCGGCCCTAGAAGCGCCAGCCGAAAGGTCGGATTTTGGCCGGCGCTCGGGCTTTCACCGGCCGAAGCAGGGGCTGTTGCGCTTGTTGCTCTCCCGTCACGGTAATGCCTGAGGCAGCAGGCTAAGACCTATATTCGGCCGGCACCTGCAGGTTGTTCGCCGGGTTGGTGTCGTGCTTGGACATACGCGTGACCACCGCGCCGCCGACCAGGGGATGCAAGTCGGCCTCGAGCGCATCCGCGGCCTCTTTGGCATACACTTCGTTACCGGAGACATGCAGCGCAAAGGTCTTGATGTGCTTCGCCCGCTGGGCGGGATTGTCCACGGTTGCCTTCGTCCATTTGTAGAGCGGATAGCCTTCGGGGCCGTGTTCCTCGGCCTCCGCCACGTAGTTCTCGAATGCGTCGAACTGGCTGACCAGGGTTGCTTCATGCTTATCCAGGACGTCGGTCAATGGCTTGAGCGATGTGCTGTTGCGATCGCTCCGCGCCACCTCCGCCAGCTCCTCGTTCAAATAGACCCGAAGCTGGTATTGCCATTGTTCGTTCATTGTACCCCTCCATCAGCCATTACGGATAACCCGAGCAGTCGACGATTGCAGATGGCGATTGCCTGACGTTCCTCCAGTGGTCGAACGCCTGCCTTCCAACAAGGCGACCGACCTAGGCATAAAGCCGCGCAATCCAGGAAAGGGGCACGCCCGCGCGCCACAGCGCCAGGCATGTCAGGTTGCGAGCCGAGCGGCGACGCCAGCCGCCGCGTTCCCAACGCCCGGCATCGGTCAGGGCGTCCACCGCCAGCGGTATCAAACGGTTGCGGCCCAAACGGCGGACCAAATCGACGTCCTCCATCAGCGACAGCGGACGGACGCCCCCCGCTGCATCCAGAACGTCGCGGGCGACCAGCAGGCCCTGATCACCATACGGCATCGCCAGCGCCCGGCAGCGCCATGCCACCATACGCTCCAGCCGGCGCGCCCGCGGGTCGGCACTGTCCAATGCAAAGCGGAAATATCCCGCCCGGTCCGGCGCGGTCCGCATATGCGCCGCCGCCGCCGCCGCCCAGTCCGGCGCCAGCCGAGTGTCGGCATGCAGCAACAACAGCCAACGCGACCGCGCCGCCGCGATCCCCGCTGCAATCTGCACGCCGCGCCCGCGCGGACCCTTCACCACAACAGCGCCCGCCGCCCGCGCAATGTCCGGCGTGCCGTCGGTGCTGCCGCCGTCGGACACCACCACATCGGCCCATCCCCCCAACGCCGCTAGCGCCCCAGGCAGCACGGACGCGGCATTCAACGTCGGAATAACCGCCGTCACGGTTCCCGCCGGCCACGGTCGCACCTAGATACCCCTCATGCTCCAGCACGCCCCCATCCTCGACCCGGCCAAGTTCCAGCATCCCCGCACCACCGCCAAGGGCGAGCGCCGGGCCCAAGTCGCGCTGCAATCCCTGGATACGCTGTGGTTCAACACCGGCACGCTGTGCAACCTCACCTGCCGCAACTGCTACATCGAAAGCTCGCCGCGCAACGACCGCCTCGTTTACCTGACCCACGCCGAGGTCCGCGGCTACCTCGACGAGATCGCCCGCGATGGGTTGCCGGTCCGCACCGCCGGGTTCACCGGGGGCGAGCCGTTCATGTGCCCCGACCTGCTGCCCATGCTGGACGACACCCTGTCCCGCGGCATCGAGGTGCTGGTGCTCACCAATGCGATGCGGCCGATGATGAAGGTGGCGGACGGCCTCGACACCCTGCGCGCCCGCTACGGCGACCGCCTGCGCCTGCGCGTCTCGGTCGACCACTACGACCCCATCCAGCACGAGGCCGAACGCGGGCCGCGCAGTTGGGAGCCGACGCTCGATGGCCTGCGCTGGCTCGCCGCCCGCGGGTTCGCGCTGGATGTCGCCGGACGGCTGTTCTCCGGCGAGCCCGAGCCCGCCATCCGCGCCGGCTTCGCCCGGCTGTTCGCCGCCAACGCCATCCCGATCGACGCCGCCGACCCGGTGCGCCTCATGCTGTTCCCCGAAATGGACGCTGGCGTCGACGTGCCGGAGATCACCGAGGCCTGCTGGGGCATCCTTGGCAAATCGCCGGCCTCGGTCATGTGCGCGTCGTCCCGCATGGTGGTGAAGCGGCGCGGCGCCGCCAGTCCGGCCGTGGTCGCCTGCACCCTGCTGCCCTACGAGCCCGAGTTCGAACTCGGCGCGACCCTCGCCGACGCGTCCCGCCCGGTGCCGCTCAACCACCCGCATTGCGCCCGCTTCTGCGTCCTCGGCGGAGCGGCGTGCAGCCGGTGAAGCATTGGCGATGAAGCACTGGCGATAAA
>CAZZWN010000115.1:0-10561 GCA_964657765.1 uncultured Acetobacteraceae bacterium
CTCCGGCACCACCGGCAACCCCAAGGGCGTGGTTTCGCACCATCGCGGCGCATACCTGAACGCGCTCGGCAACGCCGTGACCTGGGGCATGGCGCAGCATCCGGTGTATCTCTGGACGCTGCCGATGTTCCATTGCAACGGCTGGTGCTTTCCCTGGACTGTGGCAGCGATGGGCGGGACCAACGTCTGCCTGCGCCGGGTCGAGGCGGCGGGCATTCTGCAGGCGATGGACGCCGCCGGGGTGACCCATCTGTGCGGCGCGCCGATCGTCATGGGCCTGATCCTCAACCACCCCGGCGTGCAGGCGCGTGACCTTTCCAAGCAGGGCCCGGTCCGCATGATGACCGCCGGCGCCGCGCCGCCCGCGGCCGTGCTGGAGGGCATGGAGCGGCTCGGCTTCGCCACCACCCATGTCTATGGCCTGACGGAAACCTATGGCCCCGTGACCGTCTGCGCCTGGCACGACGAATGGGACGCGCTGCCGGACAGCGAGCGCGCCCGGCTCAAGGCGCGGCAAGGCGTGGCGTATCCGGTGCAGGAGGGCCTGATGATCGCCGATCCCATGACCCTGCAGCCGGTGCCGAGCGACGGTGCCACGATGGGCGAGGTGTTCATGCGCGGCAACATCGTCATGAAGGGCTACCTGAAGAACCCGGCCGCCACCGACGAGGCGTTCGCCGGCGGCTGGTTCCATACCGGCGACCTCGCGGTCAGCCATCCCGACGGATACATCGAAATCCGCGACCGATCGAAGGACATCATCATCAGCGGCGGCGAGAACATCTCCACCATCGAGGTCGAAGGCGTGCTGTATCGGCACCCGGCCGTCATGGAGGCAGCCGTGGTCGCGCGGCCCGACCCGACCTGGGGCGAAACGCCCTGCGCCTTCATCACCCTGAAACCCGGCATGGCCACGACCGAAGCCGAAATCATCGCCTTCTGCCGCGAGCATCTGGCGCGGTTCAAGGTGCCGCGCACCGTGGTGTTCGGCGCACTGCCCAAGACCAGCACGGGCAAGATGCAGAAATTCGTCTTGCGCGAGCAAGCCCGCAGCCTCGGAGGTTAGGTCCATGCCCCAGCCCAGCCATGTCATGGCGCTCGATACGCCCGACGAATCGACGCTGCCGGAGGACTTGCAGCCCTATTTCCAGAAATGCCGCGATAAGCTGGGCTTCGTGCCCAACGTGCTGCGCGCCTGGCTGCTGCGGCCGGAGAAGCTGCGCAATTTCATTCGGTTGTACGACGAACTTATGCTGGCGCCCTCCGGCCTCACGAAGCTGGAGCGTGAGATGATCGCCGTCGCGGTGTCCGCCTGGAACCGCTGCTACTACTGCCTGGTGGCGCATGGGGCGGCGGTGCGGAAATTGTCCGGCGATGCGCAATTGGGGGAAATGCTGGCCTTCAACTACCGTGTCGCCGAGTTGCCGGCGCGGCAGCGCACGATGCTGGACTTCGCGATGCAACTCACCGCCGCGCCGCACATGATCGGCCAAGGCGACCGCGACGCGCTCAGTGCTCAGGGGTTTTCGGACGCGGACATCTTCGACATCGCCGAGGTGACGGCGTTCTTCAACTACACCAACCGGGTCGCCCACGCGGTCGATATGATGCCGAACGCAGAATACCACACGCTGGGGCGTTAGGACCGCCTCCGCGCTGTCGTAAACCCATCATTGCGACTCGGCTTCGGCGCGGCAATCCAGGGCAACATGGACCAACGTTCCAGCGTGCGGCCCTGGATTGCTGCGTCGCAAGCGCGCCTCACAATGACGCGCTCTGCTAGAATATGCCGCTGAACAGCCCCTGGCGCTTGCGCTGGATGATCGGGGTATCGCCAACCTCGGGCGACTGCCCCAGCGCCGCATTCGCACGCAGACGGGCGCTCTCGCGCTGCGGATCGACCGGGGTCCCGGCTGGCGGAGAGGCCTGCCAAAACATCAGCCGGTCGGTCAGCGGCCGGCTCGGGTTGTCCAGCGCCGCCTCGTTATCGACGCGGTTGCGGATGTCCGCCGGCGCCGGGCGGCCCGCGGCCGCAATCAACGCCTGCTGTCCCGGAGTGACGGGAGCGCTCGGCTGTGCGAGGGCCGCGTCGGGGGCCAACGTCGCCTCGGCCTGCTGGCGCTGCGTCATTTCCTGCGGCCGGGTGGCGCCGGGCCGCGGCGGACGCAGGGTGAAGTCGGGCGGCATGGATAGCGGCGCGCGCGTCGTCACCTGAAACTCGTCCGGCGCGTCGCGGGTCAGTCCGAAGGTGCGGGTCAGTTCGTCGCCGCTGCATGCCGCGAGGCCGAAACCGCAAGCTGCTACAAAAACAATCCGGTATGCCTTCATGGCGCGGGTTTTACTGCCGAACGCCCGGCGCCTGCAAGCGGGTTCGCGGCCGCAATCCGTCCAGCACCAACGCCGCCACGCCGCAGACGATCGCCGCATCCGCCACGTTGAACACATACCACGACCAGCCGTAAGCATGTGCATGCAGGAAATCGACCACGGCACCGAAGCGCAGCCGGTCGATGACGTTGCCGACCGCGCCGCCGCCGATAGCGCCAAGGCTGGCCGCCACCCAGGCGCTCTCGGCCCGGCGCAGCCATACCGCCAGCGCCGCCACGACCGCCAATGCTACCCCGGCGAGCAGCCACGGCCCCCACGCGCTGCTTTGGTGAAACAGCCCGAAGGTCACGCCCTGGTTCCACACCATCGTCAGGCTGAACATCGGCAGCACCGGAACCTGCCCGCGATCGGGCAGATGCAGCACCTCCAGCACCCACCACTTGCTGGCCTGGTCGGCTATCAGCACCAGCAACGCGGCGAGCAGGCCCCAGCGGACGCGGCCAGTCGTCATCGCACGAACGTCATCCGGCCACCGGGTCGCAAGCCAACCCGTCGACCGCGCCGGCGCAGCGCATGCAGAGCGCCGCGTGGCCCGGCTGCTGACCAACCTCGGGCAACACGCGCCAGCAACGGGCGCATTTGTCACCGGGCGCACGGCGAACCGCGAATGCATTACCGGGCTGCGCGCCCGAGACGATGCACACCTCCGCCCAACCATCGTCGTCGAGCAGCAAGGGATTGCTGGCCACCGTTATCGCCGCCTGCAACGACGACCCAATCAGCTTGTCGGCGCGGGCCGTCTCCAGCAGGGTCGTGACCTTGCTGCGCTCTTCGCGGATCGCGGCCCAGCGCGCGCCGAGCGCTGTGTTGTGCCAGCCGGCCGGGATCGGCGGGAACGCCTGCAGATGAACGCTGTCGTCCTCGGACGGGAAGCGGGCCAGCCAAGCCTCCTCCGCCGTGAAGCACAGCACCGGCGCAAGCCAGGCGGTCAGGCAGCGGTGCAGGTGGTCCAGCACCGTCCGCGCCGCCCTGCGCCGCATGCTGCTCGCGGGATCGCAATACAGCGCGTCCTTGCGCACGTCGAAATAGAACGCCGATAGGTCGGACGAGCAGAAGGCGTGGATTTCGGGATACACCCCGCTCCAGTCATGCGTCGCCAGCGCCGCGCGCATACGCTGATCGAGCTCGGCCAGCCGGTGCAGCACCCAGCGCTCCAGCTCCGGCATGTCGGCGTCCGACACGCGTTCCTCTTCGGTGAACCCGGCCAGGCTACCCAGCAGCCAGCGCAATGTGTTGCGCAGCCGTCGATATAGTTCGGCCTGCTGCTTCAGGATTTCGGGCCCGATGCGCAGGTCCTCCGAAACGTCGGAGTTCACCACCCAGAGCCGCAGGATGTCGGCGCCCAACTTGTCCGTCACCTCCTGCGGCGCCGTCACGTTGCCGAGGGACTTGCTCATCTTGCGGCCGTTCTCATCCAGCACGAAGCCGTGGGTCAGCACCGCCTTGTATGGCGCGCGGCCCCGGGTGCCGACGGCCTCCAGCAGGCTCGTTTGGAACCAGCCGCGGTGCTGGTCGCTGCCTTCGAGATACAGGTCTGCCGGCCAGGGGCCGCCGCGCGCCTCCAATGCGAAGGCATGGGTGCTGCCGCTCTCGAACCACACGTCGACGATGTCCATGACCTGCTCGAACGCCTCGGGATCGCGGCCTTCGCCCAGGAAACGTGCGGGCGGCGAGCTATACCATGCGTCGGCGCCCTCCGCGACGAACGCGGCGATGGTGCGGGCGACGACGGCCGGGTCGCGCAGCGGCTCGCCGGTGCGGCGGTCCACGAACACCGGGATCGGCACGCCCCACGCGCGCTGGCGGCTTATGCACCAGTCCGGGCGGCCGGCGACCATGCTGGCGAGCCGGTTGCGCCCGGCCTCCGGCACGAAGTCGATGCGGGCGATTTCGTCCAGCGCCTTGGCGCGAATCTGCTCCGGGCCGTCCATGCGGATGAACCATTGCGGCGTGGCGCGATAGATCACCGGCGCCTTGCTGCGCCATGAATGCGGGTAGGAATGGAACAGCGTGCCGCGCGCCAGCAGGCCGCCGGCCGCCTCCATCGCAGCGCCAACCGGCGCCGCCGCCTTGAACACATGCAGCCCGGCGAACGTCGGCACCCACGCGGCATAGGTCCCATCCGGCCCGACCGCCTCCGGCACCTCGATCCCGTGCGCACGGCCCAGCAGGAAGTCCTCGTCGCCATGCGCGGGCGCGATGTGGACGATGCCGGTGCCCTGCTCGGTGGTGACGAACTCCCCCGCGAGCATCGGCGCGTCGTGGTCGTAGCCCTGCCCGCGCAGCGGATGCGCGCAAACGAGGCCGGCGAGCTCCGCACCTTTATAGACATGCCCGATATGGTGCGTCGCGATGCCGGACGCCGCGCAGACCTGCGGCAGCAAGGCCAGCGCGATCAGCAGCCGCTCGCCGGGACGGGCCAGCGAGCCTTCGTTTACGCTGTCGACATGGACCAGCGCGTAGTCGATCTCGGGGCCGTATGCCAAGGCGCGGTTGCCCGGCAGGGTCCAGACCGTCGTGGTCCAGATCACGACCGCGGCGCCGGCCAGGTCGCCAGCGCCGTTCAGGATCGGGAAACGGACGAAGGCGGTGTCGCTGGTGCGGTCGTGGTACTCGATCTCGGCCTCGGCCAGCGCGGTCTTCTCGACCGGGCTCCACATCACCGGGCGCAGGCCGCGATACAGCGCGCCGTTCAGCAGGAACTTGCAAATCTCGCCGGCGATCGCCGCCTCCGACGAGAAGTCCATCGTCGCATAGCGTCCGGCCCAGTCGCCCACCACGCCCAGCCGCTGGAACTCGTCCGTCTGCACCGCCAGCCAATGCGCGGAGTAGCGCCGGCACTCGTCGCGGAAATCCAGCACCGGGACCGCGTCCTTGTCGCGGCCGGACTTGCGGTATTCCTCCTCGACCTTCCACTCGATCGGCAGGCCATGCGTGTCCCAGCCGGGGATGTAGTCCACGTTCTCGCCCGCCATGCGATGGGCGCGCATCACCACGTCCTTCAGGATGCGGTTCAGGGCATGGCCGATGTGCAGGTGGCCGTTGGAGTAGATCGGCCCGTCATGCAGGACGAAGGCCGGGCGGCCCGCCATCGCCGCCTTGGTGCGGTCCCACAGGCCGATGCGGCCCCAGCGCGCCAGCAGGTCGGGCTCGCGCTTCGGCAGGTCGCCGCGCATGGGGAACGGGGTGGCCGGCAGGAACACGGTCTGACGGTAGTCAGGTGCGGTGATTACGGGCGTATCGGGCATGGGATGGGTCCAAGTTGCGGCAGTTTCACGCGAAGGCAGTCCCGGCGGTCAGGCCGGGGATATAATTCGCACTTGCGGAATATGGACCATGGGAGGGTTATGCGGACCGCGGCCCCGCCGGGTCAAGCGTCGCGAGCAGCGCGCGGGCCTGCTCTGCGTCGGCAACGATCTGCGTGCGCAGATCATCGAACGAGGCGAACTTGCGCTCGGCGCGCAGGAAGGCGTGCAGCCCCACCGCGATCTCCTGGCCATACAGGTCGCCCGCAAAGTCGAACAGATGTGCCTCGACCCGGCTTTCCAGGCCCTCGTTGACCGTCGGGCGGCGGCCGATGTTCGCGACGCCCGCCACCATCGATCCATCCGGCAGCCGCACGCGCACTGCATAGACGCCGCGGGCCGGCTCCAAATGGCGGCCAAGCGGCACGTTCGCGGTCGGGAAACCGATCGTGCGGCCGCGTTCGTCGCCGTGGGTGACGGGGCCGCGCACCGCCCAGGGACGGCCCAGCTCGGCGGCGGCGCGCTCGGGATAGCCATCCTGCAACAGCCTGCGGATGCGGGTCGAGCTGATCGGCCCCTGGGCGTCGGCGAGCGGCGGCACGACCGTGAGGCCGATGGCCAGCGCCTCCGCCCGCCTCGCCAGCAATTCGACGTCCCCGCCCCGCCGGTGCCCAAATGCGAAGTCCGGGCCGCACGCCAGATGGGCGGCGCCGACGCCGCGGTGCAGCACGTCGTCCACGAACTCCTCGGCGCTCAGCCACGAGAAGGCACGGTCGAACGGCATCTCATACACGATCTGCACGCCGAGCGCCGCCAGCGCCTCCGCGCGTTCGGCGGACAGCGTGAGGCGGAAGGATGGGTCATCCGGGCGGAACAGCTCACGCGGATGCGGCTCGAAACTGAGCACGGCGAGCTTGGCACCGGGCCGCGCGCCGTGGGCAGCGCGCAATACGTGAGCGTGGCCCAGATGCACGCCGTCGAAGTTGCCGAGCGCGACCGCGGCGCCGCGCAGCGTCTCCGGCAGGTCCCGCCAGTCGCGGACGAGTTCCATCAGGCCCGCCTCATCAAGCTCGACTGCGCGGCATCACCGTGGCTTCGCCCTCGATCACCACCTTGCCCGCCACGGTGCACACCGTCTTCAGCGTCGCCCGCTTCTTCTCCACATCCAGCGCCGTCACCTCCGCCGTCGCGGTCACGGTGTCGCCGATCCTCACCGGCCGGCGGAACTGCAGCGTCTGCGCCAGATAGATCGTTCCCGCCCCCGGCAGCTGCGTGCCCAGCACCGCGCTGATCAGCCCGGCCGACAGCATGCCATGCGCCACGCGCTCCTTAAAAACCGACGCTGCCGCAGCCTCCGCGTTCAGATGCACCGGGTTAGTGTCGAGGCTGACGGCGGCGAACAGCAGGATATCGGCCTCGCTGATGGTCTTGCCAATGCTGGCGGTCTGGCCGATGTGCAGGTCCTCGAACGCGATGCCGTCCATGCTGGGTTCTCCTCGATAAATGGACAAGGCATAAGCGCAGTGCGAAGGTCAAGGCATCTTCACCATGCCCGAACGCCCAGCGTTCGACACTAAGCTGGAACGCCCTGCGTTGCGGGCCCCTTGAGGAATTTGTGAGATGGATCGGCATCATGACTCGGCCCGCCTGCTGCTGAGCGCCCGGCGTGACCCGACGCAGAAGCTATACAGCCTGCCAGAGGCGATGCGGCCGCAAACCGAGGAGCAGGCCTATCTGATCCAGCGCGCCATCATGGCGGAGCTCGGCGACATCGGCGCTTGGAAGGTCGGCTCGCCCAACCCGGCCGGCCCGGTCAACTGCGCGCCCCTCCCCGCCGCCGGCGTGCAGGACAGCCCCGGCCATGTCCCGATCGAACACTGCACCGACCAGGGGGTCGAGGCCGAGATCGCCGTGAAGATCGCCCATGACCTGCCGCAGCGCGACACGCCGTATACGCCCGGCGACATCCTGGCCGCCATCGCCTCCGCGCATCCGGCGATCGAGGTGCTGCAGAGCCGCTACGTCGACGTGGGCCGCGTGGACGCGCTCTCGAACCTTGCCGACGGCCTGTCGCATTTCGGCCTGGTCATCGGGCCCGCAATCGCCGGCTGGCAGTCGATCGACCTCGCCGCGGAGCAGGTCGCGCTGATCGTGAACGGGACCGAGATAAAGCGCCGCACCGGCAATCCGGCCGGCGACATGATCCGGCTGCTGGTTTGGCTGGCGAACCAGGGGACGCGCTGGGCCGGCGGGTTGCGGGCCGGGCAGTACGTGACAACGGGATCGTGGACGGCGAAGGATTTCGTGACGCCCGGCGCAGAGGTGCGGGTGGCATTCGACCATGCAGGGGAGGTCGCGATGCGGTTTTCGAAATGACGGCCGCGTTGATCGTCGGCGCGGGGCCGGGCCTGTCTGCGAGCCTGGCGCGTTTGCTGGCGGGACGGGATTACGCCGTGGCGCTCGCGGCGCGGCGCACCGACAAGCTCGCGGCGCTGGCGAGCGAAACCGGCGCCAGCCTGCACGCCTGCGACGCGGCCGATCCCGCCAGCGTCGCCGCCCTGTTCGCGGCCGTCGGCGCGCCGGAGGTCGTGGTCTACAACCCGAGCTACCGCACCCGCGGCGCGCTGGTCGACCTCGACCCCGCCGAGGTCGCGAAAAGCCTGGCCATCACCGCGTTCGGCGCGTTCCTGGTGGCGCAGCAGGCGGCGCGCGGCATGCTGGCGGCCGGGCGCGGCACGATCATGCTGACCGGCGCATCGGCGGGAGTGAAAGGTTTCGCGCAGTCCGCGCCGTTCGCGATGGGCAAGTTCGCCCTGCGCGGGTTGGCGCAAAGCATGGCGCGCGAGCTGCATCCGCAGGGCATCCATGTGATCCATGTCGTGGTCGACGGCGGTATCCGCTCCGCCGCCCGCCCGACGCCGCCGGAGCAGCCGGACAGCATGCTCGACCCGGACGCCATTGCGCAGACCATGCTGGACGTGCTGGCGCAGCCGCGTTCGTGCTGGACCGACGAGATCGCGGTGCGGCCATGGACCGAGCGGTTCTGATCGCCAAACCGGATCCGTCGGCCAAGCATATCCGGTTGGAGCAGGTAAACGAGATCGGCTCCACCTCCGAGGCGTTGAAGGCGCGGGCCGCCGCCGGCGTGGACGGCGAGGTCGCGCTGCTTGCGCGGCGTCAGACAGCTGGCCGCGGCCGGCTGGGCCGAAGTTGGCGCACGATCGAGGGCAACCTGCATCTCTCGGTCCTGCTGCGCCCGCGCGAGCTGCGATGGCCCGGTCATTGGTCCATCCTGTCCGCCGTCGCATTAGCCGACGCGGTTCGCCCGTATGTCGAAGGCGAGGACCGGCTGCGCCTGAAATGGCCGAACGACTTGATGCTCGACACGGGCAAGCTGGCCGGCATCTTGTTGGAGGCTGGCCTTTCCGACCCGCCTTGGCTGGTGATCGGGTTTGGCGTGAACCTGGCTGGGGCGCCGCCTGACCTCGGGCGGGCGACGGCCTGCTTGACCGGGGTCGCCCCAGCGCCAGAACAGTTCGCGGACCAACTGCTCGGATCGTTGCAACGATGGCGCCAACGCTACGATCATGAGGGATTTGCACCAGTACGGGCCGCATGGGTCGGCATGGCGCATAGGCCGGGCGAGCTGATCGTCGCTGGCGCCGGCCGGCAACGCGTGCAGGGGGCATTCCGTGGCCTCGGCCCGGATGGCGCCTTGTTGCTCGATGGGCCAGCCGGCGAGGTCGCGATCACGGCCGGGGAAGTCGAGTAACGCAGGGCCGCCGACTGCTGTGTCCCATATCGGCCGGTCACGAAATCAAGACCATCGCAACCATCTCGCTCCGCTTTTGTTCCCGACTGACTTACGACGCACGCCGGCATGGCATTCGGATCGTGCGCCAGTCTTTGGGAGCGTCCATGAAAGCACTCTGTTGGCACGGCAAAGGCGACATACGCTGCGACACCGTCCCCGATCCGCGCATCGAGCATAGCCGCGACGCCATCATCAGGGTCACCGCCTGCGCCATCTGCGGCTCGGACCTGCATCTTTACGACGGGATCATGCCCGGCATGAAAGCTGGCGACGTCCTGGGGCACGAGACGATGGGCGAGGTGATGGAGCTCGGCTCCGAGGTCACCAACCTCAAGGTCGGCGACCGTGTCGTCGTGCCGTTCACCATTTCGTGCGGCGAGTGCTTCTTCTGCAAGAAGGGCCTGTTCTCCGGCTGCGAGCGTTCGAACCCGAACCACAAAGCAGCGGCGGCGCTATGGGGCCATTCGCCGGCCGGCCTGTATGGCTACTCGCATTTGCTGGGGGGCTACGCCGGGGGCCAGGCGGAATACCTGCGCGTGCCATACGCCGATTTCGGCCCGATCAAGGTGCCTGACAGCCTTTCGGACGAGCAGGTGCTGTTCCTGTCGGACATCTTCCCCACCGGCTACATGGCCGCCGACCTCTGCGACATCCAACCCGGCGACACCATCGCCATCTGGGGCTGCGGGCCCGTCGGACAGTTCGCCATACGCTCCGCCCTGCTGCTCGGCGCCGGCCGGGTCATCGCGATCGACACCGTGCCGGAGCGCTTGGCCCTGGCGCGCGCCGGCGGCGCCGAGACCCTCGATTTCATGCAGGACACCATCTACGACCGGCTGCAGGAAATGACATCCGGCCGCGGCCCGGACGCCTGCATCGACGCCGTCGGCACCGAGGCGAGCAACGTCGCCAGCGTCGACAGCGTGCTGGACCGCGTGAAGCAGGCAGCGATGCTCGGCACCGACCGGCCGCACGTGCTGCGGCAGGCGATCAACAACTGCCGGAATGGCGGCATCGTCTCGATCGTCGGCGTGTATGGCGGGCTGCTGGACAAGGTGCCGATGGGCTCCGCCATCAATCGCGGCCTCACGTTCAAGATGGCGCAGACGCCGGC
>CAZZWN010000116.1:0-10462 GCA_964657765.1 uncultured Acetobacteraceae bacterium
CGGTGGCGAACAGCGCCTCGGCGATGCCCGGCGCCACCACGGACAGGTTGGTGTTCCGGCTGGTGGCGATGGCCGAGAAGCTGCGCATGATGCCCCACACCGTGCCGAACAGCCCGATGAACGGCGCGGTGGAGCCGACGGAGGCGAGGAACACCATCCAGCGCTCCATGCGGTCCATCTCACGCTGGATCGTGACTGTCACGGTACGGTCGACGCGGTCCCGCACGCTGCCGCGGCTCATGTCCGCACCGGCGACGCGGGCGCTGCGCCGCCACTCGCCCATCGCGGCGCCGAACACGGCCGCGAGCGGATGGACGGGCTTTGCGCCCTCGTTCTCGTACATCTCGTCGAGGCTGCCGCCGGACCAGAACCGGTCCTCGAACCCATCCGCCGCGCGGTTGGCCCGGCGCAGGGTCGTGATCTTCTCGAACACGATCGCCCATACCCACACGCTGGCCAGCAGCAGCAGGATCAGGACGGCCTTGACCACCAGATCCGCCTGCATGAACAGCCCGACGATCGACATGTCGCCGCCCGCCGTCGCCAGGTTCGCCGCATCCACCACACGATCCAAGTCAGAACCCCTTTGTTTCGCCGGAGAACGCCAGGCGCCAACGCTCCGGTATCCGGACCGGACGGCCATCCGCCTGCCGCACGCATGCTAATTTGACCAGCAGGGCCGCCACCCTACGCCCGGCGACCTCGAACCGCTGCCGCACGTCTACGGACGCCGCCCCCATCGCCCACGGGCCCGTGACCACGACGATTTCCTCGTCCAGCCGGATGGGCCGCAGATAGTCCATTTCCGCGCGCCGCACCACGAAGAATAAGCCATGGTCCGCAACAAGTTCGGAGTGCGGCACGCCGGCCTCACGCAGCGCCTCCGACCGGGCGCGTTCGGCGAAGGCGAGGTAGCGGGCGTGGTAGACGACGCCGCCGGCGTCGGTGTCCTCATAATAGACCCGCAACTTCAGGCGGTATTCGCTCAAGCTGAAGACGCCGGTTCGGCGCCCGGATCGCGCAACAGGTCAAGCTGCGGCTGGTTGCTGGGCGGCATCAGGCCCAGATGCCGCCACCCCGCCTCCCCCAGCATCCGTCCGCGGCTGGTGCGCAGAATAAGCCCCTCCTGGATCAAATAGGGCTCGACGACGTCCTCCAGCGTGTCCCGCGCCTCGGCGAGCGCCGCCGCCAGCGTTTCGACTCCGACCGGCCCCCCCGCGTGGTGCTCGGCGATGCGGCGCAAATAGCGGCGGTCCATCGCATCGAGGCCCAGGCGGTCCACCTCGAGCCGGGTCAGCGCGGCGTCGGCCATGGTGCGGTCGACCGGATCCTGGCCCTCGACGGTCGCGAAGTCGCGCACGCGCCGCAGCAGGCGCCCGGCGATACGGGGCGTGCCGCGCGACCGGCGCGCGATTTCGGCCGCGCCCTCGGCGGTCAGGTTGAACCCGAGCTTCTCCGCGCCGCGCGAAACGATCAGCTCCAACTCGGCGAACGTGTAGAACACCAGCCGCAGCGGGATGCCGAACCGGTCCCGTAGCGGCGTCGCCAGCAGCCCGGCCCGCGTCGTGGCGCCCACGAGCGTGAACGGCGACAGGTCGATCCGCACGCTGCGCGCCGCCGGGCCCTCGCCGATGATGAGGTCGAGCTGGAAATCCTCCATCGCGGGATACAGCACCTCCTCGATGGCGGGCTGCAGCCGGTGGATCTCGTCGATGAACAGCACGTCGCGCGGCTGCAGGTTGGTGAGGATGGCTGCGAGATCCCCGGCGCGCTGGATGACGGGGCCGGAGGTCGCGCGGAACCCCACGCCGAGCTCGCGCGCCACGATCTGCGCCAACGTCGTCTTGCCCAGGCCCGGCGGGCCATGCAGCAGCACATGATCCATCGCCTCCGCCCGTCCGCGCGCGGCCTGGATGAAGATGCGCAGGTTTTCGCGGCTGGCCTTCTGGCCGATGAACTCGGCCAGGGTCTGCGGCCGCAGGCTCGCCTCCCCGGTATCGTCCTCGCCGCGGTTCGCGCCAATGGTGCGGTCGTCGCTCATTTGATCGCCAGCTCCCGCAGGCTGCCGCGGATCACCTGGTCGACGCCGGCCTCCTCACCCAGCGCCGCCATGATCCGGACCACGACCGGATACGCCTCGGAGCGGCGGTAGCCGAGGTTGGCCAGCGCCGAAACCGCGTCCGCCTCCGTGCCGCCTTCGGCCACGGGGATCGACAGGCTCGTGCCGGTCGGCATCGTCCCGGCCTTGTCGCGCAGCTCGCTCAGCAGGCGGATAGCGAGCTTGGCGCCGACCCCGGGCGCGCGGGTCAAGCTCGCCTTGTCCCCGGCGGCAATAGAGTTGATGAGGTCGTGCGGCGACAATGCCGACAGGATGTTGAGCGCGACCTTGGCCCCGACGCCCTGAACGGTGAGCAGCAGGCGGAACCACTCGCGTTCGGCCGGGTCGGTGAAGCCATAGAGCACGATGGCATCGTCGCGGACATGCGTCTCGATCAGCACGCGCGCGGTGGCGGGCGACGCCGGCAACGCCGCCAGCGTGCGGGTCGACGCCTGCACCAGATAGCCGACCCCGTTCACGTCGATGATGCAGCTCGCGGCGTCCAGCGCGTCGACCCGGCCGTGCAGCAGCGCGATCACGCCATGATCGTCCCGGCGTTGACGCGCAGCCGGGTGGAGCGGTGATGGGCATGGCAAATGGCGACCGCCAGCGCATCGGCGGCGTCCGCCCGGCGCAGCGTGGCCCCGGGCAACAGGCGGCGGACCATGAGCGCGACCTGCTCCTTGCTCGCCCCGCCAGTGCCCACAACGGCCTGCTTTACGCCCATCGCGCCATATTCGGCGACGATGATCCCCGCCATCGCCGGGGCCAGCAGCGCCACGCCACGGGCGTAACCGAGCTTCAGGGTCGCAGTGCCGTTGCGGTTCACATACGTCTCTTCTACGGCCGCCTCGTCCGGACGGTGCTCCAGGAACAGCAGGGTGAGCGCGTCGTGCAGGAATTTGAGCCGGTGCGGCACGCTGTCGGCGTTGTCGGTGGCGATGACCCCGTCCGCGACATGGCGCAGCCGGTTGCCGTGGACGTCGATCACGCCCCATCCGGTGAAGCGCAGCCCAGGGTCGATCCCCATTAGGCGCGCCATTAGGCAGACAACGACTGCATCACGGCGTCCGGGATCTCAAAGTTCGCGTAGACGTTCTGCACATCGTCGTTGTCCTCCAGCGCGTCGATCAGCTTCAGCAGGCTGATGGCGCGGTCCTCGTCGAGCGTCACTGACGTGCTGGGCCGCCAATCGAGTTTTGCCGCCGCGGGCGCACCGAAGCGGGCCTCCAGCGCGTCGCGCACCGCCATCCAGTCGTCGGGTGCGCAGGTGATCTCGTGCCCTTCCGGGCCGCTCTCGACATTGTCGGCGCCGGCGTCGATCGCGGCTTCCAGCATCGCATCCGCGGTCGCCGTGGCGGCTGGATACTCGATCACGCCGAGTCGCGAGAACATAAAGCTTACGGAATTGGTCTCGCCCAGTGCGCCGCCGTGCTTGTTGAAGGCGGCGCGAACGTCCGATGCGGTCCGGTTGCGGTTGTCGGTCAGCGCCTCGACGATCACCGCGACCCCGGCGGGGCCATAGCCCTCGTAACGCACGTCCACGTAGTCCTCGCCGCCCGCCGCCCCGGTCGCCTTCTTCACCGCGCGCTCGATGGTGTCGCGCGGCATGTTGGCGACGCGCGCTTCGGCCATCGCGGTGCGCAGCCGCGGATTGAGCGCCGGGTCGGGCAAGCCGGTCCGGGCCGAGACGGTGATCTCGCGGATCAGCTTGGCGAATTGCCGGGCGCGCCGCGCGTCCTGCGCGCCCTTGCGGTGCATGATGTTCTTGAACTGGCTATGGCCGGCCATCGCCTCTATCCCTGTTGGTCCAATCCCCAATGTAGCAGCCGCGCAACGGGGTTGGAACCTGCGCTACGGGCGACGCAGGCCGGACTGCGCCGCTCCCGGCCCAAATACGGCCCTAGTGGATCTCCCCGGCCTGTTGCACCGCCGCGCGGAGCTTGGCCGGGCTGAAATCAGGGCTGGCGCAGACGTCGAGGATGACCTTCTCGCGCCGGGACACGAGCGCGATCGCATCGGGCAACTTGCGCACCGCGTCGGCCGGGATCACCACCGCGCCATGGAAATCCGCGTGGACAACGTCGTCATGCGCAACGTTCATGCCGAAGATGTTCACCGGCTTGCCGAAATCGACCATGTGGACGTGGGCGTGGCTGGGGCCGATACGCCCGCCGACGATCTGGAAGCCCGGCGCCAGCATGTCGCAGTCGCGAAACGACCCGTTGGTCACGCAGCCCAGTGCGCCGAGCGCCTTGTGCACCGTCGAATGCACCTCGCCCCACCACGCGCCATAGCCGGGGCGATCGTCCAGGTCCTGCAGCACGACCACGGTCGGAAATTCCGCGTCGGCCACATAATCGTACCATTCCAGCCGGTTCGCGGCCGGGCCGCGCGGGGCCTCCTTGGCGCGGATCATGCCGACGCGCGCCACGCCGACCATGGGCTTCAAACTCCGGTCGGCCGCGACCATCGGTTCGACGGTGAAGCCGATCGCGCGCCGTTCGGGTGCGACGATCTCCAGGCCGTTACAGATCGTCGGCGTGTCCCATTGCTCCAGAGCCTTGAGGTCGTCGAGCGTGTAGGGCCGTTCTGCCATGATGCATTCCTCCAGTTGTGGCGGCAGCATCGCGCGCGCGGCCCCGCCGGGCAAATCGGCGCGGCGAGTAGGGCGCGGGATCAATGACCGGCGGCAGCCCGCCGATCAGGTCCGCGACCAGCCGGCCCGTAACCGGCCCGGCAGCTAGGCCCAAGTGGCCGTGGCCAAAAGCGTAGAACACGTCGGCGCAGCCACTCGCCGCGCCGATCACCGGCAGCCCGTCCGGCATGCTCGGCCGGTGCCCCATCCACATCTTCACCCGGTCGGCGGGCAGATCGCGCGGCAAGTTGGGCAAGGCGCGCAAGGCAAAGTCGCGCAGGATGGCCGCACGACGCCAGTCCGGCGCCGCGTCGAGGCCGGCCAGCTCGACCTGCCCGGCAATGCGCAGGCCGCCGCGTGTCATCGTGACCGCCATCTTGCCGTCGCTGGGCATGACCGGATGGCGAAGGCCGATGCCGGGCATGGAAATAACGGCGTGGTAGCCGCGCTCCGTCTCCAGCCTCACCCGATCCCCTGCCGCACGGGCCAGCGCCCGGGAACGTGCACCGGCGGCGACCACCGCCGCGTCGCACGCGACCTCACCCCTCGTCGTCGTCACGGCGGCAAGCCGGCCTGCCTCGATGCGGAACCCGGTCGCGGCGGCCCCAACCCGCGCAGCGGCGAGCGAAACCGCGTGGCTCGCCAATGCCGCGACATAAGCGCCGGGTTCAGTGCAGTTGCCGCCGGCCTCGACCAGGACACCAAAGCGGTAGTGGCGGTCGAGCTCAGGCTCCTGCTGGCGCAGTTCGTCGGCATCCAACTCGAGCCACTGCACCCCGTTATCACGCCGCAAGCGCCAGGCGAGGGCCTCGGCCTCGAAGTCGGCGCGATCCGGGAAGACATAGAGCAGGCCGCGCCGTTCTATCAGCCCGGCGACACCGGCCTGCTCGGCGAGACAGCGATGCCGCTCGGGCGCGTCGGCCACGAGCGGACGCAAGGCGCGCGCGATTGCCTCGACCCGCGCCACCGTCAATCCGGACTGCAGGAAGCGTGCGAGCCAGGGCGCCAGACGCGGCAGGTAGCTCCATCGTATCGCCAGCGGCCCCAACGGGTCGGCCAACATTCGCGGCACCCGGCGCCAAAGCCCCGGCATAGAGGGCGAAACCACCGAACTCGGGCTGAGCCAGCCGCCGTTGCCATAGCTGGCACCCTGTTCGCCGCCGGGTTCGCCAGGCTCGATGATCGTGACGCGATGACCGTCGCGCAGCAACTCTATCGCCGTGGACACGCCTACGATGCCGGCGCCGATGACGGCAACGTGGCGCGCCATGACCGGCCGGAGTTCAGCGCCGCACGATCGCCTTTTCCTGACCCCACTTCTCCGGGCAACGGATGCGGAACGGGCCGTCGACGACGTATTCGAACGATTTGCGCTTGGGATTGTCCAGCGCGGGGCGCCAGGATTTAATCGTACCGCCATAATACGCCTCCTCGGCGCGAGCGGCGTGGAGGTAGACCCGGCCGCCGATCGCCTCCTCGGCGACCTCGTCCGTCACCGGCCAGGTGCCGGTTTCATACCGGGTCGGCTCAGGCCCAATGCGCTTATTGCGCTGTCCTTGCTTACACAGCAAATGCAGGTCAACGACCAACCGCCGGAACTCCCACCATAAATAGTCGGCGGGAGGCTTGGAGCATAGGCCCCAAGCCCTCCGCCGATCAGGCCGCCGCGACGGCCCGGCGCGCCATTACGCCGATTAGGTGCGCACGATACTCCGGACTGGCGTGGATGTCGCCGTTCAAACCATCGGCAGGAGTTGTAATCCCCGTGATGGCGTCGGGCGAGAAGTTCGCCGACAACGCCTGCTCCATCGCAGTATGGCGGAACACGCCGCCCTGCCCGGCCCCGGTGATCGCCACCCGCACCCCCGCGGCCGTCTTGGCGACGAACACGCCGACCATGGCGTAGCGCGACGCCGGGTTGCGGAACTTCTCATAGTTGGTCTTGTCAGCAACCGGGAACTCGATCGCGGTGATCAGCTCGCCGGGCTCCAGCGCCGTGGTGAACATGCCCTGGAAGAAATCCTCCGCCTTGATGGTGCGGTGGTCGGTGTGGATGGTGGCGTCCAGCGCCAGCACCGCAGCGGGATAACACGCGGACGGGTCGTTGTTGGCGAGCGATCCGCCCATGGTGCCGCGGTGCCGCACCTGGGTGTCGCCAATCCAGGACGCCATCTTGGCCAACCCGGGCAGCAGGCGCTTCACGTCGTCCGAGGCCTCGATCTCGTGGTGCGTCGTCATTGCGCCGATCGTGATGGTCTTGCCATCGGTCTTGATGCCGCGCAGCCCCAAGCCCGACAGGTCGACGATGGCACTGGGTTTGTTCAACCGCTGCTTCAGCACTGGAATGAATGTCTGGCCGCCGGCCAGCGCTTTAGCATCGACGTCCGCGCCCAGCGCCTGCAAAGCGTCCGGGATTGAGGCCGGCTTGGTATAGGTGAAATCATACATGCTGCTGTTCCCTACTCGGCCGCCATGCGCGGCTGGTTGGATTGGATGATCGACCAAATCTTCTGCGGCGTCGCCGGCATATCGAGGTGCCGTACGCCATATTCGCCCAACGCGTCCACCACGGCGTTGATGACCGCAGGCGGGCAGCCGATCGCCCCCGTCTCGCCCACGCCCTTCGATCCCAACGGGTTATGCGTGCAAAGCGTGTTTTCGGTCGAGGTGATCATCTGCGGGAAGTCGTGCGCGCGCGGCATCTGGTAGTCCATGAACGACCCGGTCACCAGCTGCGCCTCGCTGTCGTAGACGGCGTTCTCCATCAACGCCTGGCCAATGCCCTGGGCGAGCCCGCCCTGCACCTGGCCCTCGACGATCATCGGGTTGATCACCCGGCCCACGTCGTCCACCGCGACCACGTTCACCACCTGGACAGTCCCGGTGTCGCGGTCGATCTCGACCTCGCAAATGTGGCAGCCGCCGGGGAAGGTGAAGTTCTTCGGATCGTAGAACGCGGTCTCGTCCAGGCCGGGCTCCAGTTCCTCGATCGGGTAGTTGTGCGGGACGTAGGCGGCGAGCGAGATTTCGGCCAGCGCCTTGCTCTTGTCGGTGCCGGCGACCGAGAAGCGGCCGTCCTTGAACTCGATGTCCTCGACCGACGCCTCCATGAGGTGCGCGGCTATCTTCTTGCCCTTGGCAATCACCTTGTCCATCGCCTTCACCATAGCCGACCCGCCGACCGCGAGGCTGCGGCTGCCGTAGGTGCCCATGCCGAACGGGATCTTCGCGGTGTCGCCATGCACGACGTCCACCAGGTCGACGGGAACGCCGAGTTGGTCGGACACCAATTGCGCGAACGTCGTCTCGTGCCCCTGGCCGTGGCTGTGCGTCCCGGTGAACACCGTGACGCTGCCGGTCGGATGCACGCGGATGTTCGCGACCTCATACAGCCCGGCGCGCGCGCCCAACTGCCCCACGAGCTTGCTCGGCGCGATGCCGCAAGCCTCCACGTAGGTCGACATGCCGATGCCGCGCAGCTTGCCGCGGGCGGCGGCCGCGCGGCGTCGGGCCGGGAAGCCGTCCCAATCCGATGCGGCCAGCGCAGCCTTCAATGTCGCTTGGTAATCCCCGCTGTCATATTGCAGCGCCACCGGCGTCTGATACGGGAAGGCGTCGCGCGGGATGAAGTTCAGCCGCCGGATGTCGACCCGGTCGAGCCCGGTGTCATGCGCGATCACGTCCACGAGGCGTTCCAGCAAATAGGCCGACTCCGGCCGCCCCGCGCCGCGATAGGCGTCCACCGGCACGGTATGGGTGAACACTGCCTTTACCTCGGCGTAGATGGCCGGCGTCGTATACACGCCGGCGAGCAGCGTGGCGCTGAGATAGGTCGGGATGGCCGGCGCGAAGGTCGAAAGATAGGCGCCCATGTTGGCGAGCGTGCTCACCCGCAGCGCCAGGAACTTGCCCTGCGCATCGAGCGCCATCGCGGCCTTGCTGTAATGGTCGCGGCCATGCGCGTCCGACATGAACGCTTCGCTGCGGTCGCACGTCCACTTCACCGGGCGGTGCAGCTTGCCGGCCGCCCAGGTCACGATGGCTTCCTCGGCGTAGTGGTAGATCTTCGACCCGAAGCCGCCGCCAACGTCGGGCGCGACCACCCGCAGCTTGTGTTCCGGGATGTGTAGCACGAACGCGCCCATGAGCAGCCGGATGACGTGCGGGTTCTGGCTGGTGGTATAGAGCGTGAACTCGCCGGACGAGCGGTCGAAATCGCCGATCGCCGCCCGCGGCTCCATCGCGTTCGGGACCAGCCGGTTATTGGTCAAATCCAGCTCGACGACGTGCGCCGCGTGCGCGAAGGCCTGGTCGACGATGGCCTTGTCGCCGATGTGCCAGTCGAAGCAGACGTTGCCGGGCACTTCGTCGTGCACCAGCGGCGCGCCGGGCGCGATCGCGTCGCGCACGCTGGCGATGCCGGGCATGTCGTCATAGTCGATGTCGAGCAGCTCGGCGGCGTTCTTGGCCTGCTGCTTGCTGGCGGCGATCACCACCGCAACGGGGTCGCCGACATGGCGCACCTTGCCGGTCGCCAGCACCGGATGCGGCGGCTCCGCCATCGGCGAACCGTCTTTATTGTGGATTTGCCAGCCGCACGGCACGCCGCCGATGCCGTCCGCCTGCATGTCGGCGCCGGTATAAACCGCGACGACGCCGGGTGCAGCAGCAGCGGCGGCCGTGTCGATGCTCCGCAGCCGCGCATGCGGCCGGTCGGCCCGACGGATCACCGCATAAAGCTGGCCCGGCCGGTTGATGTCGTCGGTATAGTTGCCGTTTCCGCTGAGAAAACGATGGTCTTCCTTGCGGCGCACTGACGCGCCGATGCCCTCGAAACCCATGATCCTGACTTCCCCCCACAACTCCGGCGTGACGCCGGTCGACCCGATGGATCGCTGGCGCCGGCTATTCGGCGGCGAGCGGCAATTCCTTGCCGTGCATGAGCGGCCAGGCCGCGGCGATCGCTTTGACGATGTTGTGGTAGCCGGTGCAGCGGCAGAGATTGCCCTCCAGCCCGTGCCGGATCTGGTCCTCGCTCAGGCCCTCGGGATGCATGTTCACCAGATCGATGGCGCTCATCACCATGCCGGGAGTGCAGAATCCGCATTGCAGGGCGTGGTGCTCGCGGAACATTGCCTGCATCGGATGCAGCGTGCCGTCGTTCGCGGCGATGCCCTCGATCGTCGTCACCTGGGACCCGTTCGCCTGGATCGCCAGCATGGTGCAGCTTTTGACCGACTCCCCATCCAGGTGCACGACGCATGCGCCGCACTGGCTGGTGTCGCAGCCGACATGCGTGCCGGTCAGGCCCATGCCCTCACGCAGCAACTCGACCAGTAATGTGCGTCCCTCGACCTCGGCGGTGTGGCTGCGTCCGTTCACCGTCAGCGATACCTGCGGCATCGTTTCTCTCCCTGTATGCAGAACTGGTGCGTGATCATCATCCCGCGCTCCTGACGTAGTGTGGCCATTTCGGCCGGCTAGGGTCAAGTGAGCGCCGGGAGGTAGCTGCCCTTACAGCGGCCGGTTCGCTTACGCAGCCTGCGGCAACATCTGCAGCGCTGGCAGTTCGTCCAGGTGGCACGCGGCCTTCTGTCCCTCGTCGAACGCCCGCAGCACCGGCTCCTCCACCCGGCAGCGATCGAACACGTAGGGGCAGCGGGTATGGAACCGGCAGCCGCTGGGCGGGTTGATCGGGCTCGGCACGTCGCCGGTCAGGATGATGC
>CAZZWN010000117.1:0-5789 GCA_964657765.1 uncultured Acetobacteraceae bacterium
AGTGCTCGTCGATCGCCTCCTCGACCGCGACCGTGCAGGCCATCGCCGCCCGGTCCCCCAGCGCCGCCGTCGCAGCACCCAGCGCATAGCCGGCGAGGCGCCACAGCGGCAGCAACGCGGTCGGCCGCACCCGGCGCGTGGCGATCAGGCCGGTGAAGATGTCGAGGTGATGCTGCTCCTGCGCTTTCATGTGGCGGATCAGGTCGCCCTTGGGCCCGCGTCCCATGATGGCGAGCTGCCCCTCGTAGATGCGGGCCGCCCCATACTCGCCGGCGTGATCGACGCGGATGATGCGCTCGACCGTCTCACGCATGGTCGTGTCGCCGGGCAGTGGCGCCCGGGTCCCGTTCATAATGCCGCTCATGCCGCGCCTCGTTGCTTCGCGACTGAGATGGCGAGGAACCCGGTCAGCGCCAGGGCGAAGACCAGGTTCATCGCCGCGAACGACACCGGCAGGCCCGGCACCAGGAAGGTCGGCTCGTCGCAAGGCTTGCTGACGGTCGCCGGCATGCGGGCCAGGCGCTCGGCGATGCTGCCGCCGCCGAACGACGGGGCGGCGCACTCGGGCAGCGGGCTTGGCCACCAGCCCTGCTCCACCCCGACATGCGTCGCCGCCAATGCCGCGCCCGCCAATACCGCCAGCGCCGCCGCGGCCAAGGCCCAGCGCGCAGGCGGACGCGGCAGCGCCAATGCCGCCAGCCCGAGCGCAATCGCCACCCGATAGGGCCAGCGCTCCCAAAGGCACAGCGCGCAGGGCACGAGGCCAAGCCAGCGCTCGGACGCCAGCGCGCCCCCGAGTGCCACGCCGGACGCCAGGATGGCGACCCAGGCCGTGCCCCGGGCGTCCAATGGAATCAGGTTCGATCGGACCATACCGGCGATATGGCCCGCATTGCCGCTTGGAGCAATCGTGCGCGCGCAATACCGTGCCGGAATAAGGATAGGGATGGACTTCGATGCGCAAGCTGCTGGGCCGGGCCAATTCGAGCAACGTCATGAAGGCGATCTGGCTTATGGAGGAGCTCGGTTTGCCGTACGAGCGCACCGACGTCGGCGGCCCGTTCGGCGGCACCGACACGCCGGAGTACCGGGCCATGAACCCGAACGGCGTCGTCCCCACGCTGGTCGAGGGCGATTTCGTGCTGTGGGAGAGCAACGCCATGATCCGCTACCTTTGTGCGGCCAACGCGCCGGGAAACGCGATGTGGCCGGACGACCTGCAGGCGCGCGCCAGCATCGACCGCTGGATGGATTGGCAGCAGACCACGCTCAACCGGCCGCAGTCGGTCGTGTTCCAAGGGCTGGTGCGTACTGCGCCGGAGCGGCGCGACCTCGCTGCCATCGCCGCCGCCACGACGGAGATCGCCCGGTGCTGGACCTTGCTCGACAGCATCCTGGCGCGCGTGCCCTATGTCGCCGGACCTGTGTTCAGCCTGGCGGACATCGCGCTCGGGGTGCATGCCCACCGCTGGTTCTCGTTCGACATCGCCCGGGCGCCGCAGCCGCATCTGCAGGCATGGTACGAACGGCTGCTGGACCGCCCGGCCTATAAGCGGCATGTCGCGTTGCCGATGACCTGAGGACGCCGGCCTATTGCGTTCGTGGGCGCTTATATCGGCTGCAGGAATGCATAGAGCTGGTAGGGATCGTCCGGCGTGCGGTCGAGACCGGCGAGGTGCCAGCCTGGATTCTCAGCGATAAGCCACTCCGCCGTCATGCTGGTCTCGCCGTAGGTGATGTCGCCGTCGACCGGCTCGCGGTTATGCGGCTGGAAGGCGAAGCCGTCGCGGCGGTGCCGGGCCATCAACGCCGGTATGTCGCCGCCGGCGGCGATGCCCAACTCCCAATACTCGACCGGCCGCATGGTGATCACCAATATTCCGTCGTCGCGGATATAGCGCCGCAGGGTCTGCAGCGCCTGGCGGGTGGCCCGCTCCGACAGATGCGTGAACACGGAAAATGCGTAGATCAAGTCGAACCGGGCGGCGCCAACGGGTAGATCATACGGCAGATACTCGGACTGCCGGAAGTTCTCGCCGAGCCCGGCCTCATGGCAAAGTTGGATGGAGCGATCCCATGGATCCACTCCGACCAGATGGCCTGGGTTGGTGAAATAGTACATAAGCCGCGCGATCCGCCCGTAGCCGCAGCCGAAATCCAGGATTTCGGCGTCGCTCAGGGAGCGGCCGGCAAACCGGCTGAAGTTATACGCGACGGAGCGGACGAAATTGCAGGTCTGCCGCAGCAACGTCAGCCCATGGGCGCCGGTCCAGGACGTCTGCACCTCCTCGCTCGCCATGCGCGGCAGCACGCCGGAGAGGTTCGGGAACCGTGGATTCGGCATCGACAGCAGAAGCTCGCCGAAGTCGTCCAGGCCGAGTTGGCGGAGGCTTGCCAAGGCGTCGGCCAGCGTCCCGGCGGCAAGGCCCGCATCGACCTTTTCCACCGTGGCGTTCACGTATTCGAACATTGGATACCCCTCGAAGCTTCGCCAAGCCAGTGTAGGACGATTGTGGCGACCTTGCCCTACTGCGGTGGCGCAGGCGCAGGGTAGAGGCTTACGAAACCGGGCAATTAGGGTTGGGCGGTTCAGGCTGTCTCAAACTAATCCGGGACGCAAAAAAATTTGGAGCCGGAGGAAGTAAACGCCCGCCGGGTGCGTTGGCGTCACGCCAGGACAAAATCTGGCCAACAGCACGACAAATTCGAGGATTTTTTAATGAACATGCGCTTGCCGACTGCGCTGGCGGCTTGCCTGGCCTTCGCCAGCAGCCTCTCGGTCGCCCAACCCGCGCCCACTGCGCCAGCCGGTCCAACCCGGCTGCGCGGGACGATCGACGCCGTGGGGCCGGACTCCCTCGACATCACGACCCGGGCCGGATCGAAGGTCCACATGCAGTTGCCCGGGGCGGCGCGGATCGTCTCCGTCGTAAGCGCCAAACTCGCCGACATCGCACCCGACAGCTATATCGGCACGGCCGCGGCACCGCAGCCCGACGGCAGCTTGAAGGCGCTCGAGGTCCACATCTTTCCGCCCAGCATGCGAGGCGCCGGCGAGGGGTTCCGCCCCTGGGACCTGGAAGGCGGCGGATCCACGATGACAAATGGCACGGTGGGCAGCCTAGTCGGCACGAGCGGCCGGACGGCGACAGTAAGGTACGGCGACGGCGAGAAGAGGGTCGTCATTCCCGAAGACGTCCCGATCGTGGCGTTCGATCCAGCGGACCGCTCCGCGCTCCGGCCCGGTGCGAAGGTTGTCGTCAACGGCCAGCGTGCGGTCGATGGCTCCCTGACGGTCGCCTCGGTCTCTGTTGGGAAAGACGGGCTGGCGCCCCCGATGTAGAGGACGAGCGCTCACAAGGCAGGCGCTGCATTGTCGAGGACCGCCCGCAGCCGGGGTAGCAAACGCTGGATGCGGTGATCGGGCACCGTGCCATGTAAGCGGCAGTAGTCGAACTGCGACTGGGTGCGTTGCAAACTGGGGTCAAGTGTCGTCGCTCGTCCACGGTTAACCTTCGCCTGCCAATCCTCCAAAGACTTCGTATAATAGTGGTTGATCACCAGGCGATCGTGGCACGCTTGCGGCTGTATCGGTTCATTGCTGATGGTTTCTCCCCGCGTGTTGCATGCGGGTCCGCGGAGGTGCGCGACATGGGGCGCATCACAGTTCACCAAATCGCTCACCCGCACGATCGATTTGACATGACAGTGCCACGGATCGTCGTCCGGCAGCCGATGGTCGTAGAGCTTGGTAACCAGTCCCGCCGGGCGATACGTATACTCGCCCGGGCCGAAATTGAGCCAGTTCATCAGGATCGCAGAGTGCGTGCCGGCGACTTCGAGACACGACCTGATGTTATCTCCGACTAAAGGGTGGATGAACTCGTCGATATCGATGAAGGCCACCCAATCGAATTGCTTAGCGAAGAATATAACAAAGTGCTGATAGGCCCATGGCTGACCTGGATAAAGCGACCACGGAATGATGGAGACAACCGACTTCAAGTCAGGCTCTGCGAGCGCTAAAGCACCGTGATCCCTGCTACCGTTATCGTAGAGAACGAAACCATCGAAGCCGATGAGACGATGATACTGAACCCATTCGCGCAGGTATCGGCCCTCGTTCTTGAATATGGCGCAAATACCTAGTTTCATCATGTGGAAGCACCCTGGAGCCGGAAGGTTCAACGACCTGAAAGCGTGCGATAACGACTTGTCCGCAACGACTGCATGCAACAAACAGCCAGTTCGTGACGGATGCAAACTGGAAAAGCTCAGGTCAGGCCAGTTCTCGGTCAAAATAGTCGTCGGATGTCCGCCTCAACGTGCGTTTGCGCAGCGACCGGCCTTCGGACCCAGCGACGCGGAGGTGACTTGATGTGGTGTCGCGGGGCGGCGCTGGCCGTGGCCATCGTAGTATTCTTTGCCCCGGCGCCCTCATGGGCACAGGAGGTGTTCCTCGGCTCGGCCGATCAATGGCGCGACCTCGCCGCCAACCCCGAGCAGTGGCCGTTCGTGCGCGACAACGTCGATGGGCTGTATGTGAACTTTATCATGATGAAGCGGCTCCACGAGGGAGTGCTCGAGAAGACGGCGGGCATGCTCACGAACCGCCGGGTGTTCCTCGAATCCGACCAGCGCCTGCCCAAGCCCGGCGACGACACGTCCGGCGCATCCCCCGGGGACGACCAGGCCTTCATCTTGAGGCTGCACGGGTCCGGCCTGAGGATCCCCTACACCAGCCTGAACTACGGCTGGAGCCCGGACCGCGCCGCGAACCTGGTCCAGTTCGACAATCAGCCGGGCGTCCCGCGCAAGAACTTCGTCCAGGTCGGGCCGTGGAACCTCGGCGGCGACATAGAGGGCGGGGCGGAAGGCGTCGGACGGCACAACGCGGCCTACCGCGAATGGGTCGAAGCGGCGGACGGCGTGTCGACGGACGGGCCCATGGGGTTGTGGAAGTCGAACAGTGGGCACATGCGGGAGGGCAGCCTTTCGGTGGTTCGCTTCGCGCACCGGCGCGGGAAGATGGCGGCCATCATGCTTGGGCCCTATGGCGCGAAGAACCCCGACTACGAGGCCGGGCAGTTTCTTGCCATATCGCAGGACGCGGTGCGCCTACACGAAGACGCCGACGCAGTGCCGGATATTTGGGCCGTGTTCGAGTACGCCATCTCCATCAAGGCCGTTCCCGAGCAGGAAAATGGGCGTGCGGCGCCAACCACGACAGGCGTTGCGTTCTGGCTTTTGCACCACCTGCGAGATCCGGATCGCGAGATGTCGCTGGCGGCATCGCCCGGTGGATGGCAGCCGGCGCGCAGCGATGGAGGGCGGGTGTTCGAAGTCATGCTTTCGAACCGCAGTGGTTGGATGGATTTCGCTCCCCGCCTCCGGCTCGTCGCGGCGGGCGCTAACTCCAGCGTCAGGGCGTTCGTCGACGGCCAGGACGTGTCCGGAGCCATCCGGGACGGCGTTCCCCTATCGGGTGCCTTGCGCCTTTGGCCGGGGCAGCAGCGCACGATCCGGATCGTCACGGACGGACGCGAAAGACAGCAGGATGAGGGCGGCTACCGGCTTGAGCTGTTTCCAGGTCTCCAATCCGGCGCGTCCGAGCAGGTGCTGCCGCTGCCGCCGGACGGGTGAAGCCGGCGAAAAGGCCGAAAGCTCGCCCGCTTTGGCGGAGACGCTTCGTCCATGTCTCATGCCAGCTCCGCAGGCCGGCGACAGTGGGTCAGTTTGCCGCTGCCGTCATGGTCCGTCGTCGCGGTGAAACGATGCTGCGGCGTGCA
>CAZZWN010000117.1:5799-10459 GCA_964657765.1 uncultured Acetobacteraceae bacterium
GGCGTGCAGCATCCAGGAGGGCGGCAAACTGACCCACTACCCGCATGGCAAGAAGATTGCATCACATTCGGCATGATCAGCCGCCGCCGAACCCTCATGACCGCCGCCGCGACCCTCGCCGCACCCGCGCTGGTCGCATCCAGCTCGCTGGGCCAGACATTGCGCAAGGTGAAACTGGGATCGGCGTTCACCACCACCACGAATGCGATGTTCCTCATGCCCGACCTGCTGCGGACGGAGGGCATCGACGCCGAGGTCATCACCTTCCCGAGCCTCGTGCAGCGCATGCAGGCGGTGGCGTCCGGCAGCGTGGACGTGGGCAATGGCGGCCTGTCGGCCACGATGCAGGTTGCGACCAAGGGCCTGCCGATGTCGGTGCTGGCCAATGGCTGCGACGGCGGCTGGATGATGCTGGCCCGGCCCGGCATCACCGGTTTCCAACAACTCCGCGGCAAGAAGATCGGGGTGCAGAACGGCTCGATCGGCCTCGTGAGCCTGAACTGGAAGTTGCGGCACGAGGGCATTGCCGATCAGGTCGAGCTGCTGTTTCTCGACAACCAGGACCAGCCGGTGCCGCTGGCGCGCGGCGACGTGGACGCGATCTGCTGCTTCGAGCCCTATGCGACCTTCGCCGAATTGAGCGGCTTCGGGCAGAAGCTGTGGGTCCCGTACGACACGCCGATGGGCAAGACCAACCTCGGTTTCGTCGCCAGCACGGCGTTCATCCAGAAGGAGCCCGGCCTGGTCCGCACCTTGGTGCAGGCGCATGTGAAGGCGACCGAACGGATGCGCGCCGACCCCTCGATCGCGGTCGAGACGACGGTCAAGCAGTTCAACATGGACCGCGGCATCGCCGAGGCGAGCACGAAGAACCTGTTCTTCAATGCGGACAGCGGTGAGGCCTTCCAGAGCGGGCTGAAGTCGCTCGCCGGCATGATGCTGGCGGACAAGATGCTGGACCAGGAGCCGAACTGGGCCGAGTTCATCAATACGAGCTTTATCTGAACGCGCGATGATGCGGCGTGCCGGGCGCGTCCTCGGGCTGCTGCCCATCCTCGCCTTGATCGCGGCGTGGCAGGTCGCCGTCAGCGCCAGGCTCTATCCGCCCGTCCTGCTGCCGGCCCCGGCCAAGGTCGCGAACGCATTCGTGCAGTGGGCCCCGCTCATCGCCGCCAACGCCGGCGCCAGCGTGCTGCGCGTGCTGATCGGGGTCGGCCTTGCCTTTGTCGTGGCGGTGCCGGCGGGGCTGCTGATCGGGCGCTATCGGCTGCTCGACCGCCTGACGGACTGGTCCATCCAGGCGTTCCGCTCGGTGCCGCCGATCTCGCTGATACCGCTCGCCATGCTGTTCTTCGGCATCGGGGACACCCCGGCGATCGTGCTGATCTTCGTCTCGGCGCTGTGGCCGCTGCTGCTGAACACCATTTTTGGCGTGCGCGGGATCGAGCGTACCCTATTGAAGGTGGCGGCGTCGGCTCGGGCCAGCGAGATGCTGATATTGCGCGACGTGATCCTGCCGGCTGCGCTGCCGTCCATTTTCACCGGGCTGCGCCTGGCGATCGGCGGCGGCTGGCTGACGGTGGTGACGGCGGAGATGATCGCCGTGAAGTCGGGCCTCGGCTACATGATCCTGAACGCGCAGATGACCTTCCGGACCGAGCTGATCTTTGCCGGCATTGTCGTCATCGGCGCCATCGGGCTGCTGGCCGATCAGTCGGTGCGCAGGTTGCGGGCGTGGGCGTGCCGGTGGCAGGACGGCCTGATCGCGAACCCGGGTTGAGCGGGTTTGCAGGATGAACGGCTTTATCGAATGCATCGGCGTCGGCAAGACATTCGCGAGCACGGAGGGCAAGGCGGGCCGGGTCGAGGCGCTGCGCGGCATCGACGTCCAGTGCGCCGAGGGTGAGTTCGTCTGCCTGCTCGGCCTGTCCGGTTGCGGCAAGAGCACGCTGCTGCAGATGATCGCCGGGCTGGAGCGGCCCACGGCCGGGCAGATCATCGTGGCGGGGCGGGAGCTGGACGGGCCTTCGCCGGCGACGAGCATCGTCTTCCAGGACCATGGCCTGTTTCCGTGGATGACCGTTCGGCGCAACGTCGAGTTCAATCTGAAGGCACGCAAGGTTGCCAAGCCAGAGCGCAGCGCCCGGGCGGAAGAGATGCTGGCCCTGACCAGCCTGTCCGAATTCGCCGGACGCTATCCGCACGAGCTGTCGGGCGGCATGCGGCAGCGTGTCGGCATCGCCCGCGCGCTCACGACCCGGCCGCAAGCCCTGCTGATGGACGAGCCGTTCGGCGCCCTGGACGCGCAGACCCGCGGCCATCTGCAGGCCGAGCTGCTGTCGATCTGGGCCGTGCAGCGCACCACCGTGCTGTTCGTCACGCACAGCATCGACGAGGCGGTGTTCCTGGCCGACCGCATTCTGGTGTTCACGCCGCGGCCCGGGCGCGTCTCGGCCAACGTCGTCGTCGACCTGCCGCGGCCACGCATCGCCGGCACGCCCGCATTTGCCGCGATCGCCAGCGGCCTGCGCACGGCGCTTGGATCGGAGGGCGTCAGCGAATGAGGATCCTGTTGGCCAATCCCAACACCAGCCAAGCCGTGACCGACCGGATCGCCGCCGTCGCGCGCACCGCTGCCTCTGCCGGCACCACGATCCATGCCGCCACGGCGACGGCAGGCGTGCCCTACATCGCGACCCGGGCGGAAGCCGTCATCGGCGCACGCGCGGTTCTCGAGCTGTTTGCCGAACATGCCGAGGGTGCGGACGCAGCGGTGGTCGCGGCGTTCGGCGACCCCGGCCTGGGCGCCGCGCGCGAGCTGCTGACGATCCCTGTCGTGGGCATGGCGGAGGCGGCGATGCTGACCGCCTGCATGCTCGGGCGCCGCTTCGCCATCGTCACCTTCGCGTCGGCGCTGGGGCCTTGGTACCGCGAGGTCGTGGACTACAACGGCCTGGGCGCGCGGTGCTCCGGGGTCCACTGCCTCGACGAGGCGTTTGCCGACGTCGTGCACGTTGCGGAGGAGAAGCCGGCCCAGCTCGTTGCGCTATGCGCGCAGGCGGTCGCGGCCGGGGCGGAGGTTTGTATTCTGGGCGGCGCGCCGTTGGCGGGGCTGGCGCCGCAGATCGCTTTGCAGGTCGCGGTGCCGCTGGTGGACGCGGTCGCCGCCGCGGTGCGCCAGGCGGAAACCCTGGCGGCGCTGCGTCCGCGCAAGCCGGTCGCAGGCAGCTTTCGGCGTCCCGATGCGAAGGCGATGACCGGCGTGCCTGTGCCGTTGGTGCGGCTGTTCGGCGGGACCGGCTGATGCGTCGTCCGATCCGGCTCGGTTTTCTCACGCCCTCGTCCAACACGGTGCTCGAGCCGCTGTCGACCGCGATGGCCGCGGAGTTGCCCAATGTGACCCTGCATTTCAGCCGGTTCCGGGTGACCGAGATTGCCCTGACCGATGCAGCGCTCGCGCAGTTCGACGACGCGGCCGTGCTGCAGGCGGCGGGGCTGCTGGCCGACGCCCGGGTCGATGCCATTGCCTGGAGCGGCACTTCGGCGAGCTGGCTCGGCTTCGACCGCGACGAGGCGCTGTGTCAGCGCATTCACGCCGCGACCGGTATTCCGGCGACCTCCAGCATCCTGGCGCTGAACGAGGCGCTGGCCCGCACCGGCATCCGGCGCCTGGGCTTGGTGACGCCGTATCTGGACGACGTGCAGGCGCGGATCATCGCCAATTATGCCGGCATCGGCATCGAGTGCACGGCGGAGCGGCATTTGCGGCTCCGGGATAACTACTCCTTCGCCGGCGTGACCGAGGCGGAGTTGGAAGAAATGTGCCGCGAGGTGGCAGCCGGGTCGCCGCAGGCCATCGCGGTCGTCTGCACCAACCTGTCGGCGGCGGCGTTGGCGCCGCGGCTGGAAGCTGCGCTGGGGGTGCCGTTCTACGACTCGGTCGCCACGGCGTTGTGGAAAAGCCTGTGCCTCGCCGGCGCCGATCCCGCGCCGATTACCCGGTGGGGTGGCCTGTTCAGGCTGCCTAAGCTGGCTGCATGAGCGCCACTCCCCATCAATCTGGAACGCAGCCTTTGATGCAAGACACGCTGATCGCAGGCGGCCGCGTCTACCTGCCCGGCGCCGACCCGCACGACCCGCCTATGCGCGACATCCTGGTGCAAAACGGCCGGATCGCCAGCGTCAATGCCTCGGAGGAGCAAGCCGCCGCCAAGGCCGAGTTGCGCCGCCGGGCCGCCACGGGGGAGGCCCGGGTGGTCGACGCCAAGGACCTCCTCGTGCTGCCCGGCTTCGTCAATGCGCATTACCACTCCTACGACGTGCTGCAGAAAGGCCTGCTGGAGGACATGCCGTTCGACGTCTGGGCGCTGCATTCTCAGCCAGCCTATCTGGGACCACGCAGCGCACGCGAGCTGCGTCTCCGCACCCTGGTCGGCGCGGTGGACTGCCTCCGCCACGGCATCACGACGGTGCAGGACATGAACTCGCTGGTGCCGATGGACGAGCCGACGCTCGACACCATCCTCGCGGCCTATGCCGAAAGCGGGCTGCGGGTCGTGTTCTCGGCGGCGGTGCGCGACGTGGCGGCGCTGGACATCGCGCCGTTCCTGCCGGCGGAGGCGCCCGAGGCGGTGCAGGCGCTGGTCCGTGGCGCCCCAGC
>CAZZWN010000118.1:0-2289 GCA_964657765.1 uncultured Acetobacteraceae bacterium
GGAACGCATGCACGCCCTGCGGCGCCCGCCACATGTCCGCATTCGCCGCCGGGGTCGAATAGTACCACTGATAGTGTTTGCGCGGCCGGTCCAGCGCGGCCAGCTCGTCGTCGATCGGCCTCGCTTCCGGCGCCGCCACGGGGTGCGCCGCCGTATCGAACGGCAAGCGCGGTGGCCCGATAAACGGCGCGCTCATTAGCGCCACGGAGCGGAATACGTCGGGGCGGACCAGGGCGCACCATGCCGCGACTGCAGCGCCGAAGTCATGGCCCACCACCGCCGCGACCGACCGATGACCCAGCGCCGACACCAAGCCCAGCGCGTCCCGCATCAGGTTCAACATGCGGAATTGTCGGATGTCGCCATCGAAGGCAGGGTCCCAGCCGGTCGTGCGTCCGTAGCCCCGTTGATCCGGCGCAACCACATGAAAACCGGCGGCCGCCAAGGGGAGCATAATCTTGCGCCAGCTATAGGCAAGTTCCGGAAAACCGTGCAACAGCAACACGCAGGGCAAGTCTGGCGCGCCCGCTTCGAGAACATGCATCCGCAGTCCGTTCACGTCGGAAACGAACCGAGACCGTATCCCGGGCGGAAGGCTTGCGCTTGCCAGAACGCCTATTTCGGTCATGATCTCCTTGAATGCAAAGGAAACGTCGGATCCCTATTCTGCACGCCACTTATTGCTCGGGGTAGCGCGTAAGGCCGATCCGGCCGTAATAGACAATGAAATATTAGAAGGCTTTCTCGCGGAAATTGGGAAGCCACCACTTCACGGGCTGCGGCTCCGCAATTTTCGATGCGCGTGGCACCCGCGGCACCTTGCGTACTGCCTTTTTCGGAGCGCTGGCAATTGCGGTCGTAACGGCATCGCCGACTGGCTCTGCTGAGTGCTGGGCTTCCAGCGCGAGCCGTGCCTGCAGGCTGTCCTCCGCCTCCTTACGTGCCTGGCGCTCAGCGGCCAGCGCCTCGCCGTGGGCGAATTCAGCGTGGGCGAGCCGGGTCTGCAACGCCTGTACGTTGGCCTGCGCCTCCTGCAAGATCCGCTTTGTCGCGCCATGGGCATTGCGCTCGGCGTCGAGCACCGCCTCTATTTCGGAGACTCTCGCCTTGAACGCGGCGACCGGATCGTTGTCTCCACGGCTGTTCAGCACGACGACCGGCACGCCGCCATCCTGCACGAAACGGTGGCGTGGCCGGGCCTGGTCGGCGCGTTGCTGCGGCGCGGGGCGGGAGGGGCCCTGTAGCCCCAGGGCACGCCGCATTCGGCTTTCCGTGGATTGGCTGTCGCTTGGGGACAGGGGGAACTTGTCGTCTGTGTCGGGCATCCGCTCTCGTGGGGCTAAGGTGTAATGAAGGCCGTGATTTCGGCATCGAGTTTCAAAACAAGCACTCAGCGCCAAACGGCGTTCCGGAATGCTTGACCTCGCAATCATCAGATAAACGACGATTCGCTTCGGTCAGCGCTGCATATGAGCTACTCGCATGAATTTGTCCAGTATTTCCTGTGCAGCATAAGTCAAGCACGAACCAACCTAGCCCCTGCACCTATTGCGGCTTCGCCAACGCAGCGTCCAAGCCTGAAAGGAGGCGACTGACGCGGGCTCGATTTACCCCGAAGTCAGAATGACCCTTCAAACTATAAGAGTACAAGACCAAGTCAGACTGTCCCCCCGAAACCCGAAGCACTTGCGCCAGCACAATGTCAGGAAAGCGGAACACCAGGCTGCGAACCACATAATCGGCCCGCAAGCGGCCAGGATCCACCGCGAGCTCCTTGGTGCGCGGTTGCGACGCAATCACCTCCCGCACGATGTTGAAGAGCCGGTCGGGCGGCACATCGTAGCGGCGAGTCGGCAGGTCTGGAGCCAAAGCGAAGCCCGCCGGCGCAGCCACGCAAGTATTAGGCGAGGTCGGACGCCGTATAACCGAGATATCGCCAGGCGCAGGCGCCGCAACTTCATCAAACACGCCACACCCCGCAACCATGAGCCCCAACGTCAGCGCCAGCCGGCCGGCAAATCCCATCAGCGCAGCCCTGCCGACAGTCTGGCCTCCGCCGCCGACGCGACCACGTCGGCCACTGTCACGCTGCCAGACCCGGCCAGTCGCAAAAACACGCCCGCGTTCGCATGCCCAAACGTATCACGCAGTGCTTTGGCGACGTTCGCATGCCGCTGCGCCGTCGCCCGGTCCACATTGGGTGTAGGCCAGCGCCGGGTGTGGTGCACGACATGGCATTGGATGCCGACGACCGTCACCTTCAGTCCGGCGGAGGGATTTGCGACCGAT
>CAZZWN010000118.1:2389-10452 GCA_964657765.1 uncultured Acetobacteraceae bacterium
ATATTGCAACCGTTGCTGCAGTCGGCGCCCGCGTCAAGCCAGCGCAGCCATGCGGCCGGAGCCGACGCCCCGGCCGCGTAACACGTCCGTGTGGCTACATTGCCCGCCGGCCGGCCACAGCGTGGTAGATCCACAACACGACGATGGCCCCAACGACCGCGACGATCATGCTGTATAGGTTGAACCCAGTCACTGGCGCAGCGCCGAAGGTGGTGAACAGGAAACCGCCGACGAAGGCGCCGACGATGCCGAGTACGATGTCGAGCACGACCCCCTGGCCGCTTCCGGCATAAAGCTTACTGGCGATGAAGCCGGCAATGAGACCGAGAACAAGCCAGGCGATGATGGACATTGAGCATTTTCCTTTGCAAGCCGTTGGTAATGTAAACCCGGCATACATCGGGTTCACGCCAGCAACGCATGCACAGTTCGGTCGTTTCCAGCCAGGGTCAAAATACCTGCATCGAAAGCCGCCCTATGCGCCGCCCCAGTTCATCGTCAGGCCGCCGTCCATCACCCAGGTCTGCCCAGTGACGTAGTCGCCATCGTCGCACGCCAGGAACAGCACGACCCGCGCGATCTCCTCCGGCTGCCCGGGGCGGTGCCACGGGATGCTCTGCATGGACTTCTCCGCCTTTTTCGGGTCGTCCAGAACCTCCTGCGTCATCGGGGTCTGGATCAGGCCCGGTGCGACGTTGTTCACATTGATGCGATCCTCGGCCAACTCGCGGGACAGGCTGCGGGTCAACGAGCCGACCCCGGCCTTGGCCATGCCGTAGGGGGCGCTGCCGGGGGTCGGCAGATGCTGCGCCACCGAGCTGATATTCACGATCCGCCCCTTGCCGCCGTTGGCCCGGCGCAGGCGGATGAAGGCGCGGGCGCAGAACAGCGGACCCATCAGATCCGTGCGCAGGATCTGCTCGAGCATCGCGTCCTCCATATCGGCGACCGGCATGCCGCTCATGCCCTTGCCCGCGTTGTTCACCAGGATATCGAGGGTGCCGAGCTCCTCAGCCCTTTCGAACAGGGCGGCGACCGAGGCCGGGTCGCCGACGTCGCACTGCACGACCAGCCCGCGGCGTCCGGCCGCCTCGACCAGAAGCTTGGTTCCCTCGGCGCCATCGCGGTCGGTATGGTAGCTGATGCAGACGTCCGCGCCCTCCTGCGCAAAGAGTTCCGCGGTGGATTGGCCGATGCCGGAGTCGGCGCCGGTCACGAGTGCTATTTTGCCTTCTAACTTCATTGAATAGTCCTTTCCGAGGGGATCGGCCCAGCAAGCCGGATCGGCGGGTCGGTGGGATCGACGGGGCTTGGGATTGGCAGCGGGTCGGGCGGTTCCTCGACCGGCACCGGATCGTCGGGGTCGCGCCCGGGCGGACGCGGCGCACCAGGCGGCGGTACCGGTTCGGGAATTGGGCTTGGCTGCTGCGATTGCATGGTCATGGGCCTCCCTTCACGCTGCGGCTCGCACGAGCAACACGTGTGAAGGGGCTAGGTTGTCAGCCCGCCAATTATTAGGCCGATTCGTGTCCTCCCCTCGCGCCGTAGATTCGACGGCGGAGGGGTGGAGGCCGGAGCTAGACCGACGCTGCGGCGCTGCTCGGCTGCTCGATGGAGAGATGTGCGCCGCGCGGTTTCGCCTCGCCGAGGTATGACAGCGCCTGCGAGACCCGGCGGGCGGCGAACCGCGTGCCATAGATGAACCGCATCGACGGCCCGAAGGTCGCGCCGCCCATGAAACCGACGAAGTGGAGGCCGGGCAGCGACGACTCGAAACTGCGGTTGAGCAACGGGGCGCCGTTGATGGTCGTGATGTCACCTAACACCCGGCTGAGGAATGGCAAGCGGCTCACCTCTGCGCGGTAGCCAGTCGCGGCGACGACGTGATCGGCAGTCAGGCTGATTGCACCGTCCACCGTGTCGACCGTGAGATGCACCTCGTCGCCGCGCGCCTCGGCACTGCGCAGGCTGCCGGTGTGGATGGGTATCACGCCGTCGACGCGATGCTTGATCCAGCCGGAGCCGGCGGGCGCGAACAGGCCGTATGCCTTCGCATAGCGCGTGGCCTGCGGCAGGAAGCTGAACGCGTACGGCATCTCGGACCAGAACCAAGTGCGCCATCCCGGTCCCAGGCCGAAGTTGGGACGCCGGACCCGCTGGAGCACATTGCGGCGCACGCCGGGCTTGTCCTCGTTCTTCGGTTCATACCACTTGAGCGGGCGGCGCGTCAGCATGGTGACCTCGGCGCCAGCCTCGTTCAGCAGCGCAGCCATCTCGCACGCCGACTGCCCGGCGCCGACGACGGCCACACGGCGGCCACGGAACTTGGACAGGTCGTGATGGCCCGAGCTATGCGACAGCATCTCGGGCGGCAGAACAGCGAGGCTGCTGGGAATATGGCGCAGCGACACCAGCCCGGTCGCAACGACGACCTTGCGCGCCGCGACCTGCTCGCCGGTGTCGAGCGCGAGACGGAAGCCATCGCCAGCGCGCACAACCTCGGTGACGCGAGCGCCATCGACCTCGCCGACATAGCGGCGCTGGAACTGCTGGCCGTATTCGGCGAGGACATCGGCGCCGACGCGCAGGCCGATCGGCGAGTATTCGCTTCGGCCCGTCTCCTGATAGAACCGCTTTAGCGGATACTCGTCGTTCGGCGAGGCGAAGTTACTGGCGAACGCGTCGGACTTAAGGGTCAGGCCTTTTGGCACATGATCCGTCCACATCGACATCGTCTTGCCGAATACACGGAACGGAATGCGCTGATGGCGCAACTGTGCTGCGACCGAAAGGCCATAGGGCCCAGCACCAATGACGACGACGTCAGCCAAACGAACTCTCCTGATTGCTCAAAGTAAAACTGTCAAATAAAACACGTAATCATAGCTGTGGCCCCAAATTATATCCTGAACCGGCACAAGCCCTCATCGCATACAATTTGGCACACCACACATGATATCCGAAACAAATTTGCTATCCCAGATTGCCCTACAATACCAAAAATTTAGACGATAGTGGTAAATTGGCCGCGCGTTGTGAGAATGGTCACGCCCCTTGAGCGAACGACACTGCCGCACCATGCTCCGCTAACCGTGCCCACCTCACGAAATCTGCCACAGCATACCGCCTGCCTTCGCCATCGCCGCGTTCGCCATGTGTGTAATAGTAACAACATAGCTGCGATCGTCTTGGGCTATATGGCCTAGGTCACAACGCGAAATGGACTACACGCCTAGTGCCGGCGGGCGACGCGCCAGATGGTGCCGCTGCCGTCCTCGCTGATCAACAACGAGCCATCCTGCACCACCGTCACGCCCACCGGACGGCCCCAAACCGCATCCGCTCCGACTGCAAAGCCAGTGGCGAAATCCTCATACTCGCCCGTCGGCACGCCGTTCCGCAGCAAGATCCGCACGACCTTGTAGCCAGCCCGCGTCGAACGGTTCCATGAGCCGTGCAGCGCCACGAACAGGTCGCCGCGGTAGTCCGCCCAGGCGCCATCCGCCGGGTAGGCTGTGATGCTCAGCGGCGCCGAATGCGGCTGGATCAACACGTCGGGCAGCGCCACCCGCGCCGCCAGCTCAGGATGCTCGCCGAGGTGGCGCGGGTCGGCATGGCCGCCGATATAGAACCATGGCCAGCCATAAAACGCCGCCGGCTGCACCCGGGTCACGTAGTCCGGCGGCAAGTCGTCGCCCAGGCCGTCACGCTCGTTCACCGCGCACCACAGCGTGCCATCCGGCTGCATTGCCAGGCCGACGCAGTTGCGGATGCCGGTCGCGAACGGCTCGCCGCCATGGCCGTCGGGCCGACCCTCACTGTCCAATGGGTATTCGCGCACCTCCGCCCTGCCCTCCTCGCCGCGGTCGGAGACGTTCGAGGCGGAGCCGACCGAAACGAACATGCGGCGGCCATCGGGGCTGAACGCCACGTCGCGCGTCCAGTGCCCGCCCGTCGGCAGCCCGTCCACCACGACCTGCGCCGGCCCGGACGCCCGCAGGTCGCCGGACGCATAGGCATAGCGCACGACTCGGGAGGTCTCGGCGACATAGACGTATCGGGGCGTCGTGCCGGGCGGCCAGAAGGCGATGCCGAACGGCGATAACAGCCGGTTCGCGAACACCGATAACTGTGTGCCGCGCAGCACGCGTATTTGGTCCGCGCCGCTCTCGGCCAAGAAGACGTCGCCATTCGGGGCCGTCCGCAACGTGCGCGGCTGGTCGAGGCCGGACGCCACGAGGGTCGCCTCGAAACCGGCAGGAACAGCGGGTGCTGCGCCCGGCGGACGAGGCACGATAGAGGGCGAGTTGGCGGCCGAACGCGTTTCAAACGGCTGCGGCAGCGACCCGGCGTCGATCCGGTGACGCTGCCCAGGCACGTCTTTGGAGATAACGCCCGCAGCGCCGCATAACGCGGCAGACAGCATCAACAGGGTGCGTCGCATCATCACTCCTACTCGGGAAAGCCCGGTCCTACTCGCGGGGACCCGGCGTACGTTGTATTGTCGATCCAGAAAGCTAGTCCTGAGCTACAAAGGCGTCACCGGACGCTTGGTGATGCCAGCGTTCGCCAGGCGCTCGATACCAGCAACGGAGTCCGACCTTGCCCGCACTCGATAACCTTCCCGCCGCGCCTGGGTTTCCGACCGCGGCTGATGCCCTGACGCCGATCGCGACCTTTATCTGGGAACAGAAATACCGGCTCCGACAGACCGACGGCACCCCGGTCGACCGCGAGATCGCCGACACTTGGCGCCGAGTCGCGAACGCGCTGGCGCAGCCGGAGGCCGACCCGGCGCTCTGGGCAGACCGCTTCACGGCGGCGATGACCGACTTTCGCTTCATCCCCGCCGGCCGCATCGTCGCCGGCGCCGGCAGCGGCCGACGCGTCACGCTGTTCAACTGCTTCGTCATGGGCGACATCGAGGACGACCTCGGCAGCATCTTCGCCAACCTGCGCGAGGCGGCGCTGACGATGCAGCAGGGCGGCGGCATCGGCTACGACTTCTCCTCGCTGCGGCCCAAGGGCGCGCTGGTGCGCGGCGTCGGCGCCGACGCGTCGGGACCGCTGTCGTTCATGGACGTGTGGGACGCGATGTGCCGCACCATCATGTCGGCCGGGGCCCGGCGCGGCGCGATGATGGCCACCCTGCGCTGCGACCACCCGGACATCGAGGCCTTCATCGACGCCAAGCGCGAGCCCGGCCGGCTGCGCAGCTTCAACCTGTCCGTGCTGATCACCGACGCCTTCATGGCGGCCGTCGCGGCGGACGCGGACTGGGCGCTGACCTTCGGCGGCACAGTATTTCGGACCATCAAGGCGCGCGCGCTGTGGGACCGGATCATGCAGGCGACCTTCGCCTACGCCGAGCCCGGCGTGCTGTTCATCGACCGCATCAACGCCCGCAACAACCTGGCCTATTGCGAGACGATCCGGTCCACCAATCCATGCTCCGAGCAGCCGCTGCCGCCCTATGGCGCCTGCCTGCTGGGCTCGGTGAACCTGAGCCGCCTGGTGCTCGAGCCCTTCACCGCCGCGGCCCGGCTCGACGAGGCGGCGCTCGACGACTTGGTCGGGACCGCGGTACGGATGATGGACAACACGATCGACGTGTCCGGCTTCCCGCTCGACGAACAGCGGCAGGAGGCCTATGCGAAGCGGCGGATCGGCCTGGGCGTCACCGGGCTGGCGGACGCACTCATCATGTGCCGGGAGACCTACGGCTCCGACGCGGCGGTGGCGCTGGCGGACCGCTGGACCGCGCGGATCAACCGGGCGGCCTATTTGGCCTCTGCGGCGCTGGCGGCGGAGAAGGGGGCGTTCCCGCTGTATGACCGCGACGCCTATCTGGCCGGGGAGACGGTGCGCGGGCTGGACGCCGACGTGCGCGAGGCGATTGCGGCGCACGGAATCCGCAACGCGCTGCTAACCTCGATCGCGCCGACCGGGACCATCTCGCTGTGGGCGGACAACGTGTCGAGCGGGATCGAGCCGATCTTCGCGCTGGCGTATACGCGCCGGGTCAAGAACCCGGACGGCACGTTGCGGGAGGAGGAGGTGTCGGACCACGCCGTCCGCCGCTACCGCGCGATGTTCGGGGCGGAGGCGGAGCTGCCGGGCTACTTCGTGACGGCGCAGACGCTTACGCCGCGCGACCATGTGCGCATGCAGGCGGCGGTGCAGCGCAACGTCGACAGCGCGATTTCGAAGACGGTGAACTGCCCGGAGGACATCAGCTTCGAGGCGTTCAAGAGCATCTACCTCGACGCGTATGAGAGCGGCTGCAAGGGCTGCACGACCTACCGGCCGAACGCGATCACCGGGTCGGTGCTGGAGGCGACGCCGCCGGCGCCCAAGCCGGAGCCGGAGCCGGCTGCACCTGTTCAGGGGCTGTCCGAGCCGCTGCATCGCGAGGAAAAGCTGACCGGTGCGACCTACAAGCTGCGCTGGGCGGATAGCGAGCACGCGCTGTATGTCACGATCAACGACATCGAGCATGACGGACGTCGGCGGCCGTTCGAGATCTTCATCAACTCGAAGAACATGGACCACTACGCCTGGGTCGTGGCGCTGACGCGGATGATCAGCGCCGTTTTCCGGCGCGGCGGTGACGTTGCGTTCGTGGCGGACGAGCTGAAGGCGGTGTTCGATCCCCGCGGCGGGCAGTGGCAGAACGGTCGCTACGTGCCGTCGCTGATCGCCGCGATCGGCGGCATCCTGGAGCGGCACATGGCCACGACCGGCTTCCTCCCGCCGGCCGGCGGCGAGGCCGGTCCGATGCTGCCGTTTGCCCCCGAACTGAACCGCCCGCTCGGCCCGCTTTGCCCCAAATGCAGTCAGCCCGGCCTCATCAGGGAGGCAGGATGCCTGAGCTGCCACAACTGCGGCTGGTCGAAATGCGAGTAGCCGGCGAGCGGCAGGGGGCAATCAGCCAGGGGTGAGCCGCTTCATATAGAAGATGCGGTCATGGCCGGCCGGGTAGTCGGTGATCCGGCCGCATTCCGTAAAGCCGAGCTTCTGGTAGAAGCCTGGTGCCTGGAACGTCCAGGTATCCAGCCAGATGCCATTGAGCCCGCGCCGTTTCGCCTCCGCCTCCGCCAGCCGCATCACTTCCCGGCCAAGCCCCACCCCCTTGGCCGGGCCGAGGGCGAGGAGCTCGACAAACAGGAACCCGTAGCCGGTCCAGCCCCACAGCCCACCGACCGGCTCCCCGCCCTCGTCGCGCACGGTGATCGCCAGCGGACCCCAGCGGCCCGGCCCGGCGGCGCTCTCGTTATGGGTGAGAAGCGGCTCCAGAATCTTTGCCCGGAGCGAGATGTCGGGATCGGTTTCGAGGGTGACTGTCCATCGGCTGCCCCGCATCGGACTGTGCTCCTGCTACAGGAATGGCCAGCGCCCTCAGCCTTTGGCGAAGCTCGCGATCTCTCGCGCGCCGTCGCGGCTGATGTCCGGGCAGCAGGCGGGGAACACCTCGATGGCATGCGTGGTGCCCATCACCTGGCGGCAACGGGCCGCCACGCCGTTCTGGATCAGCAGCCGGTAGAAGTTGATGCCTTCGTCGCGCAACGGGTCGCACTCGTTGACGCTGATCACGACCGGCGGCAGCCCTCGCACGTCGTCGGCGCCGGCAAATCCGGGCCATGCGAGCGGGTTGCGCGCCCGGAACGCCTCAATGCCATAGCCGAATGCGTTACGGTTGTTGTGCAGGTTCAGGAAGATGCCTTCGTTCTCGGTCGACGATGGGTTCTCCGGCCGCGGCCACTCGCCGGCGATGAACGGGCAAAGGGCATAAAGGCCCCTGACCAGGCCGATGTCGCCATCCTGGTTGAGCTTCATTCCTGTGGCGAGCGTAAGGTTGCCGCCGCCGCTTTCGCCGGCAATCACGACGCGGTTTGCATCGATGCCCAGCAAATCAGCGTTGGCGCAGAGCCACTTGAGGCCCGAAACGCAGTCGTTGAGCCCGGCCGGGAACGGCGCCACCTCCGGCGCGGACGAGGCGTGCAGTGCATTGCGGAAGTCGACCATCGCCACCGCCACGCCCTGTGCGGCGATCATCCGGCCGA
>CAZZWN010000119.1:0-10432 GCA_964657765.1 uncultured Acetobacteraceae bacterium
TACAAGATTGGGCGTCGGGCACCATCCCCAGTGCCAGCCGCCGTCAAACCTCCTCGACCCGCTCCACTCCCGGCACCACCTTCAATGCCTGCGCCAACCGCGGCGTCACCTGGAAGCCGCCGGGGATCGTGATCTCCACCGCCTGCGAATCATCGATGCGCGGCACCAGGATCACCCGGCCCTTCCCCTTGCCCTCGCGGGCGAGGATCGCGCGGATATGCGGCACGGCCTCGGTGCGGTCCAGCCAGATGCGGATCCCGGCGCCGGCGTCGACCGCCGCCTGCTCCAGCGACACGCAGTCCGCCGCCGTCACCCGCAGGCTGTCGCCCTCCAGCCGCAGGTCCACGCCGATCAGGACCGCGTTGCCCGCCTTCAAGGCGTCGCGCGCGCTGCCGAGCACCTCGCTGAACATCGTCACTTCGAAGCTACCGCCCTGGTCCGATAGCCGCACCCACGCCATCCGGCTGCCGGTGCGGGTCGAGCGCTCCTTCGACGCCACCACGCAGCCGGCCATGCGCACCCGGGTCGCGCCCGCCAGCGCCCGCGCCTCCATCTGGCTCGACGGCACCACGCCGAGCCGCTTCAGCAGCGGGCCATAGCTGTCGAGCGGATGCGCGGTGAGGTGGAAGCCGACCGCCTCCGCCTCATAGCCCAGCCGTTCCATGGGTGGCCAATCAGGCATCGGCGGTAGGCGCAGCGGTTCGGGCGTGGGACCGCCGCCGAACAGGCCGCACTGGCCGGTTTCGGCCTCCTCGGCCTGTGCCTGGGCGCGACGCAGCATCGTTTCGGCGGCGGCGAACACTTGGGCGCGGTTGGGCAAGATGCTGTCGAAGGCGCCGGCGCGGGCCAGGTTCTCGAGCTGCAGCTTGCTGAGCGGGCGCGGGTCGACGCGGGCGGCGAAATCGGCCGGGTCGGCGAATGGGCGGCCGCCGCGGGACGTCACCAGGGCCTGCATCGCGGCAAAACCGATCCGCTTGACCGCCGCCAGGGCGTAGCGGATCGCCTGGGTGCCGTCCGGCGCCACCTCGACCCGGAATTCGGCGCCGGATTGGTTGATGTCGGGCGGCAGCACGCGGATGCCGGTGCGCTCGGCCTCCTGGCGCAACGCCGCGATCTTGTCGGTGTTGCTGAGCGCCAGGTTCATGCAGGCGGCCAGGAAGGCGGCGGGATGGTTCGCCTTCAACCACGCCGTTTGATACGACAGCAGCGCATAGGCGGCGGCGTGGCTCTTGTTGAAGCCATAGTCGGCGAACTTGGCCATGAGGTCGAACACCTCGGTCGCCTTCGCTGCCGGAATGCCGCGGGCGGTAGCGCCGTCGGTGAAGATCTGCCGCTGCTGCTCCATCTCCGACCGGATCTTCTTGCCCATCGCCCGACGAAGCAGATCGGCGCTGCCCAGGCTGTACCCGGCCATGGTCTGCGCGATCTGCATGACCTGTTCCTGGTAGACCATGATCCCGTAGGTCTCGCCCAGGATCTCACGCAGCTCAGGGTGCGGCGCCTCCCACGCCTCGCCGTGCTTGCGGCGGCAGTAGTCGGGGATGTTCGCCATCGGACCCGGCCGATACAGCGCGACGGCGGCGATCAGGTCCTCGAACCGGTCCGGGCGCATCTGCCGCAGCACGTCGCGCATGCCCTGGCTTTCGAACTGGAACACTCCGCCGCCGTCGCCGCGGGACAGCATCTCGAAGGTCTTGGGATCGTCGAGCGGCAGGCGGTCGAGGTCCACCGGCACGCCCAGGCCATGCAGGATCGCCACCGCCTGCTGCAGGATCGTCAGCGTGGTCAGGCCCAGGAAGTCGAACTTCACCAGCCCGGCCTGCTCCACGTATTTCATGGAGTACTGCGTCACCAGCGTGTCCGCCTTCGGATCGCGATACAGCGGCACGAGGTCGATCAGCGGCCGGTCGCCGATCACCAGCCCGGCGGCGTGCGTGCTGGCGTGGCGATACAATCCCTCCAACTGCAGCGCCACCTCGAGCAACCGACGCACGCTCTCGTCGCCATCGCGCATTTCCTGCAGGCGCTTCTCACCGTCGATGGCCTGGGACAGGGTGACGGGATGGGCCGGGTTGTTGGGGATCAGCTCGGCGACGCGGTTCACCTGGCCGAACGGCAGGCCCAGCACGCGGCCCACGTCCCGCACCGCCGCCCGCGCCTGCAGCTTTCCGAACGTGATGATCTGCGCGACCCGGTCCGCGCCGTATTCGTGGCGGACGTAGTCGATCACCTCGTCGCGGCGGTCCTGGCAGAAGTCGATGTCGAAGTCCGGCATCGATACACGTTCGGGGTTAAGGAAACGCTCGAACAACAGCCCCCAGCGCAGCGGATCGAGGTCGGTGATCGTGAGCGCCCACGCCGCCACCGACCCGGCGCCCGATCCGCGGCCCGGCCCCACCGGGATGCCCTGCGCCTTCGCCCACTGGATGAAGTCGGCGACGATCAGGAAATACCCGGGGAACCCCATCCCGGCGATGACGCCCAGCTCGTATTCCAGCCGTTCCGCATACACCGCCCGGGTGGCCGGATCGGCATTCAGCGCGTCCATGCGGTGCACCAGGCCCTCGCGCGCCATGGCACGGACGGTCTCGTCCTCGGTCTGGCCGGGACGCACCTTCGGGCACATCGGCAGCAGCGGCTTGCGGGTCTCGGCCATGACGGCGCAGCTCCGCGCGATCGCCAGCGTGTTGTCGCAGGCGTCCGGCAGGTCGCGGAACAGGCGGCGCATGTCGCGGGCCGGCTTGAACCAATGCTCCGGCGTCACCCGGCGGCGCGCGGCCTCACTGACCTGGCGGCCCTCGGCGATGCACAGCAGGGCGTCGTGCGCCTCGTGCATCTTGGCGGTGGCGAAGAAGCACTCGTTGGTCGCGACCAGCGGCAGCCGATACTCGTCGGCGAGCTGGATGAGGCCGGGCTCGATCGCGCGCTCGATGGCGAGGCCGTGGCGGTGCAGCTCCATCATGCAGCGGCCGGGGAACGCTTCGGCCAATTGCGCCAGCAGCGCCGCGGCGTCCGGCTTGCGCCCCTCCGTCAACATGCGGGCGATCGGACCGCGCGTGCCGCCCGTGAGCAGGACAAGGCCCTCGGCATGGTCCAGCAACGCCTGCAGCGGCAGTTGCGGATCGGCCGGGTCGCCCTGCATGAAGCCCTGCGACGACAGCCGCTGCAGGTTCGCGAGCCCGACCGCGTCCTGCGCCAGCACCACGATCGGATCAGGGGCCAACCGCGGGTTCTCGGCCCGGGTGATCGAGACCTGGCAGCCGACGATGGGCTGCACACCCTTGGCGACGCAGGCTTGGCTGAACTCCAGCGCGCCGAACAGGTTGCCGGTGTCGGTGATCGCCACCGCCGGCATTTTGGCGTCCCGCGCGGCGACCGCGATCTTATCGGCCTTGATCGCGCCCTCGCTCAACGAGTACGCGGAGTGGACCCGCAGGTGCACGAAGTCGGCGTATGGCATCAAAACTCCTCGATTCGCCCGTCGCGCAAGGTTACCCGGCGGTCCATGCGGCTGGCCAGGTCGGGGTTGTGCGTGGCGATCAAGGCGGCCACGCCCTCGGACCGCACCATGCGCAGCAGCTCCTCGAACACGATGTTGCTGGTGCCGACGTCGAGGTTCCCGGTCGGCTCGTCCGCGAGCAATACGCCGGGCGCGTTGGCCAAGGCGCGGGCGATGGCGACCCGCTGCTTCTCGCCGCCGGACAGCTTACCCGGCAGATGCCCGGCGCGCGCCGGCAGTGCGAATGCGGTCAGCAGCGCCATCGCCCGCTCCCGCGCCGCCCGCCGCGGCTTGCCCGCGACCATCTGCGGCAGCACGATGTTCTCGACCGCGGTGAACTCGGCCAGCAAGTGGTGCGCCTGATACACGAAGCCGATGCGGTCGCGACGGATCGCCGTGCGGTCCGCGTCCGGCAACTGCCCGGCGTCCCGCCCGTCCACCATCACCACGCCGCTATCCGGACGCTCCAGCAGGCCCGCCAGATGCAGCAGCGTGCTCTTGCCGGTGCCCGACGGCGCCACCAGCGCCACGATCTCGCCGGCGTGCAGCGTGAGGTCGGCGCCCTGCAATACATGCAGCTCGGCGTCGCCGCTGCGGTAGGCGCGGCTCACGCCCTGCAGCACTAATGGATCACTCATGCCGGAGCGCTTCGACCGGGTCGGTCCGCGCGGCGCGCCAACTTGGATAAAGGGTCGCGAGCAACGACAGGCCGAGCGCCATCAGCATGACCTGCAGCACCTCGTGCCAGTTCAGCTTCGCCGGCAAATGGGCCAGGTAATATACCTCGGGATTGAACACGCTGGCCCCGGTCGCAGACTCGACCCAGTGCTGCAAGGTCTCGATATTGAGGCAGAACAGCACGCCCAGTACCACGCCGGCGAGCGTGCCGGTGATGCCGACGCTCGCGCCGCACATGAGGAAAATGCGCATCACTGCCCCGCGGCCGGCGCCGATGGTGCGCAGCACGGCGATGTCGCGCGTCTTGTCCTTCACCATCATGATCAGCGACGACACGACGTTGAACGCCGCCACCAGGATGATCAGCGTCAGGATCAGGAACATGACGTTGCGCTCCACCTGGACCGCGGCGAAGAAGCTGTTGTTGCTCTGCTGCCAGTCGATGACGCGCACCGGCGTGCCGGACAGCGCCGCCGTGATGCCGCGGCCGATCGTGCCGACGTCTTGCGGGTCGGCGACCATGACCTCGATGTGCGAGGCGGCGCCGGGCTGCTGGAAGAAGATTTGCGCGGCCTCGATCGGCAGGAACACGAACGAGGTGTCGTATTCGTTCATGCCGACCTGGAACACTGCCGCCACCCGGTAGGCGCGCACGCGGGGGATGGTGCCGAACGCGGTCGCGGCGCCCTGCGGCGACACCAGGGTGAGCGGGCTGCCGACGCTCAGGCCGAACTTTTGGGCCAGGCCGACGCCGACCGCGATCGCGTCCTCGCCGTGGAAGTCGTCGAGCGAGCCGGCGCGAATGTTGTCGCTGACGGCGTGCATCTGGCGGAAATCGTCGGGCCGAATGCCGCGCACCAGGCCACCGGCGGACTGCCCCCGCGACCCGGTCAGCAGCACCTGGCCATCCACGACCGGCACGGCGGAGACGACGCCGGGCACGGTGAGGACGCGCACCGTGGCGGCCTCGTAGTCCGTAAGCGTCGCCGTCCCCGCGGGATAGACGCCGAGGTGGCCGTTGAAGCCGAGGATGCGGTTCAGCAGGTCCACCTGGAACCCGCCCATCACCGACATCACGATAATCAGGGTCGCGACGCCCAGCGCGATCCCCACCAGGCTGAACCCGGCGATGACCGACACGAAACGCTCACCCCGGCGTGCGCGCAGATAGCGCCCGGCTACGGCACGCTCAAAAGGTCCGAACATGTTACGCTATATGGGCGAGTGCCGCGTCCAGTGAAAGCTCCAGCCGTTCGCCGGTGGCGCGGCGCTTCAATTCGACCGTGCCGGCGGCGGCTCCACGCGGGCCGATGATGACCTGCCATGGATGGCCCATCAGGTCGGCATCGTTAAATTTTACTCCGGCGCGCTCCTCGCGGTCGTCGTACAACGCGTTGCCGGCCATGGCGGCGTAGAGTTTTTCGCACAGCGCGCCAGTGGCGGCGTCGCCCTGCTTCAGGTTCAGGATCGCCGCGCGGAACGGGGCGACGCTGTCGGGCCAGATGATGCCGGCGTCGTCGTGATGCGCCTCGATCAACGCGCCGACCAGGCGGGAGACGCCGATGCCGTAGCTGCCCATGTTGGGTGCGACCGGCGCGCCATCGGGTCCGGCGACGTGCAGCCCGACCAGTTCGCTGTACAGCGTGCCGAAGTTGAAGATCTGGCCGACCTCGATACCGCGGCCCTCGCGGCGGCGCTCGGCGGGCACGCGTTCCCAGGCGGCGAGGTCGTGCTTCTCGTCCGTCGCGGCGTAGGGGGTGGTGACGGCGGCGAAGAAGCGTTCGAGCTGCTCGGGGTCGGTGTGGTCGACATCGTCGGTGCCGATGCGGATGCCCTCGACCTCGGCGTCGTAGAACACCTGGCTTTCGCCGGTGGGCGCCAGGATGTGGAACTCGTGGCTCAGGTCGCCGCCGATCGGCCCGGTGTCGGCCGCCATCGGCACCGCCTGCACACCTAGGCGCTGGAAGGTCCGGAGATAGGCCAGCATCATGATGCGGTAGCTGCGCACCGCGGCGGCATGGTCGAGGTCGAAGGAGTAGCCGTCCTTCATCAGGAACTCGCGCCCGCGCATCACGCCGAAGCGGGGCCGGGTCTCGTCGCGGAACTTCCATTGGATGTGATAGAGGATTTGCGGCAGCTCGCGGTAGCTGCGGACGGATTGGCGGAGGAGGTCGGCGATCAGCAGTTCGTTGGTGGGGCTGTAGATGAGGTCGCGCTCATGACGGTCCTTGAGCCGCAGCATTTCGGGGCCGTAGGCGTCGTAGCGGCCGGTATCGCGCCATAGGTCCGCGGATTGGAGGGTGGGCAACAGCAGTTCCTGCGCGCCGACCCGGTCCTGTTCCTCGCGCACCACCTGGGCGATGTTGCGCAGCACGCGCCATCCGGCCGGCAGCCAGGCGTAGATGCCGGCGGTGACTTGCCGCACCAGCCCGGCCCGCAGCATGAGCCGGTGCGACGCGATCTGCGCCTCGGCCGGGTTTTCCTTGATGGTGGGCAGCAACGAGCGGGACAGGCGCATTGGAATCCTTGGTCAGCTAGCCCTCGACCCTACAGGCCCCGCGCACAAGCCGCCAGCCGCTCCAATCGCGACATTTATTTCTGCAAATGTATCGATTCTGCGCAATTTGTGTGCGATGCACAATACTTTTTTGACAGATTATGGGCCGTTCCGACACGATTCCGCGTGACATCATCATGTTATGGAACTAACAAGAAAAAAGTGGCCCGCGCGCAGGCGGCGCAGCGGGCCGAGTTTAGGGAGGAAACGCCAGTCACACGGCAGATCAGGAGACGCTCCTGATCTGCCGTGATGATTACGCGCCGTCTCGCCACCGTCCACAAAAAATTATGCACAAATAACCGGGTTTTTCAGGCCTTCAGACCGATTCCGCCGCTTTTGTAGGCAGTGACTGCACACTGGCCTCTAAATTGGTCAATTAACTCGGAAAGACCACCAGTCGCTGCGTATGATCAGCATCGCGACGCCCCACATCACCGCCGAGATCACCGTCGTGGCCAACAGCTTGCGCCCCATCATCGGGCGCTCGGGAGCGCCGCGCCAGCCGGTCGTGGCGTCGGCGTCGGCCACCGGCTTGGTGCCGAACGGCAGCACGGCGAACAGCACGGTCCACCAGATCAGCGCGAACAGGACGAACGCGGTAAAGCCGGACACGGCCTTGCCCTCTCAGACCCGCAGCAGATGCACGTCCACCATCGGACGCTTCTGCAGGCGCTTGCCGAGCGCACGCCGCAACGCCGCCCGGGCCGCGTCGGCCAACGCCGAATCGTCCCGCCGCAGCAAGGCCGGCAGCCCGGCGACCGCCTGGGTGAACTCGGCCGTCACCCGCGCCGCCTCGGGATCATCCGGCTCGAACAGGCCCGGCGCGCTGACCCGTGCCTGACCCATCACCTTGCCGGCGCCGTCGACCGCGAAGCTGCCGAGCACGACGCCGTTGAACAGCATGCGCCGCCGGGCCGCGAGCACTCCGCCGTTCAGCGGCACGACGCGGTTGCCGTCCAGCGCCAGCCGGCCGACGGGCGCGCTGTCGACCACCTCCGGCCGTCCCGGCGCCAGGCTAAGCATGTCTCCGTCCTCCAACAGGATCGGCGTGGCCCCGGCCTCCTTCGCCAGCGCCGCATGCGCCGACAGATGCCGCCACTCGCCATGCACCGGGACCGAGTATTTCGGCTTCACCAGCGCGTAGAGCTGACGTAGCTCATCGCGCGCCGGATGGCCGGACACGTGCGTGACCTCGTCGTCGTCGGTGATCACCGTCACCCCACGACGCACCAGGCTATCCTGCACAAGGGTGATCGGGCGCTCGTTGCCGGGAATCATGCGGCTGCTGAACACGACCGTGTCGCCCTCACCCAGCGCGATGTTGGGATGGGTGTCGGCGGCGATGCGCGAGAGGGCGCTGCGCGGCTCGCCCTGGCTGCCGGTCACGAGTATCAGCAGGTTGTCGTCCGGAATGGACCCGGCCTCGTCCTCCGACACGAACTCCGGCAGGCCGCGGAGGTAACCGCACTCCCGCGCAGCCGCCTCGAGGTTGCGGAGCGAACGGCCGACCAGCGCCACGTGGCGGCCGGCGTCGCGTGCGGCCATGACCACGCTCTCGACCCGCGCGACGTTGCTGGCGAAGCAAGTGACGGCGACCCGTCCGCGCATTGGGCGGATCAGCTCGGACAGGCTCTTGCGGACCTCAGACTCGCTGCCGGAGTGGCCGTCGACCATGGCGTTGGTGCTGTCGCAGACCATGGCCAGCACGCCCTCCTCGCCGAGCCGGCGGAACGCGGCCTCATCGGTCGCCGGGCCGATCAGCGGGTTGGGATCGAGCTTCCAATCCCCCGTGTGCAGGATCGTGCCGTAGGGCGTGCGGATGGCGAGCGCCTGCGCCTCCGGCAGCGAGTGCGCCACCGGCATGAACTCGAGCGAGAATGGCGGCAGCTCGAACCGGCCGCCGCAGGGAATGGTGTGGATGCGGACCTCGGCCAGCATGCCGGCCTCCGTCAGCTTGCGCTTCAGCACCGCGGTCGCGAACGGGGTCGCGTAGACCGGGCAACGGAGCTGACGCCAAAGGTGGGCGACGGCGCCGATGTGGTCCTCATGCGCGTGGGTGATGACGAGGCCGAGCAAGTCGTCGCGGCGTTCCGCGATGAAGCTCGGGTCGGGCATCATGATCTCGATCTCCGGGTTCTCGTTGCCGCCGAAGCCGATGCCGCAGTCGATCGCCAGCCATTTACCGCCGCAGCGATACAAGTTTAAATTCATGCCGATCTCACCCGTCCCGCCCAATGGCAGGAAGGTCAGATCACCGGTGTCACCGTCCATCTAATCGCCTTCGATTGTTCTTATTCTGTCGCGACTCAATGTGGGTGCGGGATTGCGGTCCGCCAACAAGCGAAGTCCGTTCAGCGTCAGATCGGGGTCGATACGGTCGATTATAGTGGTGCCCTCGGCCAGCAACGGCGCCAGGCCGCCGGTTGCCACGACCTTCAGCGGCTCGTCGTGCTCGGCGCGGATGCGGGTGACGAGCCCTTCGACCAGGCCGACATAGCCCCAGTAGATACCGGACTGCATGGCGGGAACCGTCGACCGGCCGATGACCGCCTGCGGCCGGCCGATGCCGATGCGCGGCAACCGGGCGGCGGCCTTGTGCAGCGCCTCGAGCGAGAGATTGATGCCTGGGGCGATCACGCCGCCGAGGTAGGCCCCGTCCAGCGCCACGACATCGAAGGTGGTGGCGGTGCCGAAGTCGATGATGATGAGCGGGCCGCCATAGGCTTGATGGGCGGCGAGGGTGTTGAGCAGGCGGTCGGCGCCGACCTCGGCCGGGTTGTCGATGCGGATGTCGAAACCCCAGTCCAGGCTCGACCGCGCGACCAGGGGCTCGGTTTCGAACCATTCGCGGGATAGCTTGCGCAAATGATAAAGTGCTGCGGGGACTACGGTGCCGATCACGGCGCGGTTGATTTCGGCCGGTTTCAGGCCGACGAACGATAGCAAGGTCAGCAGCCAGACGGCGTATTCGTCCGAGGTGCGCTGCGGCTCGGTGGCGATGCGCCAGATGCCGCGCCAAGTCGACCCGTCATGGACGGCGAAGACGACGTTTGTGTTGCCCGCGTCGACGACCAGCAGCACGGGCTAGCTCGCCGCTGCCCGCAATACGGCGATATTCACCCGAACAGGACCTTCGCCGCCTGCTGCGCCGCAGCGACCAGCGGCGCCGGGAACACGAAGAACAGCGTCGTCACCAATGCGCCGACGCCCGCCACGAACGACACCGACGGCGGCCGGACGTCGAACGCCGGCTGGGCCGCGTCGAAATACATGACCTTGATGACCCGCAGATAATAGTATGCGCCGACGACGCTGGTGAGGACGCCGATGACGGCAAGGGTCCAATAGCCCGACTGCACCGCGGGCAGGAACACGTACAACTTGCTGAAGAACCCGGAGAACGGCGGGATCCCGGCCATGCTGAACATGAACACGGCCATGGCGAGCGCGAGGCCTGGGTCGGTGCGGGCGAGGCCGGAGAGGTCGCTGATGTTCTCCAACTGCCGACCGCGCCGGCGCATGGCAATGATACAGCCGAACACCCCGGCGCTCATGAACACGTAGGTCGCCATATAGACCAGCACGCCGCGTATGCCCTCGGCGGTGCCGACCGCGAGGCCTACCAGCGCGTAGCCCATGTGGCCGATGCTGGAGTAGGCCATCAGCCGCTTGATCTTGGCCTGGCCGATGGCGGC
>CAZZWN010000120.1:0-10407 GCA_964657765.1 uncultured Acetobacteraceae bacterium
CCCCCAGGTCGATCCGCGCTCCGATGCCGAGAACCCGCAACCCTGCCTCCGTCCAAACCCGCAACACGCCGTATCGCTAAACCCTGGCCGTCACAAGACAGGTGGCGCGATCAAGAGTTTCCTGCCTGAATGGGCTCTGCGCACGCCAGGAGCACAACAGAGGCGCAAAGGGGGCCTCGGATGCGATTCGGACACTGGCTGGCTGTGCTGCTGGCGCTCGTTTTGCCCTGCGCGGCGCGGGCACAGGCGGCGACGTCCATGAGGGTGACGCGGCAGCCGAGCGTCATCTATCTGCCGACCTACGTCATGGAGCAGCAACACCTTATTGAGAAGCACGCCGCAGCCCTCGGCGCGCCGGGGCTCACGGTCGAGTGGCTGACCTTCGCCGGCGGCGGCAGCGCGACCGACGCCATGCTGGCCGGCAGCATCGACGTGGTCAACACCGGCCCCGGCAACATGCTGCTGCTGTGGGACCGCACCCGCGGTGGGGTGAAGGGCATCGCCGCGACCTCGGCTCTGCCGCTGGTGCTGGTGTCGCGCGACCCGCGGCTGCGGACGCTGCGGGACTTTACCGACGTCGATAAGATCGCCCTGCCAACCGTGCGCGTCTCGACCCAGGCGGTGCTGCTGCAGATCGCCGCCGCCGCAGAATTCGGCCCGGCGGACTGGAACAAGCTGGACGGCAACACCGTACAGATGAGCCACCCCGACGCGATGGTCGCCCTGATGAACCCGCGGCACGAGGTCGCCTCGCACTTCTCAGCGCCTCCGTTCGTGTTCCAAACCCTGAAGGCCGTACCGGGCGCGCACGTGATCACCGACAGCAACCGCATCATGGGGTCGCCGTTGACCGTCGCCATATTTTTCGCGACGACCAAGTTCGCGGACGCCAACCCCAAGCTGATCCAAGCGGTCAAGGACGCAACGATCGAGGCCGAGGCGTTCATCCGTGCCAACCCGCGCGAGGCCATCGACATCTACCGCCGCGGCTCGAACGACCGATTGAGCACCGACGATTTGCTGGCCATGATGCAGGAGCCCGGCATGGACGACTACAGCAGCAAGCCGCAGGGCACCATGCGGTTCGCCGAGCATCTGTTCCGCATCGGTTTGCTCAAAACCAAGCCGTCCGCCTGGACCGACTACTTCTTCCCAATCTCCCGCGATCTCGGCGGCAACTAGCGATGCCAGGCCCGCTGCTGGACGTGAACGGCGTCACGCTCCGTTATAAAACAACGAGTTCGCTGGTGACGGCGACGCACCGGGTCAGCTTTCAGGTGCGGCAGGGTGACCGCTACGTCGTGCTCGGCCCGTCCGGGTGCGGAAAGTCCACCCTGCTCAAGGCCGTCGGCGGCTATTTGCTGCCGGACGAGGGCACGATCGAGATCAAGGGCCGTGGCGTCACCGGCCCCGGCGCCGACCGGATGATGGTGTTCCAGGAGTTCGACCAGCTCATGCCGTGGAAGACGGTGCGGGAGAACGTCGCCTTCCCGCTGCTTGTCGCCCGCCGCATGTCGCGCCGGGACGCCCGGGCCCGTGCGGGCGCCTATATCGACAAGGTGGGCCTCACCAAGTTCGCCGACAGCATGCCGCACACGCTTTCGGGCGGCATGAAGCAGCGGGTCGCGATCGCGCGGGGAATGGCGATGGAGCCGGACATCCTGCTGATGGACGAACCGTTCGCCGCACTCGACGCGCTGACCCGGCGGCGCATGCAGGATGAACTGCTGCGGCTCTGGGCCGATACGAGCTTCACCGTGCTGTTCGTCACCCACTCGATCGCCGAGGCCATACGCGTCGGCACCCGCATCCTGCTGCTCTCGGCGCATCCCGGCCGGGTGCGGGCCGAGATCGACGGCGTCGACCGGGTGCGGGCGGAGGACGGGAGCGCCGCACGCCTCGAGGCGCGCATCCATGACCTGCTGTTCAGCGAGCGCGGCGCCGAGGCGGCCGACCTCGCCGAGCCCGTCGTGGAGGACGCGCATGGCTGAGCCGGACATCCTAGTCTACGCCGCCAGCGCAATGGACGCCGGCATGGGTCAGCCCGAGGTCGAGCGCCGGCTCCCGCTGTCCGAGCGGCTGTGGAACAGCGGCGCGTTGCGCAAGACATTGTTCCTGATCGTGCTCGCGCTGATTTGGGAGCTCTATGCCCGGTTCCTCGACAATCCCCTGCTGTTCCCGACGCTGTCCGAGACGCTGGAGGCCGCACGCGACCAGATTGCCAACGGCGTGCTGCCCGCCCGCGCCTGGACGTCGCTGCGCGTCCTGCTGATTGGCTATGTCTCGGGCATCCTGCTGGCGGCGGCGCTGACGATCCTGGCCATCAGCACGCGGCTGGGCACCGACATCCTCGAGACCATGACAGCCATGTTCAACCCCCTGCCTGCCATTGCATTGCTGCCGCTTGCCTTGATCTGGTTCGGCCTCGGCACCGGCAGCCTGGTGTTCGTGCTTATCCATTCGGTGCTGTGGGCGGTGGCGCTCAACACCCACGCCGGGTTCCTCGGCGTGTCGCAGACATTGCGCATGGTCGGGCGCAACTATGAGCTACGCGGGCTGCGCTATGTGTATCTCGTGCTGGTCCCGGCGGCATTCCCCTCCATCCTGACGGGGCTGAAGGTCGGCTGGGCGTTTGCCTGGCGCACGCTGATCGCGGCCGAGCTGGTGTTCGGCGTGTCGTCGGGCAAAGGCGGGCTCGGCTGGTTCATCTTCGAGAACCGCAACGTGCTCGACATCCCGGCGGTGTTCGCCGGGCTGCTGACGGTGATCTTGATTGGGCTCGCGGTCGAGAACCTGGTGTTCCGCACCATCGAGCGCCGGACCGTGCGCCGCTGGGGGCTGCAGTCGTAGCGGCCAAACCTGCGGATCACCAAACCATCCGCCTTGACGCCGCGCTGTCGACCAGCTTGAAGCGGCTGGCGAGTTGCCACTCCTGCATCGGCATGAAACGCGGGGCGAGAAACCGGTAGGTGCGGCCGAGCAACGGCCAGGTGCTGTCGCACCAATTGAAGCTCGCCGCCTCCCAAGCGGCAAGGATCGGCTCCCAGCCGCGCAGGCTGCAATATAGCCAATCCCGATGCTGGCGAATGACGATGCGCCGAACGTCCATCAGCCGCAGCGTGTCGAGCACGATTTCCGTTTGGCTGTCGACCTCGGCAAAGCGCGCATTGATCTTGTCGATCGCGATGCTGGTCAGGCGTTTGACCCGCGACACGAGTTCAAGCCCCGAGAGGTTGTTGGCCAGGGTGCCCGCCAGATGCCGCACCCGGTCCATCATGCGCAGCACCCGGCGCAACAGCCGGTCCCGCAACGCCTCCACAAAGCCTAGCTCATAGGCGATGGTCCTCGCCAGGGCCATCGCCTCCGCTGGATCCGACAAATCGAGCCGCGTGGCCGCCTCGACATGGGCGTCCTGCAGCCGCTGCCACGTCGCCGGGTCGGCGGCGGCGGCCAGCACCGCCTTTGGCTCCGCTTTGCTCCAGTCCGTCGGATCGTCGCCGCCGAGCTGGCTGATGAGCTGCAGCTTCATGCGCGATGCCGCCACCTGCTGATGCATCGCACTCGGCTGCCAGCTCGCAGCGCCGCCGAGCACCTCAAACGGCAGGAGTTCATCGAGCCGCAGGTCGGCAACGAAGCCCAGCGACCGGGCGATCAGCGCCAGCATGCGGCCATCGGGCGAGTCGTTCGGGATGCGCAGTTCGGCCTGGAGCGACAGCAACGGCAGCACGGCGCGGCTACGGCCCAGCGGGATGACCAGCGACGGCTCGCCGTCCGCCTCGGCTGGGCGGAACACCACCTCGCCAAGCCGGGCGAACAAAGGGTGTTCGAGCGTGCAGCGGTCGGGCGGGGAATGGTTCTCGAACGGCTGCAGTGGGTTTGTGGCGAACATGCGCGCAGCCTAAGCGCGAAGTATTAATAAGACCTAAGCGCGCCACGAGGTCAGAAAATGAGCTTCCGACGGTTTTGGTTTGGACGCTTCGTTAGATGCTTGGTCCCGTGCTGTCCACCAGCAGGTGCAGGGTCTCGCGGTCGGCACCAGCATCGGCGTTCCCCGGCCGCGGCACGTCCAGCGTCGCCGCTCGTCGGCTCAAGGTGGTGTGGTCCGCCACGCGCAAGCCAGGTCCGAGCAAGCTGACGACGAAGCCGAGCAGCCCCTCGGCTTGCCGGTAAGCCAGGCGGAACACCGCATGCAATGTCAGCGCCGTCAGGATGGCGACGGGCGAATACCGGGCTTGCCCACCATGCGTCGTCAGTGACTCGGTCGCCGACGCCGCGATCGCCTCCTCGGTGAACCACACCGTCAAGCTGCGGCGCTGATGCAGACTGGCGTCGTAGGCTGGCCAGTTGGTCACCTTGCGCCGCTGGCGCGGGAAAAGGTGGCGGCGATCCTGGTTCACCTTGAAGGGCAAGAGGAGCGTCCGGAATTTGGGAACATGATCCCCTACGTCACGCTGTGCTTCAGCACCGCCCGGTCCATGCACCTGTATTCGGAACAGAAGCGATCCGCAGGCTGCGTCGCTTGAGCAAAGCTCAAATTGCCTATTGCGACTGACTCGCATTTGCAGTTAAAGCTTGATCGAGCCGCGAATGGAACCGTCATGATCACACCGCACAATGAGTTCACCGCTCTGCCTCTCGCCCAACGCGCGCTGCTCTGGTGCATGCGCATGTGGGCCATGCAGCTGCGGCACGGGGCCGAAACACAGGAACGCGTCGGCAACATGCTTGGCCAGCTGGGCGCCTCCACGGCACCGTCGCACCTCGAGCGCTTCATGGTTGCGATGGTCCATGGGTCCACACGCGAGCTCGAAGTGCTGTGCGTGTGCCAGGCGGAAGTTGCCGACGATGAGCGCGCATTGCTGGACGTATTGGCCCTGGTCCAGGCCAATCGCTCTCTTGAAGCTCTCTTGGTCCTGCGAACCGTCCTGCCTGCCGAGGGCGCAGGAGCGGCGTTGCACAGTGCCGAGGAGCTCGGGGGCATCTTGGCCCAGGCCGACCGTTTCTTGCCGGTTCCGGAGGAGAACGTCCGCCGATTCGTGCTGGCGCCGGGTGCGACGGCAGCACACGCCGCCCACAGCATCCTCCACTGACGATGGAGCATGCGCGACACGTCTCGGATCTGGCTGGACCTATAATGCGAATGCGTCTCATTACCATACAATGGTGCATACTGGAGCGGTCAGATGTCTAGAGCTCTCGGCACGCGCAGTATCTTGCCCGTCGAACAGGCGATCCTCTGGTGCATGCGCGTCTGGGTCATGGGGCGGCATTACGACATTGCGGCGCCATCCCGGATCCACGACACGATGACGCGTCTGCAAGCCGACGAGGCTGCGCCTCACCTTGAAGGGTTCATGTCCGCGCTCGGCCATGGCGCCACGCGGCGGATCGCCATCCATTGCACCTGCCACGGTCGCGTCGAGGCAGACGAGCGCATTCTGCTCGACGTGCTCTGTCTTGCACAACAGGGCCAACGGTTCGACGCATTGGTCCTTCTGGGCGGCATGGCCACGGACGATGCGGCACGGGCCGCACTGCGCAGCGCGGAGGCGCTGGGGACCGAACTGGCGTTCGCGGGCCACATCCTGCAGGCGCCGGGTGCGACAGCGGCGCCGTTCGGGATCGACGGCGACTCGGCGGCCGTTTTGCGCCGGTGCACGACCACCTTGCATTAGCCCAGACCGACACGGCCCACAGGAGCTCCGTCGTACGGTTTCGATTGTCCCCTGCATCCCTGTCCGAAAAAGGAATATTACATGGCCGACTTCTCGCCCTTGTTGCCGACAGCCCTCGACGGCCTGACCACGGCCGGGCTCGACCTCACGCCGGCTTGACAGCTTCAGCCCCGAATTGATAATGAGAGTCAGTCGCAATTGCAAATCAAGCTGGATAGCGCCGCGGCGCAAAGGAGGAGTGTCGCCGTGCGAGATCGCGTATTTTTAAACCATGCCCTGTTCACCGCCGGGCTCTATGCCGGCATGGCGGGCGGGCTTGCGCAGGCGCAGCCATCGTCCAACTCGCAAAGCTTGCCGGACGCCGCGCCGTCGGGTCAGCAAAGCCCCATCCCCGGCCCCGGCGAGAGCGCGAGCCCAGCCGGCACCGGGCCATCGCCAGGCGAGCCCGGCTTCGCCACCGGCCTGTTCAGCTCGTCGCGCAGCAACCTGCTCGGCGATATCTACGGGCTGCGCACGCGGCTCGGGAACTACGGCATCTCGCTGGGCCTGCAGGAAACCAGCGAGCTCTTTGGCAACGCCACCGGCGGCATACGCCAGGGGGCTGCCTACAACGGCCTGACGACCATGAGTCTCGGGCTCGATACCAGCAAGGCGTTCGGCTGGGAGGGCGGCATCTTCAACGTCAGCGCCTTCCAGATCCACGGCCGCAACTTCAGCGCCGACAACCTGGGGACCCTGCAGACCGCCAGCGGCATCGAGGCGCAGCGCGCCACTCGCCTTTGGGAGCTGTGGTTCCAACAGAGCTTCCTCGACGGCAAGCTCGACGTTAAAATCGGCCAGCAGAGCCTCGATACCGAGTTCATCGGCAGCCAATACTCCGGCCTGTTCATCAACACGATGATGGGCTGGCCGCTGATCCCCTCGGTCGACCTCTATGCCGGCGGACCGGCCTATCCGCTGTCCTCGCCCGGCGTCCGCGTCCGCTTCCAGCCGCTCGAGAACATGACGGTGCTCGCCGGAGTGTTCAACGACAACCCGCCCGGCGGCTCGTTCTTCGACGACAGCCAAGTGCGCGGCGCCTCGCAGTCCGGCACCAAGTTCAACACCAACACCGGCGCGCTGATCATCGGCGAGGTGCAGTATGCCATCAACTCGCCCGTCGTGGGCCAGATGGACTACGGCAAAGCAAGCCCCGGGCTGCCTGGCGTATACCGGCTCGGCTTCTGGTACGATACCGGCAAGTTCTACGACCAGCGCTTCGACAACCAGCGCGTGTCGCTCGCCGACCCGAACTCGGACGGCAATCCACGGACCCGGCGTCACAATTACAGCATCTACGGCACCTTCGACCAGATGGTCTGGCGCCCAGACGCGGACGGCCCGCAATCGGTCGGCATCTTCGCCCGGCTCATGGGCGCGCCCGGTGACCGCAACCTGGCCAACCTCAGCGTCAACGGCGGGATCGCGCTCAAGGCGCCGTTGCCGGGCCGGGACAACGACAGCTTCGGCGTCGGCTTCGGCGTGGCCAAGATCAGCCCCAGCGCCATCCAGCTCGACCAGGACACCAACCGGCTGAACGGCCCCTACCCGATTCGGTCGAGCGAGAGCTTCATCGAGGTGACCTATCAATATCAGGCTGCCCCTTGGTGGACGGTGCAGCCCGATTTTCAATACGTGTTCACTCCCGGCGGTGGCGTTCAGAACCCGCTCAACCCGAGCCAGCGCATCGGCAACGCGGCCGTATTTGGCGTGCGCACGAACGTCGTCTTTTGATCATGCCACTTGGAGCACCGCTCGATGCATAGGCCCTTCCAGACTGGCGCACTCCTCCTCGCCCTCGGCGCCGCAATCGCCGGCGTTGCGGCACACGCCGGCGGCGCGCGTGCGCAGGAGGCCAAAGGCTTCCTCGAGACCGTCAAGCGCCACACCCTGCTGACCTCGACCGTCACGCCCGATGGGGACCAGAACCCGTATGCGGTGGTCGTCGCCCCGGTCTCGGCCGGCAAGATCCAGAAGGACGACGTGCTGGTTACGAACTTCAACAACAAGGGCAACCTGCAGGGCCTCGGCACTACCATCGTGGACTGGAACCCCGCAACCAAGCGGCTGACGGTGTTCGCATCTATTCCCCGGCACCTGCCGCAGTGCCCCGGCGGCATCGGCCTGACCACGGCGCTGACGATGCTCAAATCCGGCTGGGTCATCGTCGGCAGCCTGCCGAGCCAGGATGGCACGACGGCGACCAAGGGCGACGGCTGCCTGCTGGTGCTCGACCCGCAGGGCAACGTGGCGGGCGCCCTGACCAGCCCGAACATCAATGGCCCGTGGGGCAACCTGGCCGTGATCGACAACGGCGGCACGGCGACGCTGTTCGTCAGCAACACCGGGTTTGGCGTGACTGCGCCGGGTCAGGAGGTGGTGAACAAGGCCACGGTCCTGCGCCTCGACCTCGCCGTTCCCGAGAACGGGCCGCCGCGGGTGCTGAAGGAGACGGTGATCGCCAACGGCTTCGGGCAGCAGGCGGACAAGGACGTGTTCGTCATCGGCCCGACCGGGCTGGGCCTGGGGCGCAACGGCACGCTGTATGTGTCGGACGCGCTCGGCAACCGCGTGGTGGCCATCGCCGATGCGGCGACGCGCACGACCAGCGCTGGCCAGGGACGCGAGGTGACGAAGGACGGCTTCCTGCGCCGGCCGCTGGCGATGGCGGTGGCGCCGAACGGCCATTTGCTGGTTATCAACGGGTCGAACGGCCAATTGGTGGAGATCGACGCCGAGGCTGGCAAGCAGCTCTATGCACAGTGGATCGACCCCAACCGCGCGCAGACGCCGCCGGGCGCCGGCGACCTGTTCGGCATTGCGATGACGCCCGCGGGCGACGGCTTCTATTATGTGGAGGACGAAGTGGCTGCACTCGTTCTGGCGCATTGAGCGGGGAGCGGTGCCCCTTCGCCTCCCGGCGCGGTTTCCTGGGTGGCGCGGGCGGAGCGCTTGCCGCCTTGGCTGCGACGACCGGCCGGGCCGCGCGCGCAACGGTCGCCGACCCGGCCGCAAAGGGCATCACCGAGGAAAGCCGTAGCCCGGCCCGTGCGGTCATCGAGCCGTTCCATGGCGCGAACCAGGCCGGCATCCTGACCCCACAGCAAAACCATACCTATTTCGCCGCATTCGACCTCGCGACCGAGGCCCGCGCCGACGTGGAGGCCCTGCTGCGCCGCTGGACCGAGGCGGCAGCGCGCCTGACCGCCGGGGACACCGCAGCCCCATTGGAGGGTGCACCCGCGGACAAGCCGGCCCCCGACACCGGCGAGGCCGTGGGGCTGGGTGCCGCCCGGCTGACGTTGACGTTCGGGTTCGGTCCCGGGCTGTTCACGCGGGACGGGCGGGATCGCTACGGCCTGGCCGCGCATCGGCCCGCGGCGCTGGCGGATTTGCCGGAGTTCAACGGCGACCAATTGGAGGAGGCGCGCACCCGCGGCGACCTTTCCGTGCAGGCCTGCGCGGACGACCCCCAGGTTGCGTTCCACGCCGTGCGGCAGTTGGCCCGCTTGACGGCCGGGGCCGCCCGGCTGCGCTGGACTCAGGCGGGCTTCACGTCCAACTCGGCCGCCGAGGACACGCCTCGCAATTTGATGGGTTTCAAGGACGGTACCCAGAACCCGGTCTCGCAGCACCCGCGCGAGAAGGCACAGGGTGTCACCCGGCCCAATCCCCTGGCGCCCGAGGACGTCGTTTGGGTGAGCGAGGAGGGCCCGGCCTGGATGCGCGGCGGCAGCTATTTGGTGGTGCGCCGCATCCGCATGGCCCTGGAGCACTGGGACGAAACCGACCTCGAGTTCCAGGAGCTGACGATCGGACGGCACAAGCACTCCGGCGCGCCGCTGGGTGCCAAGGACGAGTTCGACCCGCTGGATTTGGATGCGGTGGATGCGGAGGGCATGCCGGTGATCCCCGACAACGCCCATGTGCGCATGGCCGCGGCGGCGTCGAACGACGGGGCGCAGATCCTGCGGCGCGGCTACTCCTACAACGACGGCGTGAACATCACCGCCGAGCGCTGGCCGCCATGGCGCAATGGCCTGGAGTATGACGCCGGGCTGCTGTTCATCTGCTACCAGCGTGACCCGCGGACCGGTTTCACCAAGATGTTCGAGCCGATGGCGAAGCTCGATGCGCTGAACCAGTATGTCACTCACACCGGCGGCGGCCTGTTCGCGTGCCCCGGCGGGCTGCGGCCCGGCGAGTTCATCGGCCAGGCGTTGTTCGCAGGAGAGTCGCTGTAGCGCCAAGGCGACCGCCATGATCCAGCAGGTGCGGCGTTATCGCCCGGGCCCTGCCGCAGGTCGACCTGGCGTTGCTGGACCCGACCTTCGGCTCCTTGGATATGACGCAAAATCATGGCCGAATGCTGAGGTCAGACATTCAAGAACTTGGAATACGGGGTATCCGCACGTCAGGTCGTCAGCACCACGGCGCGGCCCTGGACCAGGCTGATGCCGTGGTCGTGCCCCCATTGCAACGCGGCTGGCTCGTCGGCCTGGCTCAGGACCCAGCGTGCGGTTCCGGCTTGCAGCATGGCTGGATCGATGCTCGCGAGGGCGGGCGACCAGTGGAGCTGCACGAAGTCCAGCTCCATCTTTTGCAGCCGCAACAGCGGCAGCAGCGTCGCCGTGACGTTGCGCAGCAGCAGCCGATAGCCCCGGGCGCGGGCGAAGCTGCGGGCAAAGATGAA
>CAZZWN010000121.1:0-10312 GCA_964657765.1 uncultured Acetobacteraceae bacterium
CGACCGAGACGACGGTCAGGATTTTGATGCCGTTGTTCTGTTCGATGTTGATGAAACCCAGCGTCGCGTCCAACAGGAACTGCACCTTGTTCGTCAGCTGCACGTCGTAGTCCGAAAGCGAAGCGATGTCCTGGCGCAGCGTCTTGAACCGAGGCTGCAGGTCCGGGGGTATCCAGGCACTTGCGACCTCCCTGGTGTATTGCGCGATCCGGCTCACCCCCAGCAGGCTATCGCGGATGTTGGACACGCGCTCCCCCGCAGTGCCCACGCCGCGAAGGGTCGCGCGCAACTGGAGGTCCATCCGCGCCGCATTCATCTTGCCATTGCGTTCCGGCCGGAACACGCGGCGCGAGATGAGGTCCAAATCCGCGCCGACGTGCTCCAAGACATCGGCCAAGCGATCGACGATCGCCTCCAGCAGCCCGACGAACGCCGATATGCTGCACGGGTCACGCGCGCTGCTGACGTATCGCTCGGAGAATTGGTCGAAGATCGGCAAATCGGCGAAGCGGACCGTCATCAGATGCTCCGGCGACAGCACGAAGCCGAGCGGGGCCGTCAACGAAAGGCCCTCGGCGGAGCGGTAGGTCATGGGCGTGCTGAGATAGAGCACCTTGCCCTCGCTCGCGAGCCGGCTGCTGCTCTCGATCTCGGCCAGATCGGCCTGCGCTGGGACGCGCAGTCCGGTCAGGCGCTCCGCCGCGGAGCGCTCCTCGTCGGTGGGGCTCAGCAGGTCGATCCAGACAGCCCCGGAGGCCGACGATTCGGAATGCAGCTGCATGAGGCGGCGGGGGGCATGGCCGGTGTTGATGTAGAGCATAGCGCAGCTTAACCCGACCCGCCCGCGCACCTCAAACAACCAGAGGGGCGTGACCGGCGTCAGGCCGTGCGATATAAGCCAGCGCTTGATATAGGAGAGCACCTTGAACGAGATCACGCCCGCTTCCCGCCCCAACAGCCTGCGACTGGGTCCGGACGAGCGCGGCCGGTTCGGCGAGTTCGGCGGCCGCTTCGTCGCCGAGACGCTGATGCCGCTCGTCCTGCAGGTGGAGCAGGCCTACGAGGACGCCAAGCGCGACCCGAGCTTCCAGGTCGAGCTGGACGCCTATCTTAAGGACTACGTCGGCCGGCCCAGCCCGCTATGGTTCGCCGAGCGGCTGACGAAGCGATTGGGCGGCGCGCGGGTGTATATGAAGCGCGACGAGCTGAACCACACCGGCAGCCACAAGATCAACAACTGCATGGGCCAGATCCTGCTGGCCCGGCGCATGGGCAAGACCCGCATCATCGCCGAGACCGGCGCCGGGCAGCACGGCGTCGCCACCGCAACCGTGTGCGCGCTGTTCGGCCTGCCCTGCACCATCTACATGGGCGCCACCGACGTCGAGCGGCAGAAGCCCAATGTGTTCCGCATGAAGCTGCTCGGCGCCGAGATCAACGCCGTCACCAGCGGCGCCGGCACCTTGAAGGACGCGATGAACGAGGCGATGCGCGACTGGGTCGCCAACGTCACCGACACCTATTACCTGATCGGCACCGTCGCCGGCCCGCACCCCTACCCCGCGATGGTCCGCGATTTCCAAAGCATCATCGGCACCGAGGCGCGGGCACAGATCCTGGAAGCCGACGGCCGGCTGCCGGACGCGATCGTGGCGGCGATCGGCGGCGGCAGCAACGCCATGGGCCTGTTCCACCCGTTCCTCGACGACGACGTGCGGCTCATTGGGGTCGAGGCGGCCGGGCGTGGCCTCGACACGTTGGAGCACGCCGCCAGCCTGTCGCGCGGCCGGCCCGGCGTGCTGCACGGCAACCGCACCTACCTGCTGCAGGACGAGGACGGGCAGATCCAGGAGGCGCACAGCATCAGCGCCGGGCTGGACTACCCCGGCATCGGGCCGGAGCATTCATGGCTGCACGAGATCGGCCGGGTGGAATACGTAGCCGCGACGGATGCGGAGGCGCTGGAGGCGTTCCAGCTGTGCACGCGCACCGAGGGCATCATCCCGGCGCTGGAACCGGCGCACGCCATCGCTCACGTGGCGAAGATCGCGCCGGCGATGGGTCCGGACGCGGTCATATTGATGAACATGTGCGGCCGCGGCGACAAGGACATCTTCACCGTCGCGCAACACCTCGGCGTGCAGCTTTGAGCCGCATCGCCGCCCGGTTCGACGCACTGAAGCGCGAGGGCCGCGGCGCGCTGATCCCGTTCCTCGAGGCCTACGACCCCGACGCCGCGACCAGCATGGCCATCCTGCGCGGCATGCCCGGCGCCGGCGCCGACCTGATCGAGATCGGCATGCCGTTCACCGACCCGATGGCGGACGGCCCGACGATCCAGGCGGCCGGGCTGCGCGGCCTGAAGGCGGGCGCGACGCTGGCCCGCACCTTGGCGATGGTGCAGGATTTCCGCCTCGACGACGCGGATACGCCGGTGATCCTCATGGGATACCTGAACCCGATCGCCTCCTATGGGCCGCAGCGGTTTTGCGAGGACGCGGCGGCGGCCGGGGTGGACGGGCTGATCGTCGTGGACCTGCCGACCGAGGAGGCCGACCTGCTGGCCGGGCACGCGCAAACCCACCGCCTGGACATCATACGCCTGGTTGCGCCGACGACCGACGACGCGCGGCTCCCGCTGGTGCTGCGGGGCAGTTCGGGCTTCGTCTACTACGTCGCCATCACCGGCATCACCGGCACGCGCAGCGCCACGGCCGCGAGCCTGGCGGCGGCGATCCCGCGCATACGGGCCGCAACCGACCTGCCGATCGCCATCGGCTTCGGCGTGCGCACGCCTGCGCAGGCGGCTGAGGCGGTGCGGGTCGCGGACGCGGCGGTGGTGGCGTCGGCGCTGATCGACACGCTCTCGGCCAGCCTGGGCGCGGACGGACGCGCCGCGCCCGATACCGCGCGGCGCGTGCTGGACCAGGTGCGCGCCCTCGCCGACGGCGTGCGGAATGCCAGGGTGACGGCATGAGCTGGCTCGCCGAATACGTCCGACCGAAAATCCGCACCCTGCTGGGCCGCCGGGAGGTGCCGGACAATCTGTGGATGCAGTGCCCAAACTGCCAGCAGATGCTGTTCACCCGCGACCTGGAACGCAACCTGAAGGTCTGCACCGCCTGCAGCTTCCATATGCGCCCGACCGCGGCGGAGCGGCTGACCTACACCTTCGACGCCGAACCCGGCTTCACCCGCATCGAACTGCCGCGCGTGCCCGTGGACCCGCTGCGCTTCCGTGACAGCAAGCGCTACACCGACCGTCTCAAGGAGGCGCGGGAGGCGACCGGCCTGGAGGACGCGATCCTCGTGGCGCATGGGACCATCGGCGGCCATCGCGCCGTCGTAGCGGTGCAGGCGTTCGAGTTCATGGCCGGCAGCATGGGCGCGGCCGTCGGCGAGGCGATCGTTGCCGCCGCGCGCCTGGCTGTGCTGCAGCAGGCGCCGCTGATCGTGTTCACCGCCAGCGGCGGCGCGCGCATGCACGAAGGCGCCGTCAGCCTGATGCAGATGCCGCGCACCGTCATCGCGACCCGCCTGGTCAAGGAGGCCGGCCTGCCGTTCCTCACCGTGCTGACCAATCCCACCACCGGCGGCGTCACGGCGAGCTTCGCCATGCTCGGCGACCTGCAGCTGGCCGAGCCCGGCGCGCTGATCGGCTTCGCCGGCGCCCGCGTCATCGAGCAGACGGTGCGCGAGACACTGCCGGAGGGCTCTCAACGCGCCGAATATCTGCTGGAACATGGCATTCTCGACATGGTGGTGCCACGCCTTGAGATGCGCGAGACGCTGGCCCGGCTGATCGGCCTGCTGCGCGTTCCCGTCCACCTGCAGGAACACGAGCCGGAGCAGCAGCCGGAGCCGCCGCACGACCAGCCGCACAATCAGCCGCCCGAACAGGCCGCCGCGTGAGTCACATCCGCCCAAGCGACCGTATCGAGCCGATCATCGACCGGCTGCACAGCCTGCATCCGCGGCTGATCGACCTCAGCCTCGAACGGCTGCAGCGTTTGCTGGCGCAGCTGGGCCATCCGGAGCGACGCCTGCCGCCGGTGATCCACGTGGCGGGCACCAATGGCAAGGGGAGCACCTGCGCCTTCATTCGCGCAATGGCGGAGGCGGCCGGGATGCGTGTGCACGTCTACACCTCGCCGCATCTGGTCCGCTTCAACGAGCGGTTCCGGATTGCCGGGTCGCTGGTGTCCGACGCGGCGCTGGCGGATGCGCTTGAACATATCGAGCGGGTCAACGACGGCGCCGCGATCACGGTGTTCGAGGTCATCACCGCCGTCGCATTCCATCTATTCGCTCAGACGCCGGCCGACCTATGCGTGCTGGAGGTCGGTCTGGGTGGCCGCGGCGACGCGACCAACGTCATCGACGCGCCGGCATGTTGCGCGATCACCTCCATCTCGCTCGACCATCGCGAGCTGCTTGGCGATACGCTGGCGGCGATCGCGGCGGAGAAGGCCGGCATCGCCAAGCGCCACGTGCCGTTGGTCACCGGAACCCAGCCGGCCGAAGCTTTCGCGGTACTGCAGGATGCTGCGGCAGCCGTGGATGCACCGCTGTTGGCCCGTGGACGCGATTGGACGATCGCGCCGCATGGCCGGGGGCTGAGATATGCCGATCACGCGGGTACGGTCGACCTGCCAACGCCGTCGTTGCCCGGCGCGCATCAGGTGGATAACGCCGGCATTGCCGTCGCGGCGTTGCGGGCGGCATTGCCCGTGCCCGACGCTGCCTGGGCCGGGCTGACATGCGCGGAGTGGCCGGCGCGTCTGCAGCGTTTGCAGGGACGCCTGGCGCAAATGACGCCGCCGGATTGGGAAGTTTGGCTGGACGGCGGGCATAATCCCGGCGCCGGGGCCGCACTGGCGGAGCATGCCGCGACATGGTCCGACCGCCCGCTATATCTGATCGTCGGCATGAAGCAGTCGAAGGACGCGGCCGAGTTCCTGCGCCCGCTGCTGCCGCACGCCACCCAGGTGCTGGCTGTGCAGGAGCCCGGCCAGCACCTCGCATTGCCGGTCGAGGCGATCATTGCGGCGTCTGGCGGCTTGGCGAAGCCGGGTCCGACGATCGTGGCCGCCCTGGCGGGGCTGCCGCCGGCACCGCGCGCGCGCGTGCTGATTTGCGGGAGCCTGTATCTCGCCGGCGAGGCTTTGAAGGCCGACGCTCCACAATAAGATGCTTCTGGGGGACTTGGCGTAATGCAGAACGTCCCAACTCTTGATCTCGAAGCGGTTTGGCCGCATCCTTCGACATCTTGGAGCTGGTCATGGACGGTTCAAACGTGCCGGCACCGGCGACATTACGTGTAACGATTGCGGAAGCCCGGATTAAGCCCAATGACGCCGGCCGTGCGACTGCGTTGTTGCTTTCGCATGGCAGCATGGAACTGCGCTGGTTCGCCCCAAAGCAACGTGACCCGCAAACTCCGCATGACCGGGATGAGCTGTATATCATCGCTTCCGGGACCGGCGTGTTCATGCGGGCCGCCGAAAGCGCGCCGTTCGACGACAAGTTGCTGCCGGTGCAGGGCGAGGACCGGGTGCCGTTCGGACCCGGCGACGCCCTGTTCGTGCCAGCGGGTACTGTCCACTGTTTCGAGGAGTTCTCGGAGGACTTCGCCTGCTGGGTGATGTTCTATGGACCCGAGGGCGGCGAGCGAGCGTGACGATTGCCGGCTCGGTCGAGATTACCGGGTTTGGCGCCGACGATCGGGCACGCTGGGCCGAGCTTTGGGCCGCATACCTAGAATTTTACAAAACGTCCCTGCCCGATGCCGTCTTCGACCGGACATGGACTCGCTTGCTGCAGGACAGGGAATTGCACGGGCTGGCCGCTCGTATCGATGGGCAGGTCGTCGGCCTCACTCACTTCCTGTTCCACGACAGCACGTGGACTTTGACCCCGGTCTGCTATCTCCAGGATTTGTATGTGGATGCGGCCGCACGTGGCCAAGGCATCGCGCGCATGCTTATCGAGGCGGTCGCGAGGCGGGCCCGAGCTGCGGCCAGCACACGTATGTATTGGCTGACCCAGGACGACAACGCGACGGCGAGGCTGCTCTATGACCGCCTGGCCAAGCACACCGGCTTCATCCGCTACGAATATCCGCTCGGATGAAGCCGCGTTGTAGGTTCTAGGCCAGGTTGCTGGCGACCCACTGCTTCAGCTCGCTCTTGGGCGCCGCGCCGACCTTGGTGGCGGCCGGCTTGCCGTCCTTGAACAGGATCATGGTCGGAATCCCGCGGACGCCATAGGCGTTGGGCGACATCGGGTTCTCGTCGATGTTCACCTTTGCCACCGTCACGCGACCCTTATACTCAGCCGCAATCTCCTCCAAGGCCGGGGCGATCATTTTGCAGGGGCCGCACCACTCGGCCCAGAAATCGACCAGTACCGGCTCCTTCGAGTCTAGAACCTGCGCCTTGAAAGTGTCGTCGCCGACCGCGACCGTGTTCTCACTCATGTTGCTCTCCCGTTCACGTCTCATTCATTCAGGTCGATAGTTGGGGTTTTCGCGGGTGGGGATCAAGCGCGGGGCTGATGCGCGTCCAGCAACATTCCGGGAACGCTGACGACGGTCGCCTGGTCGGTCCAGACCAACGCGCAGTGCACGGGACGGCCAGGATAGATGCCGTGCAGGACAGCGCGATAGGCGGCCAACTGACGCAGGTAGCGCACCGGCGTATCCGCAACGTCCATTGGCGCCGCGCGATGGGTCTTGTAGTCGGCAAGCAGGATCTCGTCCTGCAGCACCACCATGCGGTCCACGACGCCGCTCACGACCACATCGCCAATGAGGCCAGTGAGCGGCTGCTCCGCCCGGCTGCCAGGGCCAAACAGCGGCGCCAGCTCCGGGTGGGCCAGCACGGCCAAGGTCTGCGCGGCGAGCGCGTCGACCTCCGCCCGGGTCAGCCCGAAGCCGCCAAAGCTCAAATGCGCCAGAGCGGCGTCGGCACGGGCATCCTCGGGCAGGTCCGGAAGGTACTGCAGCAACGTGTGCACCAGCTTGCCGCGCAGGAAGCGATGCCCGGCGTCGTCGCGCGACAACAGCGGCGAGGCGGCACGCGGCACCGGACCGAGCGCCGCGCCGTCCGGCCGGCTGGGCGCGAGCGGCACGGGCACCGGCGGTTCCGGCGGCGGCGGGTCCGGCCGCCAATCGCCGGGACGGCCGGCCCATGCCGGCAACGGCGCGGCGGGATCGCCGGCGGGCGCTTTGCCCGAACCTGGCGGTGCGGTCTGCCCGCTGTCTTGGCTCAGGCAAACGCCCGGCCACGCACCCGGCACCGCGTCGAACGCCGACGTCTCCGCCCCCAGCGCCTGGAAGCCGCGCTGCACCATGCGATACCAGCTCTGCTCCGGCACGCCCTTGCGGGTCTCCCAGCCGCAAATCAGCAGCCGGTCCTCCGCCCGCGTCAGCGCGACATACAGCAGCCGATTGTACTCCTTCGCCTTCAACTCCTGCTCGGCCGACCGCGCCTGGTCCACCGCCGCACAGCGAAATTCCCGGCGCGGCGACCACAACGGCAGCATGACGCCGGTCGTGGGATCGGCGCGCCAGCCGAACGGCTCGTCCTTGGGCGGCAGCGCGGTCGTGTCGGGCAGGATCACCAGCGGCGCCTGCAGGCCCTTCGCGCCGTGTACCGTCATCACGCGCACCGTGCCGCCGGCACCCTCGGCCTCGCGCTTCACCGTGGCGCCCGACCGGCGCAGCCAGTGGACGAAGCCCTGCAACGACGGCGCACGCTGCGCGGTATAGGCCAAGGCGGCGTTCAGCAGCTCGTCGAGCGGCTCGGCAGCGTCCGGCCCCAGCCGGGCCAACAGCCGGGCGCGCCCGCCGAGCGGACCCAGCGCCTCGGCGATCAGATGGTGCGGGGTCACGTAGTCGGCGCGGGATTGCAGGGTGGACAGCAGCGTCCAAGCCTGGCTCCATGCCTCCTGCTCGCCGGCACGGTCGCGCAGCGCGTCCCACAGCGTGCCCTGCCGCCCGATCGACAGCCGCATCAGGTCGTCGTCCGCCAGGCCACCGAGCGGGCTGGTCAGCACGCACGCCACCGCCAGGTCGTCCTCCGGCAACAGTATCGCGTCGCACAGCGCCAGCATGTCCTGCACCGCCGCCTGCTCGTCCAGCACCAGGCGGTCCAGCCCGGCCACCGGCACGCCGCGCGCCTTCAGCGCCCGCACCAGCGACTTGGCGAAGTCGTCGCGCCGGCGCACCAGCACCAGCACGTCGCCGGGCGCCAGCGGACGGTTCCGGCTTTCGAGCCGCATCCCGTCCCGCAGGGCGTCATGGATCCAGCCCGCCAGCGCGTCCGCCAGCCGCTGCGGCGCCGAGACCTGACCCATGTTGCTGTCCGGCGGCATCCACTTCTCAGGGATCGGCGCGTCCGGCACCGGCGTGAGCGGCCAAAGCTCGACCCGGCCAGCCGCCCCTGCGCGGTCGGCGAAGTGGTGCAGCGGACCGTCGTCGGCCACGCCCTGCGCCGCATCGGCATCGGCGAACACCGCGTCCACCAGGGCCAGCACCGGCGTCGTCGAGCGGAACGACACATCGAGCGCCACGTCGCGCCACTCGGCCGGGCCGACGCGGGCGGCCATCTCGGCGCGGGACCGTTCGAACTCCCGGGGATCGGCGCCCTGGAACGAGTAGATGCTCTGCTTCGGATCGCCCACCGCGAAGAACGTGCGCCTGCGCCCCTCGTCCGCAGCCGCGCCCAGGCCGGCGAAGAACTCCTCCGTGAGCCGGTGCGCGATCTGCCACTGCTCCGGCGCGGTGTCCTGCACCTCGTCCAGCAGCAGATGGTCGATGCCGCCGTCGAGTTTGTACAAGACCCAGGCGGCGCCGGGGTCGCGCAGCAGGTCGGAGGTGCGGCCGATCAAGTCGCCGTAGTCCAGCAGGCCCGCATCCTCCTTGCGCCCGGCGTAGGCCCGCAGCACCGGCGCGGCCAGTTGCAGCAGCGCTGCCGACACCGCCGCCACCCGCAGCGCCCGGCGCTGGTCTTCGACCGCCAGCACCCGCGCCTGCTCGGCGACCATTCCCTCAATGATCTCTGGATGCTTTGCGTCCAAGACTTTGGCGGCAAATGCACTCGGCGCACGCGGCTCGCCATCGGCCTTGAGCAGCTCCTTGAGCCATTCGTCCCAATGCTCCCGCCGCAGTTCGGGCGGCAAGTTGAGCCAGCCAAGCAGGCGCTCCGCCTTCTCCCGCACGGCAGGGGAGCCATGCGCCTGGGCGATGCGCTGTACCGCGACGACGCTCTCCCGCGCCGGCCAGTCCACGGCGGCGGCCAGCAGCGTGGCGTCGTCCCCTGCCCCGGCGCCCGCCGCGCGCCGCATGGCGGCAATGAGCTGCGGCGCCGTCAGGGCCATCGCCGGCGCCAGCGTGCCGCGCTTCGCATCGAGCGCCGCCACCAGCCGGCCGAAGCCCTCCGCCGAGGTCAGGCCCGCCAGCTCCAGCAGCGCATCGGCCGGGAACCCGGCCAGCACGCCCTCGCGCGCCTGGTCCATGGCGGTCCGTGCGTCCGCGTCCTCGACCAGGCGGAAATGCGGCGAGATCGCGGCCTCGAGCGGGAACCGGCGCAGCAGCGACTGGCAGAAGGCGTGGATGGTGCCGATGCGCATGCCGCCGGGCAGGTCCAGCACCTGGGCGAACAGTGCGCGCGCATCGCGCCGGGCGTCGTCCCCGGTCGGCACCAGCAGCCCCGCCAGGTCAGCGTCCAACTCGGCGTCGTCCATCGTCAGCCAGCCGCCCAGCCGATGCTGCAGCCGCAGCGCCATCTCCGCCGCCGCCGCCTTGGTGAAGGTCAGGCACTGGATGCGCGACGGCGTCGCCCCGGTCAGCATCAGCCGCAGCATGCGGTCGGTCAGCAGCTTGGTCTTGCCGGAGCCGGCCGACGCGGCGACGAAGGCGGATATGGTGGGATCGGACGCCTGGCGCTGCTCCGCCTCGGCACGGGCGCGGGCGGTCGTCGGGAGATCGGTCACTATTCGTCGTCCTCCAGCGCGGCCCACTCCGCGACGCGGGCGAGCTGGGTGTAGTCGGAGAACCGTGGCGCGGCGCCTGGGTGCGGCCGGGACAGATAGGGGCGGCGGGGATCGTCGAAAGCGGCGATCAGCGCAATCAGGGCGCGTTGCGCAGCGTCCGCCTCCGACGCGGTTTCGTCGGGATCGTGCTTGAACAGCTTGGTCTCCTTGCCCGGCTCGAAGCCGCCCGACAGGTGCCAATAAGTCAGCTCCGCGGCACGGCCCTCAAGCTCCGGGCCGAACACCCCGGCGGCGGCCATCGCGGCCTCCAGCGGCA
>CAZZWN010000122.1:0-10292 GCA_964657765.1 uncultured Acetobacteraceae bacterium
GAGAGATAGTGGTGTTTCGAATGGGTCTGGTAGACCGGCATCGCCAACGCCTACGTCTCGCGCGCCTCCGTGCTCGTCATCTCGGGCACGAACCCGGGCCCGCAGGAGAACCGCGGCGGCCTGCAGGACCTCGACCACACCCACCTCGTGCGGACGATCACGCGGTATGCCCGCACGGTTCGCGATCCCAACCTGGCGCTGGCGGAGCTCGACGAGGCGATCGCGCGGGCGTTCGGCGAGGGCGGCGAGCCGGGGCCATCCTACATCGATTTCCCGGTGGACACCCTCCGCAGCGTCGTGCCGAAGCCGGTCCAGCTCGAGGAGCACCTGCGTCCCAAGCCGCGCCCCGTCACGCGCCCCGACCCGGCCCGGATCGCCGAGGCGGTCGACCTGCTGTGGTCGGCACAGCGCGTGCTCGTCATCTCCGGGCGCGGCGCCCGCAATGCGGGGCCGGAGCTTATGGCGCTGCTGGACCGGCTCGGCGCCGTCTATCTCGACACCGGCGAGAGCCGCGGCCTCGTGCCGGACACGCACCCCGCCGTCGTCGGTGCGATGCGCGGCGCGGTCATGGGCGACGCCGACGTCGTGCTGACGGTCGGACGCCGGCTCGACTTCCAACTCGCCTACGGCTCCCCGGCGATCTTTGGCCAAGCCCAGTTCGTCCGCATAGCCGACGTGCCTTCGGAGCTGCGCGACAACCGGCGCGGCGCCGTCGAACTGCTCGCCTCCCCAGCCGAGGCGCTGCGTGCCCTGGTCGAGGCGGCCGGAAACCGGTCCGCTGCGGTCGACCGGGCCTGGGCGGATCGCCTGCGTGCAGGCCACGAGGAGCGGGCGCGCAAGCTGCGTCACTCGATGGCAGCCGCGCCGCTTGGCAGCGATGGCCGCCTGCATCCAAACCGGGTGATTGCGGCGCTGCAGGACGCGATGGGGCCGGAGGCGATCGTCATCACGGATGGCGGCGATTTCCTGAGTTTCGCCCGCATCGGCCTGTCCGCGCCGGCGATGCTCGACCCCGGCTCGTTTGGCTGCATCGGCGTCGGCGTGCCCTACGGGATCGCGGCGAGCCTCGCCTTCCCCGATCGCCCGGTGGTCGTGGCGACCGGGGACGGCGCGTTCGGCTTCAACGCGATCGAGGTCGACACGGCCGTCCGCCACAACGCGCCGGTGTTGATCGTCGTCGCCAACAACGGCGCCTGGCAGATCGAGGTGCACGACCAGACCGTCACCCACGGCAAGGTGGTCGGCACCCGGCTGCAGTTCAGCGACCATGCGGCGATGGCGCGGGCGTTCGGCATGCACGCCGAGCGCGTCGAGACGGAGGATCAGCTCAAGCCGGCGATCGAGCGGGCGCTCGCCAACCGTCCGGCGCTGCTCGACGTCATCGTCACCCCGGAAGCGGTATCGTCGGACGCGAAGACCGGGCTGGCCTGGGTGCCCGACCTGCAGCCGCTGGCGGCTTGGGACAAGGCCGAGCGGGCCTGGCGCGACGGTTCCTGAAACTCAGCCCAGCCTACGCCGCCAGATCGAGGATCTCCCGGACCTGCGCCGGGCCGTCGATGGGGCGCGGGTTGCGAGGCACCCAGGGCGTGGCCATGGCCTGAACAGCGATGCGGTCGAAGCTTTCCGGTCCGATCTTCGCAGCAGTGAGGCTGCGCGGCATGCCGAGGCTGGCGATGAAGCCGTCCAGCACATCGCCGGCAGCCTGACCGGGGCTGCCCATCGCGGCGGAGACCAGCCTCTGGCGCGCCGCGTTCGCCGGCTCGTTCCAGCGCATCACCGCCGGAAGCATGATGCACGAGGTGTGTCCGTGCGGGATGCCGAACACTGCCCCCAGCACGTAGCCGATGCCGTGGCTCGCACCCATCGGAACGCCGCTGGCCAGCGGACCCATGGAAAGCCATGCACCCGTCTGGCAATCGAGGCGGGCGTCCAGGTTCATGGGATCCGCCTTGACCCGCAACAGGCCGCGGTGCAGCAGCGCCAGCCCATGCAGCGCCTGGGCGTCGGCGAACGCATTGGCCTCATTGGAGCAAATCCCCTCCACGCAGTGGTCGACCGCGCGTATGCCGGTGGACAGCCATAGCCATTCGGGCGTGTGGACGGTGATCGCGGGATCGAGGATGACCGCGCACGGCACGACCTGCGGATGCCGGAACAGCTCTTTTTGCTGGGTGCGTTCGTCGGTCACGCCGGCGATCGCGCTGAACTCCCCGGCGGAAAGCGTCGTCGGCACGCTGATCTGCCTCACCTGGGGCGATGCGCAACGGGGTGGCCCAGACGCTCCGTTCGGACCCTTGACGGGCCGAAGCTCGTCGAGTGCTTCAGGCGTGCGGATGTCGTTGGCGAGGCAGAGTTGCACTGCCTTGGCGGCGTCGGTGATCGAGCCGCCGCCGACCGTGACGATCAGGTCGGCATTGGCAGTCCGTGCTGCGTCGGTGGCGGCGATGACGGCACGGCGCGGCGTGTGCGCCGGCATCTGGTCGAACAGCCCGGCACAGCGATCGCCGAGGGTGCCGCGGATTTTTTCGATCTCGTCGGTCGTGCGCTTGAGCGTGCCGCTGACCATCAGGAAGACCCGGCGCGCGTCGAGCCGCCTGACCTCCTCATCGACGGCTGCGGCGGCTGGCCGACCGAACAGCACCTCGTCCATTTGGCTGAATACGACGCGGCCGGGCTTCATGCGGATGCTCCTGCGAAGGGTCTCTCGACTTGGAATGCGAAGCGGCTACGTCTGGCCGCGGAAGTCGCCGCGCAGCCGATAGAAGAAGTGCGTCCCGATGCTGGGCGGGAGGGTGGTATCGGCGTCCAAATAGTCGGTTGAATGCGGGTCAGGAGGATTTCGGGCCAGTCGTGCTGCTGTCGATGTTGTCAGGCACACTCAGCCATGGTTATCGATGGTGCAAGGGCAACGGATCGGCCGGGCATCTGGAAAATGTCGGTCAATCTTGCCGATCCGGGCCTTGCTGATCGCGGTCCGCGCCGCTCACTCACCACCGCAAGGAGACGCCGCTTGCCCAAGCCGATGCACCTCGGGTTCGACTTCTCCTATAACCACCTGGGCGGGCGCTGGCGGTTGCCGGGGGCGTGGGACACGCAAAACTTTCCCGACGTCGCCGTCTTCGAATGGATCGCCCGCACCGCGGAGCGCGGCTGCCTCGACATGCTGTTCTCCGGCGACGGCACCGGCGTGCCGGATACCTGGCGCGGCTCGCGCGACGCGGCCATCGAGTGGGGCATCAACTTCCCCCGCCAGGACCTCAGCCCCTACGCGGTGGCGATGTCGCGGGTGACCCGGCATATCGGTTTCGGCCTGACCTACTCCTCGTCGTTCATGCACCCGTACTATACGGCGCGGTTGTTGAACTCGCTCGACCACATCACCGGTGGGCGGATCGCGATGAATCTGGTCGCGTCCACGCGGCCGGCCGACTTCGCCAATTATGGTTATGACGGGCTCATGGGCCACGCCGACCGCTACGAGCGCATGGAAGAATTCGTCGACGTCTGCCGCAAGCTATGGGACGCGACCGAAGCGGATGCCGTTGTCTGGGACCGCGAGACCGGCCGGGTCGCCGACCCCGCGAAGGTGCACGCGATGTCGCACGTCGGCAAATTCTTCAAGGTGGAGGGGCCGCTCAACACGCCGCCCTCGCCGCAGGGACGGCCGGTGCTGATCCAGGCAGGCGGCTCGCCGCGCGGCATCCGCGCCTCGGCCTATGTCGCGGACACCGTGTTCGGACCGGACATGGCGCTCGACGCACAGGTCAAGCACCGGGCGGCACTGGATCAGGCGCTGGTCGAACTCGGCCGCGACCCGGCCGGCGTCGGCATCCTCTGGCAGACCCCGATCGTCGTCGCCGAAACGGAGCGCGAGGCGATCGCCCGCAAAGAAAGCCTGCTGACCGCGATCCCGCCCGAGGCGATCGGCGCCTTCCTGTCGTACAACACGGGATACGACCTTTCGACGGTGCCGGCGCGGTTCACTACCCGCGAGCTGCAGGCCGATATCGTGGCGAAGCACGGGTCGCCGATGGGGATACTGTTCGACCTCGCTCACACGCTCGGCCCGGACGCCGAGATGACCCGGGAGGAGTTCTTCGAGTATGGCGCCCGCTTCGCGACCGCATACGACAAGACGATCGCCGGCACCGGCCAGCAAATGGCGGACGCGCTCGAGGATGCGTTTGTCCAGACCGGCGAGCGCGGCGGATTCATGTTGGGCCATACCGTCTCGCTGCACCGCGACCTGACCGGCATCGTCGACCTGCTGGTGCCGGAACTGCAACGGCGCGGGCGGTTCCGCCGCGAATATCATGGCCGGACGCTGCGGGAGAACCTGGCCGACAACGGTTGAGACGTTTGTTGGTATGCAATGTTCTTTCGCAGGGAGTCCTTCGTAGGATCACCACTGATCAAGCTGTGAGATGCCCGAATAGCAAATGGGGTTCTTCCGGCAGCACGGCCGCTCGGGTCACGGCCAGCGACTTGCTGGCGGCGGCGGGGAAAGTCTTGGCTCGTCCTCCTGATCGGGCTGACGATCGTGGATTTCCTGGCCCGGCAGGGTTGCCCCGCGCCCTCGCCGGTGCCGCTGTAAGGGATCACCACGGCAATTGATATTCTTCTGGAACGTGCGTAAGCCGGGCCATAAGGAGACAGCATGGCCCCCGAACCCGCCGCGACCTTTATCCCCGCAACCTTGATTGCCGGCGACGGCATCGGTCCCGAGATCGTCGACGCCGTCGTCGCCACCCTGGACGCGCTCGGCGCTCCATTCGCATGGGATCGGCAGGAGGGTGGCATGTCGGCGGTCGCCACCCATGGCGATCCACTGCCGAGTGCGACGCTGGACAGCATACGGCGCACCAGACTGGCTTTGAAAGGTCCGCTCACGACCCCGGTTGGCGGCGGTTTCCGCTCGGTGAACGTCCGCCTGCGGGAGGAATTCCATCTCTACGCCAATGTCCGACCCGCGCGCACGCTGGTCCCCGGCGGCCGCTTCGCCGATATCGACCTCGTTATCGTACGCGAAAACCTCGAAGGCCTTTACGTCGCCTTCGAGCATTACATCCCGATCGGCGGCGACCCCCACGCCGTGGCGATCTCGTCGGGCGTCAATACGAGGGACGGCTCGCGCCGCATCCTCACCTATGCCTTCGAATACGCCCTGCGAAATGGGCGCAAGAAGGTTACCGTGGTCCATAAGGCGAACGTGCTCAAGGCACTCACCGGCATCTTCCTCGAAGAGGCGCATGAGGTCGCCAAGGGCTATGCCGGGCGGATCGCCATGGACGACCGCATCGTGGATGCCTGTGCGATGCAGCTCGTGCTCAACCCGTGGCAGTTCGACGTGATCGTCACGACGAATTTGTTCGGCGACATCCTTTCCGATCTCGCAGCCGGGCTGGTGGGCGGCCTCGGCATGGCGCCGGGGGCGAATATCGGCGATAAGGCGGCGATTTTCGAGGCCGTCCACGGCTCCGCGCCGGACATCGCCGGCAAGGGCGTCGCCAATCCGACCTCGTTGCTGCTGGCAGCCGGGCTGATGCTCGACCATGTCGGCCGGCGCGACCTCCGGACCCGGCTGGAGGATGCAATCGTCGCAGTGCTGAATATCGACAATGTCCGGACCAAGGACCTGGGCGGCACGGCGTCGACAACGAGCTTCACCCAAGCCCTGATCCGACGCCTGCAGTAGCCGCCCCGAAATCAGCCCGAGAACAGCCCGGCGATCATACCGCTATCCACGTCCTCAATCCGCGCCGGAGACCAATGCGGCGTTCGGTCCTTGTCCACGACCATCGCACGCACGCCTTCCTGCAAGTCCGGGTGGCGGCTGATGGGCCCGCTCAGTGCCAACTCGGTCGCCAAGCACTGCTCCAGGGTCTGGCGGCCGCCGCGCCGCATCAGCTCGAACGACCAGAGCACGGCGCTGGGAGACATCGTCCGCAGTACGCCCAGGGTGCCGCGTGCCCAATCGCTATCCAACGCGGCCAGGCCCTCGATGATCGCGGCCACGCTGCCGGCCTCGAAGCAATGCACGGCGTCGACCAGCGAGGCCATTGCGCTCGGCGGCGAGGGGACGGCAGCCAGGCCCACCGCCGCCAAGCCATGCTCCGCAATTTCGTCCGCCAACGTGCCGAAGCGCTCAGGCTCGACGTAGTGCGTCGCCAATCCCAGGAACATCGCATCGGCAGCGTTTGCCCGGGCGCCCGTCAGCGCTAAGAACATGCCGAACCCGGCTCGCAGCCGCGGAAGGATATAGCTCGCGCCGACGTCGGGGAAAAAGCCGATGCTGGTCTCTGGCATCGCGAGCGTCGCAGCATCGCTCACCACCCGGACGCCGCCATGCACCGACAGCCCGATGCCGCCGCCCATGCACACGCCGTCGATGAGTGCGACGAACGGCTTGGGATACCGCGCGATCGCCAGGTTGAGCGCGTATTCCTCGGCAAAGAACGCCTCGGTGTCGGCGTGGTGCCCCGAGAGCGTCATCTCTCGCAACCAGCGGATATCCCCACCAGCGCAGAATGCCCGCCCGCCGGCACCCTCGATCACGACGGCATGAACCGCCGGGTCATGGCTCCAGGCGTCGAGCGCTTGATGGATGGTCCGGAGCATACTCCGGTCGACCGCGTTCAACGCCTGCGGCCGGTTCAGCGTAAGCCGGCCGATGCGCCCCTGGGTGCTGGCTAGGACGGTTGCTTCAGGTGCGGAAGACATAGGCCGGATGCCCTTAGGTGGCGCACCCGGCCTATAAGCGAATTGCTACTTTCGCGCCAGCAGCCGAGCCGCGAGCTCACCAGCCAAGCCCACGGTTCCGCGCGGCTTCACCACGGTCACATTCCGTTGCCGGCGCACCATCATCCCCGCAACCTCGCCGGCCAGCGCCATGGTCGTCACCGACCGGCGCATCTCCACGATCGCCTGCTGACGAATTATCTTCGCCTCGTCCTCGATCGCATCGGGCTTGTTGCTGATGGCCAGGTAGCCGAGCACGGCGGCGACGACCAGGTCGAAACCGAGCAGGATGGCGCTCGCAACCAGCGGCGAGACGTTCGGGACCATCGCGTTATAGGCGACGACATGCAGCAACACGAACACCGCAATGCCGAACACCGCGGCCGCGGCGCCATAGGCTCCGCGCTTGCCCTGCCGCACCGCGATGCGGCGGAGACGCAACGCCTCGGCTGAGGCCGCAATCTTGGCGAGATCAACCGTCCGCATCGAACTAGCGCGCGATGCGGCCGAGCAGATAGCCCGCGCCGGCCGCAATCAGGATGGCGACGATCGGCGACTCGCGAACCTGTTCCGACAGCATTTCCGTCTGGTCGGATGCCAAATCCCTGGCTTGCCGAGCATACTCTTCGGCCGAGCCGGCCGCATTCGCCAGCGCCGGGGTCACCCGCTCGGCCATAAGCGTCTGCACCTGGGCGCGGAGCTGGGCGATCTGCTCCTTTGCGTCCTGCGCAGCGTCGTTGAAGGTGTCGGTAACAGCCATGGCCGTCTCTCCTTTGATGATTGGGCAGAACGCGGACATGTCCGCGAGGTTGCCGTCAAGGAGAGAGGTTTCACCGGTGTGACAAGATGGGGGTGTGACAAGATGGGGCCGTGGACAAGGCATGAACGGCCCGAGGCGAACCTCGGGCCGTCAGCCGGGCAGCAGTCCCTTACGCTGCCTGGCCCATATGGATGGCCTTCCACACCTTCTCCGGCGTCGCCGGCATGTCGATGCTCTTTACCCCGGCAGAGGCCAGTGCGTCGACGATGGCGTTGATCACCGCGGGCGGGCTGCCGACCGCGCCTGCTTCGCCTGCACCCTTGACCCCAAGCGGGTTGCTCAGGCAAGGCACCTCGATCAGGTCGACCTCGATGTCCGGCAGGTCGGCCGCGCGGGGCAGGGCGTAATCCATGAAGCTGCCCGACAGCAACTGGCCGGACTGCGGATCATATGCCGTCCGCTCCATCACCGCCTGGCCGAAGCCCTGCGCGACGCCGCCATGCACCTGGCCGCGCACGATCATCGGGTTCACCGCCTTGCCCACGTCGTCGCAGACGATGTAGCGCAACACGGCGATCATGCCGGTATCGGGATCGACCTCGACCTCGGCCATGTGGCAGCCGTTCGGGAAGGTGTGCACGTCGATCTTGGCGACCTCGGCGGCATCGAGCGTCGTCGCCTCCTGGCCGCCGGCAACACGGGCGCGCTGCGAAGCCGCGAGCTCCATGATGTCCATCCCGCGGTCGGTCCCGGTCACGCTGAACCGCCCGGCCGAGAACTCGATATCCGCCACGGCCGCTTCGAGCGCCTCCGAGGCCGCCTGCTTGCCCTTCTCGATCACGCTCGCCGCCGTGACCAGGATGGCCTGACCTTCGGAATACAGGCTGCGCGCGCCGCCGGTGCCGCCGCCCACCGGAATGGCGTCGGTGTCGCCCTGCCTGATGCGGACCTTGTCGCCATCGATGCCGAGCTGGTCGACCGTAAGCTGCACATAGGCGGTCTCATGGCCCTGGCCGGTGCTCTGCGTGCCCACGAACACGTCGACATAGCCGTCCTCGGCAAAGCGTATCTCGGCCCGCTCGGTCGGCGCGCCCCCCGTCGCCTCGAGGTAGTAGGACATGCCGATGCCGCGCTTCATCCCACGCCGCGCGCTGCTGGCCCGGCGTCCCTCGAAACCGGCCCAGTCGATCTTTTCCAGCGCCGCATCGAGCACCTTCTGGAAATCGCCGCTGTCGTAGGTCTGGTTCATCGCCGTCAGGTATGGCATGGCGCCGGGCTTCACCATGTTGCGCCGGCGTATCTCGATGCGGTCCATCCCGACTTCGGCGGCGGCGGCGTCGATCAGCCGCTCGACCACGTAGTTGCTCTCCGGCCGGCCAGCGCCGCGATAGGCGTCGACCGGGACGGTGTGGGTGAATGCGCCGACCACGTTCGCGTAGATCGCCTGGAAGTTATAGACGCTCGCCAGCACCTTGGTGCCCGCCATGGTCGGGATGAACGGGGCGAAGTTGGACAAATAGGCGCCCATGTTGGCGACGTTGCGGGTCCGCAGCGCCAGGAAATGCCCGTCCTTGTCGAGCGCGATCTCACCTTGGGTGATGTTGTCGCGGCCATGCGTGTCGGACAGGAACGCCTCGCTCCGCTCGCTGATCCAGCGCACCGGCCGGCCCAGGCGCCGGGCTGCGTAGCAGGTCAGCGCGTGCTCGGCATAGGTGAACAGCTTCATGCCGAAGCCGCCGCCCACGTCCGGCGTCACGACGCGGAACCGATCCTCCGGCACATGGAACACCGCCTGCGCCAGCATGGACTTGACCGTCCAGCCGCCCTGCGTGTTGGTATACAGCGTCCAGCGGTCGGACGCCGCGTCGTAGTCGGCCACCGCCGCCCGTGCCTCCATGGAGGACACGACGACGCGGTTGTTCACGACCGTGAGCCGGGTCACGTGTGCGGCTTCGGCGAACAGGGCCTCGGTACGCGCCTTGTCCCCGGTCTCCCAATCGAAGCACACGTTGCCGGGCGCCTGCGCCCACACCGCGGGCGCGTCCGCATCGAGCGTCGCGCCGAGGTCGGTGCAGCAGGGCAGCACGTCGTAGTCGACCATGACCGCCTCGGCGGCGTCCTTGGCCGCCTGTTGGGTCTCCGCCACGATGAAGGCGACGGGGTCGCCGACATGGCGCACCTCGCCATCGGCCAGCACGGGATGCGGCACCTCGGCGCGTCCGGAGCCGTCGCGGTTCTTCAGCGGAACGACGCAGGGCAGGCCGCCGATGCCGTCCGCGATCAGGTCCTTGGCGGTGAAGATCCCCAGCACGCCATCCAGTCCCGCCGCCATCGACGTGTCGATCGACAGGATGCGCGCCGCCGCATGCGGGCTACGCAGCACGACGCCGACGGTCGCGTTCGCCACAGTGATATCGTCCGTGTAGCGCCCGTTGCCGATGAGCAGGCGCGGGTCCTCGACGCGTCGTACTGGTTGGGCCATGCCGAACTTTGTCATGCTCACGTTCCCTAAATCACGTTAAGTCTGTCTGATAAATTACGGTCGGCGCGCGAAAGGCCAAGGGGAGGCCTAGCTTACGCGCTCCAATTCCTTCCCGGACTTCCTGCCGAACCGGCGCTTCGTCGCCTCCCGCATGCCCTGGAAAGTGACATACAGCATCGGGATCAGGAAGATGCCGAGCGTGCTGGCGGCGATCATGCCGGCGAACACCGGGGTGCCGACCGCGCGGCGGCTGACCTGCGCCGCGCCGTTCGCCGTCACCAGCGGCAGCAGCCCGAGGATGAAGGCGATCGA